>JAJYLS010000149.1 GCA_021787555.1 Acidobacteriota bacterium | reverse complement strand
TCTGCCTCGGGGCAGGCTAATGAGAGTGCTTGCTGAAAGTGCTTGAACTTTTCGTCGATTGGTTTGGATGAGTTGCGGTCAGCATAGACCCATAGGCAGCGGTCGATGCACTGAATCGCAACAGCGTCTGCGGGGCTGTCGATGATCTGTTGCAATTGGTGATCATAGCTTTCAACCGGGACGGCGGATTCTGAAATGGTCACCTCAGCCTGACGATGCGGGTGAAAACCGCGATCGTGATTCAGGATGTCCGTGACCTGCCCGTGACGCTGGTGTTGGCGCACCACGCGGTCCAGTTGCTTCATCGCTTTTGGTCCGTACTGCTCCGCAAAGTCGGCAATTCGCGAGGTAATTTCACCGGGTGTACCTTTCGTAACCATCAAGTCAAGGATTTTCTCATTGATAACGCCTTCCTTGACCTCGATAAACCCATTTAGCCGTCCTGAGAAGCTTTTGCAGACAATGTCGCCAACGTCCACGCAGGTGGCCGCGTCCGACCAAATTACTATTGTCTGAGGATCAGCGTTCACGTTTTCGAGAAACTTCAGCATCGGTCCTGAGTTCGCCTCAGAGAGCCGCAACCGATCCTTTCGATGGCAGACCATGCGTATGACGTGATCCTGCTGGCCCACGAGCAGCCACACCAGCGCGTCGTTGATGCGGCGCCACAACAGTGCCGTGCGGTTGAGGAACCACACAAAGTCCTTCGGCAGCTGCTTGCGATGATCTGGCGTTAAGATCGCCTCGATTTGCAGGATCTCCTCCAAAGACTGCTTATGAATTTGCTTCCACGTAGCATGCACTCGCTTCAGAAACTCGGCACGGTTTTGCTGAATCAGCTCCATGGATTGGAAACGCGGATCATCGCCTGCCGGCTGCCGAAGCGCGCGAATAATAACAGGCAATTCGTCCTGAATGGGAATCGCGGGCCGTTTTGTTTGGTTCGGCATCCGATCTGCTGTCATATTCACCGGCAGTGTAGCAGAGGGCACTAAAGGTAGACATCCCTCCTACTCGTGCTGTGTGTTACGCGTGCCTGAGCCAATAGCGGTCAGATTTGCTGGGTTTAGAACCAGCGGTTTACCCAAATCACTTGCGACGGTACGAAGCCGGCAGTCACCTGCGGGCGGACCGCGCGGACCGGGAGTTGGACTGGTGTGCGTCAACTTGACGGGAAACGCCCGATGCTGATATCTGCCGCCAAGCATAGATCCTCCCTGACGGCGTAGCGTTTAGCTGTTGGTGGCACATTTGGCAGTTTCTGTGGCACGAATTATCAACAATTCTGACAACCTGTAACAGTGCGGAGGTTGGGGGCGGGGTGGCGGTTGGGGCGGCGCGGAGGTTGGAACGGTGCGGGAGCGCGGCGGCAGGTGCCGTTTTCAGGGTGCGATTTTCGCGCGACAATGGGGGTTTATTATGACAATTGCCGATCTTGCGGAAATCGCTGGCCGAAGCTATCCGGCACGGCGCCGCACGCAGAACCTCGTGGGCGGCGCGAGCCCCATCCAGGCCGCGGCCTTCTCGATGGGCCACGTGACCCTGGAGCCCAACGGCGGGCAGGTGCCGTGGCATAACCAGGAGCAGGAGGAGATCTACTTCGTCATCGAAGGCACGGGCGAGATGTGCCTCGGCTCCGAGCGGCGCGAAATGCGGGCCGGTCAGGCGGTGTACATTCCGCCGCGCGCGTTTCACCAGTTGACCAACACCGGCCCGGCGCCCATGCGCATGATCTACTGCTACGGACCGGCGGGCGATGTGGCACATTGGCGCCAGGAACTCGATGGCACGCTGCCGCGCGCGGGGGTGGAAGCGCCGCCGCTGCCCGCGGGGGCGCATCCGCAATGCACGGAGAAGCCGAGGAGCTAAGCCGTGTCCGCAAAGCAGATTCATTCGATCGGAATCGTCATGAACGGCGTCACCGGGCGCATGGGCCTGAACCAGCACCTGCGGCGGTCGCTGTGGGCCATTATGCAGGAAGGCGGGGTCGCGCTCGGCGACAGCGAGGCCATCATGCCGCGGCCGCTGCTGGTGGGGCGCAATCCGGTCAAGCTGGAAGCCATCTCCAAGGAATGCGGCGGGCTGCCGTGGACCACCGATCTTGCCGCCGCCCTGTCCGACCGCGACTACCCGGTCTACTTCGACGCGCAAACCACCGACCGGCGGGCCGAGGCCGTGCGCCGCGCCATCGCCGCGGGGAAACATATTTATTGCGAAAAGCCCATCGCCGGCTCGCTTGAGACCTCGCTGGAACTCTACCGGCTGGCGGAAAGCGCGGGCGTGAAGCACGGGGTAGTGCAGGATAAGCTCTGGCTGCCCGGTCTGATGAAGCTGCAAACCCTCAAGGATCTGGGGTTTTTCGGGCGCATCTTTTCGGTGCGCGGCGAATTCGGCTACTGGGTTTTCGAGGGCGACACCGTGCCGGCGCAGCGGCCGTCGTGGAACTACCGCGCGGAGGACGGCGGCGGCATCATCATCGACATGCTGTGCCACTGGCGCTACGTGCTCGACAACCTCTTCGGGCCGGTGACGGCGGTTTCCTGCCTGGGCGCCACCCACATTCCCACGCGCTGGGATGAGGCGGGCAAGCCCTACCAGTGCACGGCGGAGGACGCGGTTTACGCCACCTTCGAAATCGAAAGCGGAATCGTGGCGCATTTCAATTCGTCGTGGTGCGTGCGGGTGCGGCGCGACGATTTGCTCACCATCCAGGTGGATGGCACGCGCGGCACGGCCGTGGCGGGGCTGCGGCATTGCTGGATCCAGCCGTACGGCGCCACGCCGCGGCCGGTGTGGAACCCGGATATCGAGAGCCCGCTGGATTATTTCGCCGGCTGGCAGAAGGTGCCCGAGCAGCAGACGTTCGATAACGCCTTCAAGCGGCAGTGGGAGCTGTTTCTGCGGCACGTGGTGAAGGGCGAGCCGTTCCGGTGGAACCTGCTGGAAGGGGCCAAGGGCGTGCAGCTCGCGGAAAGGGGCCTGGAGTCGTGGCGCAAGCGCGCGTGGGTGGTGGTGCCGGAGCTGCGCGCGGCGGCGGCGTAAGTGTTTAAGCGATCCGCAGCACGGCGGCGCCGCGGATGGCGTCGTGCTTCAGGGCTTGCAGAGCGGCGTTGGCGTCTTCGAGCGCGAACTCGCGCACTTCGGTGTGGATGGGGATTTCGGCCGCGATGCGCAGAAAATCTTCACCATCCTGGCGCGTGTTGTTGGCTACGCTGCGGATCACGCGCTCGTGGTAGATCTGGCCGTAGTCGATCGGTGGGATGGGGCTCATGTGGATGCCGCCGATGGAAACCGTGCCGCCGCGCTTGAGCGTGGCGAGAGCCGCGGTCACGAGTTCGCCGGCGGGGGCGAAGATCAGGGCCGCATCGAGCTTCACCGGCGGCGCGTCGAAGGAGCCGCCGGCCCACGCGGCGCCGAGATCGAGCGCGAGGCCGCGGTGTTTGGCGTCACGCGAGAAGGCGTAGACGGCGATGTTCCAGTGCCGCGCCACCTGAATGGCCACGTGGGCCGCCGCGCCGAATCCCCACATGCCAAGCGTGCCGCCGGGCTGGACGCCCGAGAGCCGGAGCGTGCGGAATCCGATGATGCCGGCGCAGAGCAGCGGGGCGACGTGCAGGTCGGCAAATCCCTCCGGAAGCCGGTAGACGAAATCCTGGGGCGCGACCATGTACTCGGCGTAGCCGCCATCCACCATCCAGCCGGTAAAGGCGGCGTGCTCGCAGAGGTTCTCGCGGCCCGAGCGGCAGAATTCGCAGGTGCCATCGGTGCGGTTGAGCCACGGGACGCCGACCCGGGCGCCCTTGGCGAAGCGCGAAGCTCCGGCGCCCATGGCTTCGACAGTGCCGGCTACCTGATGGCCGGGGACGAGCGGCGATTTGCGCGCCGGGAGTTCGCCTTCGACGACGTGGAGGTCCGTGCGGCAGACGCCGCAGGCGTGCACCTGGATCAGCACTTCGCCGGGACCGGGGGCGGGGCGGGGCAGAGCGGCCATGCGCAGCGGGTTGGATTCGACAGGAGCGGGAGAGTCGAGGACGCAGGCTTGCATGGTCCTATTTTCGCGCCGAGGGGTGCGCTACGGGGCCGGGGTACAATGAGGCGTGGCCAAGCGCATCATGGTGGCCGTGATCGGCGCGGGGATGGGCTCGCTCGCCGGCTTGCTGATTTCTTTCATGCTCGGCGACAACAACCTGCCGTTGATTCTGGGCGCCGTGGCTGGCGCCGTGGTCCCGCTGCTGGTCCTCGGCTCTCCGGGCCACTCAAAATGACAGGTGCGCTCCCAGCCGGCGGCGGCGGGAAGCCACGACAGCCGTAGGCGCGCGATACTGTTGGAGTGGATCGCACCTTCTTTGTTATTGCACTGGCGCTGCCGCTGGCAGCCGCCGCTCCGCCCGCCATGTTTTCCGAACATACTATCGCCAACGATCTTCGCGGCGGCTACCACCTGATGGCCGCCGACCTCAACCACGACGGCAAGCCCGACTTGATCGCGCTCGGCAGCGGGATGAGCGAACTGGTGTGGTACGAGAATCCCACCTGGGCGCGGCACGTGCTCGCCGGGGGTTTGTCGCACATGATCAATTGCACGGTCGTCGGCGATGAAATCGTGCTGGCCAGCGGCTTCGGCATGGAAGCCAGAGACAGCGCGGGCATCGTTTCCGTGCTGCGGCCCAAGGGGGATCCGCGCGAGCCGTGGTCGATCCGGGAGATCGACCGGCTGCCGACGTCGCATCGGCTGCGGACCGCCGACATCGATGGCAGCGGGAAGCCGGTGGTGATCGACGCGGCGCTGAACGGGCCGCACGCCACGGCGCCGGATTACCGCGACCGCACGCCGCTGGTGTTCTATCGCCCGGGCGAATGGAAGCGCGAGCTGATCAGCGACGAAAATACGGGCGTGGTGCACGGGATTTACATCTTCGACTGGGACGGGGATGGCCGCGACGAGATCCTGACGGCGAGCTTCACGGGGATTCACCTTTTCAAGCTGGGCAAGAACGGCGCGTGGACGCGGACGGAAATTGCCAGGGGCGATCCCGCACCGTGGCCGAAATCGGGGTCGAGCGACGTTGCGGTGGGGCACTTGGGCGCGGAGCGGTTCCTCGCGACCATCGAGCCGTGGCACGGGAACGAGGTGGCGATCTACCGGCAGCATGCGGGCGAGTGGAAGCGGGAGGTGATCGACAACTCGCTGGTGCAGGGGCACACCATCCAGACCGCCGATTTGAACGGCGACGGGCGGGATGAAGTGATCGCGGGGTATCGCGGGGACGGGCACAGCGTGTACATTTATTCCGCGGCGGGGGACCAGTGGAAGCGGCGCGCGCTGGACGCGGGCGGGATCGCGGCGAATGCCTGCGTGGTGGCGGATATCAATGGCGACGGCCGGCCGGACATTGCGTGTATCGGCGGCAACAAGCTGAAGTGGTACGAGAATATGGGCGCGAAGTAGCGACCGCCGGGAACTCCGTGGCCCGGTGAGGAGTCTAAAGGGGGCGTTATGCGGCTCTTTTCCGACCTCCGCCAAGACTTGTGTTACGGGTTGCGCGCGCTGCGGGGTTCGCCGGGGTTTACGGCGGTGGCGGTGGTTTCGCTGACGCTGGGGATCGCGGTGGCGACGTCGGCCTTCAGCGAGCTGAACGGGTTTGTGTTGCGGGACGTGCCGGGCATCGCGCGGCCGGACGAGTTGGAGTTGTTGGAAGCGCCGGCGGCGTGGCCGGATTACCGGCGCTACGCGGCGCGGACGGACCTGTTTTCGGGCGCGATGGCCTATGCCGCGCCGGTGCCGCTGGCGGTGACGCTCGGCGGGCGGACGGAGCGGGTGTGGGGGCACCTGGTGTCGGGCTCGTACTTCGCGACGCTCGGGGTGCGGCCGCTGCTGGGGCGCGTCTTCGATGCGGGCGACGACCGGCCGGGCCGCGCGCCGGGCGTGGTGGTGAGCTACGGTTTCTGGCAGCGGGCGGTGGGCGGGGACCGCGCGGCGATCGGGCGGGCGCTGCGCATCAACGGGTATCCGTGCGTGGTGGTAGGGATCGCGCCGGCGGATTTCCAGGGCGCGTCGCCGATGATCTACGCCGCGGACCTGTGGCTGGCGGCGGGGCAGATCGCACCGCTGGGGATGGCGCCGGAGCTTTCCGGCGATGCGCTGGAACATCACGACCGCGCCATTTTTCACGTGGTTGCGCGGCTGCGCCCGGGGGTTCCCCCGGCGCGCGCGGAAGCCGCTCTGGACACCGTCGCGCGGCAACTCGAGCGGGAATACGCCGATCCCAACCGCGATCAGAAGGGGCGGCGGGTGGTGTTTCTGCCCGGCGGCAAAATGCTGCCTGTGCCCAAGCGGGACATCCCGTTCCTCACGGGCTTCTACACGCTGTTGGGCGGCATGATCCTGCTGATCGCCAGCGCGAACGTGGCCAACATGCTGCTGGCGCGGGCGGCCGGGCGGCGCAGGGAAATCGCCATGCGGCTGGCGCTGGGCGCGGGACGGGGGCGCCTCATTCGCCAGCTTTTGACGGAGAGCATGCTGGTGGCCGGCGGGGCGGGCGTGCTGGGCCTGCTGCTGGCGGAGTGGCTTATGGGCCTGGCGTCCCAGGCGAAGATTCCCTGGCCCATGCCGCTCCATTTTCACCTCGAGCCCGACGCTCGGGTGGTTTTGTTCAGCATCGGGCTGACGCTGTTCACGGGCCTGGCATTCGGGTTGGTGCCGGCGCTTCAGGCCACGCGCGGCGATCTGGTTCCCGCCCTGAAGGAGGGCGGGGATGTGCGGCTGCATCGTTTTCGGCGGCTGAGCCTGCGCAACCTGCTGGTGGTCGCGCAGGTGGCCGGCTCGCTGGCGCTACTCCAGATGACCGGTTTTCTGGTGGTCGCGCAACAGAAGATGACCGGGATCGAGACCGGCTTCGACGCGCGGCATCTCAGCCTGCTCTCGCTCGATCCCATTCGCGACGGCTATTCGGGCGAGCGGGCCGCCGCGTTTTTCCGGAAGCTGCACGACCGGCTGAAGACCGATCCTGCCATCCTGGCGGCCAGCTACGCCGATTCCGTTCCCATGACCATGATCGGCAAACCGAGCGTCACCTTCTCGGTTCCCGGGCCGGGCGGTTCCAAGGTCCTGCACTCGGCGCGGAGGTACGTTGTCGCCAGGGAGTTTTTCGACACCATGGGGATTCCGATTCTGCGCGGGCGCGGGTTTCGCGAGGAAGACGAAGGCGCGGGATCGAGCGCGGCCATCGTGAGCGAGAAGCTGGTGCGCGACTGCTGGAAAGGCGAGGACCCGCTGGGGCGGCGCATGGAAATCGGCGACGAGGACCTGCCTACGTTCGCCGTACCGGGCGGGCCTTCGGGCCGGCTGCCCGGAACCAAGGGTAAGACGCGCATGGTGGAAGTGGTGGGGGTGGTGAAGAATATCCGGAACGGCCTTGACGTGGTGCCGGCGGATGCGCCCGCGGTGATCTATCTGCCGCTCACGGACGCCGATTACGCGCGGCCGGGCTTGCGAGGCGTGAGCCTGCTGCTGCGCGGCGCGCCGGGCGTGGATGTGCTGGCGGCGGCGCGGCGCGAGATCTCGGCGATGGATCCCAAACTCACGCCGTTCAACGCGCGGTCCATGGTGGAACAAATCGAAGAGATGATGTCTCCGGTCCATGTGGCGGTGTGGATTTACGGGCTGATCGGGATCTTCGGCCTGATCCTGGCGTCGGTGGGGTTGGCCGGCGTGACGGCCTATTCGGTGGCGCAGCGGCGGCGGGAGATTGGCCTTCGCGTGGCGTTGGGCGCGCGGGGAAGCGACGTGCTCGGGCTGGTGATGAAGGAGGGCGCGGCGATGGTGGCGTGCGGCACGGCGATCGGGCTGGCGGTCGCGGCATCCGGCATCCGCGGCCTCGCGGCGATTTTTTCGCAGATTGCCAAGGCCGGCGGCACGACCGCTTCCGACCCGCTGCTGGTGGCAGGCGCGCCGCTGTTGCTGGCGGGAGTGGCGTTGGCGGCGTGCTACTTCCCCGCGCGGCAGGCCACGCGCATCGACCCGGCGGTGACGTTGCGGGACGCGGGATAGCGGCGATACCGCGAAGCGCGGACAGGCGAATCGCCAGGCGACGATCACAAGTGCCGCCAAAGTGCGCCACGGTTACGGGCGGGTGCGGGTTTCGGACTTGACTTTGTCGAGGAGCGAGCGCAACTGCGCGACGCGGGAGGAATCCTGCGCTGCCAAGTTGTTTCGCTCGTGCGGATCTTTCCGCAGGTCGTAGAGCTGCGGCTGGGGATCGTTGCCCGTTTCGGTGTTGGTGGCCCGGTTGATTTTCGGACCTCTTCCGGGCTCGATATATTTCCAGCCGTCCTGGATGATGGCGAGAGGCCCGGATTGCTCCACGACGTAGGGCCTGCCGGTGGAGGATTCGCCGAGCAGGGTGCGGAGTTCGTTGAAGCTGTCCGGCGCGCCGTCGTCCGGCAGTTTCTGGCCGGAGAGGGCCGCGAGGGTGGCGGTCAGGTCCACCTGGCTCATCATGGCGTCGGAGATGCCGTCGGGCTTGATGTGCCCCGGCCAGCGCGCGATCCACGGCACGCGCGTGCCGCCGTCGAAGATGCTGTATTTGCCACCGCGGTAGATGCCGGCGGGTTTGTGGTCGCCGAGCTTTTCCACCGCCTGGTCCTGATAGCCGTCATCCACGACGGGGCCGTTGTCGCTGGAGAACATCACCAGGGTGTTGTTGGTGAGGCCGTTGCGGTCCAGGGTTTCGAGGACCTGGCCGACCATCCAGTCCAACTCGGCGATGGCATCTCCGCGCGGGCCCATGGGAGTGGCACCGACGAAACGCTGATTGGGCATTCGCGGCACGTGGATATCGTGAGCGGCGAAGTAGAGGAAAAACGGCCGGGCCTTCTCGTGCTCGATAAATGCGTCGGCCTTCCGGGTGAGGGTGGTGGAGATATCTTCATCGACCCACAGCGCGGACTTGCCTCCCATCATGTAGCCGATGCGGCCGACTCCGTTGATGAGCGCCTGGTCGTGCCCGTGGCTGTACTTCATGCGGAGGAGCTCGGGGTGCTCGCGCGCGACCAGTTCGCCGGGGAACGGCTGCCGATAGCTGACGCGAATCGGATCTTTGGGATCGAGGTTGGCGACGCGGTCGTTCTCGACGAAGACGCAGGGGACGCGATCGAGGGTGGCGGGGATGATAAAGGAGTAGTCGAAGCCGATCTCGTTGGGGCCGGGCTGGATGTGGCCGTTCCAATCGATATTTCCGTTTCCCAGGCCGAGGTGCCACTTGCCCACCACGGCGGTGCGATAACCCGCGTGCTGGAGCACCGAGGGGAGCGTGGTTTGCCCGGGGCGCATCAGGAGCGGGGCGTCGCCCGGCAGGATGTGGGTATCCTTGCGGCGCCAGGCGTACTGGCCGGTCATGAGCGAGTAGCGCGAGGGCGTGCAGGTGGCCGAGCTGGCGTGGGCATTGGTGAACCGGATGCCGCCGCCGGCGAGTTTATCGAGATTGGGGGTATGGACCCGGGTGGCTCCGTAGCAGGAGATATCGCCGTAGCCGACGTCATCGGCGTAGATGAGAACGATATTCGGCAGACGGCGCGCGGGGGGGCGCTGCGCGAGGAGGGCCGCCTGCGACAAGGCGGCGGCGCCAATTCCTCCCAGGAATTGCCGCCGGTTGATTTGCGGTCGGTTCATGTCGGTGATCTTTACCTAATTACTAGCACGCGGCGCGGAAGATGTACGCCTGATACTCTTCTCATTATGGAACTCACGGGCTTTCCCGGCCGGCTGGCAGTGGGCGCATTGCTGGCTCTGGCGAGCGCCGGTGCCGCCCCGGTGCGAACGATCGAAAACCGCTATCTGCGGGTGAGCGTGGATGCGGGCGCCGGCCGGATCGCGATTCTGGACAAAGCCGCCCGCCATGAATGGACGCAGCCGCGGCCCGCGGGCACGAACCGCGGATTTCGCGATGTCGAGCAGAAAGGGTCGAGCCTCTCGTTCGTTTCCGATTTCGCGGATGCCGGCGGGAAAAGCTGGCCGGCGATGGTGAAGCTGTCGCTTACGGCGGCGGGTCCGGATGTCATCGTGGAAATGGACATGGCGGACCGCGACGTGGAACTGGAGCACGTGGTATTTCTTGAGCCGTTCGTTCTGGACTCGCCCTCGATCGCGCTCGCGGTGGCCGATTATGCGGATGGGCATCTCTATCCGCTGAATCTGCACCCGCTGCCCAAGACGCGGTTCATGCTGGACAACATCGACATGCCGTGGGTGGGGGTTTGCGATGTGGACCGCGGTTTCGGATATGCTCTGATTGCCGATACGCCGGACGATGGCTACATCGAACTGCGGGCCGTGCCCGGGACGCACGTCTCGGCTCCGCGGCTGGTGTGGCTGGCCAGCCACCGGCGGTTTCGGTACGCGCGGCGGGCCATTTACCATTTCGCCGCGAAGGGCGGCTACGTGGCTCTGGCGAAATACTACCGTGTCTACGCGCGCAAGCTCGGGTTCGTGAAGACCTTTTCGGAAAAGCTGAAGGAGAACCCCAACATCAGCCGGCTGTTCGGCGCGCCCGACGTGTGGGGCGATGGAACGCTGCGCTTTGCGCGCGAAGCCAAAGCAGCCGGCGTGGAGAAAATGCTGCTGCACACCAGCGGTTCGGAAGGGGTGCGGCGCGGCGTGACGCCCGAAGACATGAGGGCCATCAATGCGCTCGGATATCTGACCAGCACGTATGACGTTTACGCGGACATTCTGCCGGTCGAGCCGGGACAGGAGGCCACGCCGCATCGCGACCACGTTCCCGAAAACGTGGTGCTGCGGGCCGATGGAACGCGCATGAAGGCATGGTTGACGTGGGACAAGAAGCAGTACATGAAGCGCTGCCCGGCGGTGTGGGTCAGCGTGGCGAAGCAGGTCATCCCCAAGGACCTGGCGCTGTTCCCTTACATCGGGCGCTTCATCGACGTGATTACGGCGGAGGGCCTGTATGAATGCTACGATGAGCACCATCCGCTGACCCGCACCGGCAAGCGCGAGGCCAGCATGGAGATGCTGCATTACGTGCGCTCGCTGGGGCTGGTGGTGGGCTCGGAGCACGGGCGCTGGTGGGCCGTGCCGAACGACGACTACATCGAAGGGATGATGAGCGGCGGCTTCACGTCGTGGCCGGCAGGCTATCTGAGGAGGCCCAAGACGAAGGACGAGACGTTCGGCGGGCCGTCCGGCAGGCCGTACCCGAAGTGGGGAGTGTACGCCAAATGGGGCATCGGGCACGAGTACCGGATTCCGCTGTGGGAGTTGGTGTTCCACGACTGCATCGCATCCACGTGGTATTGGGGCGATTCGAGCGATTTTCTGCTGGCGGCGGCGCCCGAGATTACGCCCAAAAAGGACGCGTTCAACATTCTTTACGGCACCATTCCGCTGATGTGGGCCGGGCGGAACGGATCGTGGCCGGCGGCGCGCGATGTTTTCCTGAGCACGTACCGCAAGACCTGCAAGCTGAACGAAGCCGTGGCGGCGAGCGAGATGCTCAGCCATCGCTTCGTGACGGCTGACCGGAACGTGCAGGAGACGCGGTTTGCGGACGGCACGCGCGTGGTGGTGAATTTCGGGGAGCAGCCGTACACGGTGCGGATGGGCGGCCGGGCGCACGTGCTGCCGCAGAACGGCTTCGCGGTGAAGGGGCCGCGCATCGAGGAGTCGATGGAGTTGGTGAACGGGCGCGTGCGGACGACCATCCGGGCGGGCTCGTACCATTATGACGAGACGCAATGATCACACGACGCCGGATACTCGCGCTGCCTTGCGCGCTGGCCGCTTCGGGACTGCGCGCGCAGCAGCAGACCGCCATCCACTACCGTGAATATGCGCGATGCCTGCCGGACTATCTCTCCGCGCTGGCGGGGGATGCATACGAGCGGCGCAATGCGCGGATTGCGCGATTGAACTCGCCGGCGGAGATCCGCGGCTACCAGGACTGGGCGCGGCGGACTTTCCGGCAGATCGTTGGCGGGCTGCCCGAGCGGACGCCGCTCGATGTCCGCACGGTGGGCGGATTCGAGCGCCCGGCGTACCGCGTGGAGAAGATCGTATATGAAAGCCGGCCGGGGTTTTTTGTGGCCGCGAATCTTTACCTGCCCAAGACGGGGTCGGCGCCGTACCCCGGCGTGCTATTCCAGATGGGGCACTCGAACAACGGAAAGAGTTATGCCCTGTATCAACGCGGCTGCCAGGGGCTGGTGCAACTGGGTTACGTGGTGCTGGCGTTCGATCCGATCGGGCAGGGCGAGCGCACCAATTACCCGCGCCCGGGTGGCTGGCTGACGCGGCTGCGCTCACCTACCGAAGAGCACACCATGGTCGGGAAGCAAATGCTGCTGGCGGGTGAAACCGCAACCGGGGCGATGCTGTGGGATGCGATGCGCAGCCTGGACGTTCTGGCGGCGCAGCCGCAGGTGGATGCGCAGCGGCTGGCTTCGACGGGCCAATCCGGCGGCGGCACGCTCACCATGATTCTGGCGGGGTTGGAGACGCGGCTGGCGGCGGCGGCGGTCTGTTCCGGCAACACCGAAAATTTCGCGGTGAGCCCGTTCTTGGCGCCAGGCTCCGCCGACGATGCCGAACAGGATCTGATCGGGTCCGGGCCGGTGGCATACGACCGCTGGGACATGCTCTGGCCGCTGGCGCCCAAGCCGCTGCTGGTGGCGGTGAGCGCGCACGATTTCTTCGGCACGTACTCCCCGGCCTACGCGCGCAGCGGGCGCGAGGAGTTCGGCAAGCTATCGCACGCCTACTCGATCCTGGGCGCGGCGGACCGGTTGCAGCACTTCGCATCGCCGCTGCCGCACGCGCTGTCTTATCCGATGCGGCTGGCGGTATACAACTTTTTCGAGCGGTTCCTGAAGCACAGCGATCGCACGATCGAAGACGAGCCGCCGACGGACCCTGAAAAAGACGAGACGCTGTGGTGCGGCAAGACAGGCAACGTCATCCGCGATTTCGCGAGCAAACCCGCGGCCACGCTGGTGCGCGAGCGGGCGCGCGCGATCCGGACGCCGGGTGGAAAGCCGGACCTGCGCGCGCTGCTGGGCATGGATGCGCCGGTCGCGGAGGCGCGCCTGGCGGTGTGCGGCGCGACGCGGTACCGCAACTGCGAAGTGCAGGCGGTGGAGGTCGCGAGCGCGAAGCAGGTTTGGGTGCCGGCGTGGCTTTTCCTGCCGAAGAAGCAGTGGAGCCGGATGCTGCTGGTCATCGACGCCAATGGCCGCAACAACAGTTGGCACGAAGGCGACTTGTGCGATCAACTGGCCAGCGCCGGGATCGCGGTGTGTGCCGCCGATGTCCGCGGCGTGGGGGACCTGCAAGCGGAGTTCAGCCCCGGCGCGATCGGGTACGCCCGTTCGCACCAGACGGAAGAGAATTATGCCTGGGCCTCGCTGATCCTGGGGCACAGCCTGCTGGGGCAGCGCACGGTGGATATCGCGGCGCTGGCAGCGGCGCTGGCACATGCTTATCCGCGGGCATCGATTGCGCTGGCCGCGCGCGGCAACTCGACCGTGCCCGCGCTTTGCGCCGCGGCGATCGAGCCGCGGATCGCAAAAACGTACCTTGCGCGGCACCTGGTATCGTGGCGCAGCATCGCGGAGGCCGAGACTTATTCGTGTCCGCTGGCGGAACTGGTTCCGGACGCGCTGCGGGTCACCGATCTGCCGGAGATTGCGCGCTCGATTGCGCCGCGCGCGGTGATCGTGGCGGGCGCGGTGGACGCGAATGGCCGGCTGCTGCCGCGCGGCGGCGCGCCTTACGCGGATTACCGGGAAGAGCCGGCGTGGGACTCCGACGCCCTATCGCGGATCTGAAAGATTCTATGTCTCGCTTCCTGCTTGCCCTTGCCGCCGGGCTTGCCTGCGCGCCTGCCGGGCTCGCTCTTTCCACGACCGATCTTCTCAACGCGCTCGACCGCTTCGATTGCCCGGTGACGGCGGAGGAGCTGCGCGTGCTGACGCGGAATGCGGGCGAGGCGAACCTGACCGTGATGGCGCGGCCCGCGCTGGGGCTCAGCGTGAGGATCGTCGAAGGGTAGCAGGAGGCCGTGCAGGGATGGCTGCCGAACGGCCTCAACGGCGTGCGTCCGGCGCCGGTGGCGATTTACCGCGTGCACGGTAAGACGATGTGGCTGCTGTATCGGATGTTCACCCCTGAGGCGGG
>JAJYLS010000148.1 GCA_021787555.1 Acidobacteriota bacterium | reverse complement strand
TTCCGATCTTGCAGATCGTCGAGGGGCTGAAGGCCGGCGATGCCGTCGCGCTGCCCTCGGAAACGCCGCTCCAGCCGGGCGCGCGCGTCACCCCGGTGTTCGGATCTTAGGTGGAATCGCTCCCTAACGGTCGCGGACGCTAGTAATGCCGCAATGCCGCCATGGGTTCGACGGCGGCAGCCCGCCGGGCGGGAATATAGGTCGCGGCCAGCGCCAGCGCCACCAGCGCGCCAGTCACCCCGGCCAGGATGAGCGGATCGCGCGGGCTCACCCGAAACAATAGGCCGGCGAGCAGCCGCCCCAAGACCAGCGCGCCGGCGATTCCGATGGCCAAACCGGCCAGCGTGAGCCGCAGCCCCTGCATCAGCACCAGGCGGACGACCTGGCTCGTGCTGGCGCCCAGCGCCATCCGCACGCCGATTTCGTGCGTGCGCCGCGCCACCGCGTACGCGATCACGCCGTAAAGTCCGGTGCCCGCCAATAGCAGAGCCAGTGCGGCGAAAATGCCGCCCAGGATCGTCGTCAGGCGCTGCGGGGCAACAGATTCGGCGACCAGAGTCTCGAGCGTGCTCACCTTCGTGATGGGTTGATTGGGATCGATGGCGCGCACGATGCCGCGCACCGCACCTGCCAGCGCGTACGGGTCCCGCGCGGTCCGGAAGATGAGGGTCATGGATTTGCTCGCACCCTCCTGGTCCATGGAGAAGAACATTTCGGGATAGGGCGCGTCGGCCAGGCCGAGATACTTGGCATCCGAAACCACGCCGATCACCGGAATCGGCCGGCCCGCATTTTCCGGGTAATCGCCGATGCGGAAGCGCTTGCCCACGGGATTTTCGTTCGGCCAGACCTTTCGCGCGAAAGCTTCATTGATGACCGCCCCGTGCGGGGCTTCCGGCGTATCGGCGGCACCGAAGAGCCTGCCCTTGAGGAGGCGCATGCCGATGGCGCGGAAATAGCCGGGGCTGACCACCCGGTGGCACGCCCAGACGTAATCCTGCTCGCCGCGGAACGGCCGGTCGGTGACCGTGAGGTTCTGGCCCCAATCCTGGCCGGTCATGGGCAGGTTGCTGGCGGCACCGGCGGCGATCACGCCAGGCGCGGCCGCCGCGCGTTCCAGCACCTGCGAGGTAAACTCCGCCCAATGCTGCGGACGCTGCACGCGCACGGTCAGCACGCCTTCCGGCCGGAAGCCCGGATTGACCGCTGTCAGGCGGACGAAGCTCTTGATCAACAGGCCGGCGCCGGCCAGCAGCACCACGGACAGGGCCACCTCGAAAGTCACCAGCCATCCGCGGATCCGGCGGCGGCTCCCGGCCTGCACGGGTGCCCCCTCTTTGAGCGACTGGACCATGTCCGCGCCGAGCGCGGACCACGCCGGCGCCAGCCCAAACAGCAGACCCGTGGCCACCGCGATCAGAGCGGTGAAGCCCAGCACGGTGGAATCCACGCCGGCCGGGTGGAGAGGCTGGAGACCGGCGGGAATTGCGGCGTAAAGAAGATCGACACCCAAGGCGCTAAACCAAAGCCCCAGGCCCGCGCCGGCCATGGCCAGCAGCGCACTCTCGGCGAGCATCTGGCGCACGATACGTCCGGGACTGGCCCCCACCGCGCGGCGCACCGCGATCTCCTTCTCGCGCACGGCCGCCCGCGCCAGCAGCATGTTGGCGACGTTGGCGCAGGCGATCAGAAGCACCAACCTAACCGCGGCAAGCAGCGCGATCAGCGCGGGCTTCACTTCGCGGGCCATGCGATCGCTCAGCCGCTCGATTGAGACGCCCTGGCCCTTGTTCTCGGGATCTTGCCGGAGGATCGCCACAATGATGGCGTTCATCTCGCGCTGCGCCTGCGCCAGCGTCACGCCCGCCTTGAGGCGGGCAATCACCTTGACATAGTGCCCGCCGCGATAGGCGGTCGCCGGATTCAAGCCGAAGGTGATGAAGACATCCTCGTGAGCATTGGAGAAGCTGAAGCCCGGCGGGAGGATGCCGATGACGGTGAAAGGTCCACCATTCAGGACGATCTGCCGACCCAGAATGTCGCGGCGTCCGGAGAACCGCCGCTGCCAGAGCGCATGGCTCAGCACGACCACCGGGTCGCCCTTGGGCACGTCCTCGCGCGGCAGGAAATTGCGGCCCAGGATTGGCATTACTCCGAGCACGGGGAAGAAATTGGCCGTTACCCGCATTCCGGGAACGCGCTCCGGGTCGCCGCCGCCGGTGAGGTTGAATCCCGCCGGAGACCAGGCGGCCATATCGGTAAAGGAATGATTCTGCGCTTTCCAATCCAGGTAATCGCGCGGCGAGGTCCAGCTTTCTCCGGCAGTCCGCGGGCTGGTCTCGGTGAGCGCCACCACGCGGTCCGAATCCGCGAACGGCATCGGCCGAAAGAGGAAATCGTTGGCGATGGTGAAAATCGCGGTGTTGGCGCCGATTCCCAGAGCCAAGGTAAAGACGATCAGTCCCGAAACCCCCGGGGTCCTCACGAGCACCCGGAACGCGTGACGTAAATCCTGGAGCATGTCCATCCCGTATAGCACACCAAAGGCCGCCTGCAACTTTATGACGCACCGGGCCCGGCCGGCGCGCAGGTGAATCCTTTTGGGATGCGGGTGTCCGGAAATGGACGGAAGATAGCGCCGGTTGGCCGTCCAGCCCGGATGTACACTGGTGTTTCATGTCTGAAACCGGGTCTTCTACCGCTGCCGGCAAATATTCCTGGTACCGCGACCTCAACCGGTATCAGTGGTTCGTCGTGGCTGTGGCGAGCATCGGCTGGATGTTCGACACCATGGCGCAGCAGCTTTTCAACCTGGCGCGCCAACCCGCGCTGCGCGACCTGCTGGGCGGCCGCGCGCCGGGAGTGATTGCCGAGCAGGCCGGCTACTCGACCATGATCTTCATGATCGGGTGGGCGCTCGGCGGCGTGATCTTCGGCGTCCTGGGCGACCGCCTCGGCCGCGCCAAGACCATGATCCTGACAATCCTCACCTACACCATCTTCACCGGCCTGAGCCTGTTTTCCGTCACCGTCTGGGATTTCGATGCGTACCGGTTCCTGTGCGGGCTGGGCGTCGGTGGGCAGTTTGCCGTGGGAGTCGCGCTGGTGGCCGAGGTGGTGCCCGAGCGCGCGCGGCCCTATGCTCTCGGCACGCTGCAAGCGCTCTCGGCGTTCGGCAATATGCTCGCGGCGCTCACCGGCATTCTGCTGGGGCAGATCGAGCAGGCCGGCGCCATTGGGCACGCCTGGCGCTGGGAATTCCTGGCCGGCGCGCTGCCCGCGCCGCTGGCGCTGGTGGTGTTCAAGAAGTTGAAGGAGCCGGAGCAGTGGGTCAAGGCGAGCGCCGAAAAGAAGAAGCTCGGGTCGTACAGCGAGCTGTTTTCCGACCCCCGCTGGCGGCGCAATGCCATCGTCGGCTTCCTGCTGGCGTTCGCCGGCGTGGTGGGGCTGTGGGGCATCGGCTTCTTCAGCTACGACCTCTTCCGCCCGGTGCTGGAGCGGACGTTCCGCGCGCAAGGCCTCACCGGCGCCGCGCTCGACGGCAAAACCACGCTATGGATCGGCTGGACTTCCATGTTCCAGAATTTCGGTGCGTTCTTCGGCATCTACGGCTTCACCTATCTGACGCACTACACCGGCCGGAAGAAGGCCTTTGCGATCAGCTTCCTGGCCGCCATGGGGATGACCGCTTACACCTTCTGGAACCTGAAGCAGATCTCGGATATCTTCTGGATGGTGCCGCTGATGGGCTTCGCGCAACTCGCGCTGTTCGGCGGCTATGCGATCTACCTGCCGGAGTTGTTCCCGACGCGCCTGCGCAGCACCGGCACGAGCTTCTGCTACAACGTCGGCCGGCTGGTTGCGGCGGCGGGCCCCCTGACCCTGGGCACGCTGACGCGCCGCGTCTATGCCGGCTACACCGACCCGATGCGCTACGCCGGGGTGACCATGTGCCTGGTGTTCCTGGTGGGGCTGGCGGCGCTGCCATTCGCGCCGGAAACCAAGGGGAAGCCGCTGCCGGAGTAAGCCTGAACCCGACGCAGGTGCGAATGCTGTGCCACAATGGCATCGATGACGGGGATCGGCATCGGCGAACTGGCGCTCGAGCGCGAGGTGCGCGAATCGCTCCAGTGGTTCACGCGCGAGAAGCAATGGATCAACGAGGTGCATCTTCAGGTCTGCCGCATCCCCGCGCCCACCTTTCTGGAGCAGGAGCGCGCGGCGTGGCTGCTGGAGCAGTTCCGCGGGTATGGATGGAACGCGTCGATCGACCGCGCCGGCAACGTGGCCGCGACGGATGGCGACTCGCCCTACGTGGCGCTCACCGCGCACCTCGATACGGTGCTCGCGCCGCGCAATAAAGAAGAGATCGCGGTGGAAGCCGGCGGCGGCTTCCGCGGGCCGGGCGTGTCGGACAACGGGGCCGGCCTGGCCGCGCTGCTGGCCGTGGCGCGCAACTGGAAAAGCTGCCCCAAACCGCCGGGCCTGGCGTCGGGACTGGCGCTGGTAGCCAACGTGGGGGAAGAGGGAGAAGGCAACCTGCTCGGGATGCGGCACCTTTGTAAGCAAGCGCCGCTGGGGCGCAAGATCGACTCTTTCGTGGTGGTGGATGGCGCGGGCATCGACCACATCACCACCCACGCGCTGGGCAGCCGCCGGTTCGAAATCTCCTTCACCGGCGCCGGCGGGCATAGCTGGAGCGATTTCGGCGTGGGCAACCCGATCCACGCACTGTGCCGCGCGGTAGCGCTGTTCTCCGACACGCCGCTCGACGGCCGGCTCAAATCGGCCATCAACGTGGGGATCATCGAGGGCGGATCGAGCGTGAACGCCATCCCGCAGATGGCGCGCGCCAAGGTGGACATCCGCTCGGAGAGCAATCCGCGGATCGACGAACTGGTGGCGGCGCTGCAAACCGCCGTGGACCGCGCGCGCGACGTGGAGAACCAGCGTGCGACGGGCGGCAAAATCGCCGGCAAGCTGAAAGAGATCGGGGCGCGCCCGGCCGCGGCGCTGGCCGACGATGCACCCATTTTGCAGTATGTCCGCGAAGTGGACGCCCATCTGGGCATTCGCGCACATACCGACACTTCCTCCACGGACGCCAATATTCCGCTTTCCATGGGGATTCCGGCGGTGGCACTGGGCGGGGGCGGGGTGGGCGGCGGCGCACACACCACACAGGAATGGTTTCGCCCCGACGGCCGGGATCTGGCGCTCAAACGGATTTTGCTGGTTCTGCTGCTGCTGATGCGGAATGGCGCGGGGGAGTAAAGCTACTGGAGCGGGAGCCGGCGAAGGTACGCGGCCTACTCGCGAAGCAACTGGAGGTGCAGCAGATGTACGCCTTTGGTAGTACACGTTACCTTTTTTCACCTTTTCCGTCTATATCGATAGCACCAGATCCCCGAGGTGGTGCCGGTTGCGGTCCACTTTGGAGGATTCAGCACATCGTTTGTAGCTGGCATTCGGGGTGCAAGGGGGTATTTGGCCGGTCGGCCGTGGAGCCGCCGGGACGGAGAGAGTTGGTGCTTGAAACCGATGCAACCACAGCTACATCCATTCGATATGGCGGTTCCAGAGCGGATAAAATAGTTTGAGACCGCTCGAATACGCGAGGAGTATAAAAAGGCCCATGAGTCTCTTTGACAAATTACGCACGCAGAAGCTGCTCTCGTTCACACTGGTGCTCTTCACCCTGTCGGTCGGCATCGTCATCGGCACGGTGATCAATTCCGGCGTGAAAGCAGCGAAAGACGGATCGGTGGCGCCGGGCGCCACGCCGCTCGTTATTCCCAGTCCGGTCGAGCTTTCGACCACCTTCAGCCGCATCGCGAAAGAGGTAGAGCCCTCGGTGGTCACCATCGACACGACCTACTTTCCCAAATCCACTTCCCGCCGCGGTGGCCACACCCAGATGGCGCCCGATCAAGGCGACCAGGGCGATCAGGGCGACCAAGGCGATCAGGGGAGCATGGAGGATTTCCTCCGCCGCTTCTTCGGCCAGAACAGTCCTTTCGGCAGCATGCCCGAAATGCCGCAGCGCAGAGGATACGCGCTCGGCTCCGGCGTGGTGGTGGATCGCGCCGGGTATATCCTGACCAACAACCACGTGATCGACAAGGCGGATCGTATCCAGGTGGAGTTTATGAACGATCCGAACAAGTATGACGCCACAGTGGTGGGCGTGGACGTGCCCACGGACTTGGCCGTCATTCGCGTACAGGGCAAGAGCGACATGGTGCCGGTGCACATTGGCAACTCCGACGCCACGCAGGTCGGCGACTGGTGCCTGGCGATCGGCGCTCCGTTCAGCTTCCAGGAGACGGTCACGGCCGGAATCATCAGCGCCAAACAGCGTGACGTGGATCCCACCATGCAGTTCCAGCATTTCCTCCAGACCGACGCGGCCATCAACCCCGGCAACAGCGGCGGCCCGCTGCTCAACGTGCGCGGCGAGGTGATCGGTATCAACACGGCGATCGCATCGCGCTCCGGCGGGAACCAGGGCATCGGCTTCGCGCTGCCCATCAACACGGCGGCCCAGGTTTATAACGCCATCATCAAGACGGGGCACATGACGCGGGGCTCGATCGGCATCTCGTTCACGCCCTCCGACACGGAGCAGGCGCGAGCGCTGCTGAAGGCCAACGGCGTAAGCCAAGGCGTGTTCGTGCAGAGCGTAGCGCCCGGTGGTCCGGCGGAGAAGGCTGGACTTAAGGGCGGTGACATCATCGTGGCCATCAACGGCAAGCCGGTCCGCGACGGCGGCGAGTTGGTGGATATGGTGACGGCAACTCCGGTCGGCTCCGCGGTGGAAATCACGGCGGTGCGCGACGGCCACCGCGAGAATTACCACGTGACGGTCGGCAACCTGGCGCAGATTTTCCCCGAGCGCTTCGGCAACGGCAGTGAGAACAACGGCCAGCAGGCGGAAGGGACGGCGGCGAGCTTCGGCATGTCGATCCGCAACCTGACCGACCAGCAGCGCCAGTCCATGGGGATCAAGCAACCCGGCGGCGTGGCGGTGGATTCGGTCGAGCCGGATTCGTTCGCCGAGGACATCGGGCTGCACAAGGGCGACGTAGTCCTTTCGATCAATCACCAGCCGGTCAATTCGACGGCCGACGTGATCCGCATCAAGGGCGCACTCAAGCCCGGCGAAGCGGTCGCGTTCCACGTGCTCAGCAAGCAGAACGGCGAGTGGAACTCGGCGTACCTGGCGGGCACTTTGCCCACCAACCCGCAATAACAGCAAGCCACGGCTGTACACCTCCAGGCGACCGGGTGATTCCCGGCCGCCTCTTTTTATTAGGCCGCACTCACGATACGGTAAACTGGTAGGAAATGCGCAGAATTCTGCCGATATTGGTGGCCATCGGGTTGGGCGTATTGGCCTGGAATGTGAACGGCGCCACGCAGCCGAAGAAGAAGACCGCGGTGAAGAAGACGGCGGTCAAGAAATCGGCGCCCAAGAAGGCCACATCGTCGAGGAAGACGGCTTCCAGGAAGACGGCCTCGAAGAAAGCGGTTCCGAAGAAGACGGCCTCCACGAGAAGCAGCGCTTCGAGAGCGCGGACCACGGCTCACAAGCGCTCATCCACGGCGGGGCGGAAGACAGTGTCCAGCCGCCGGCACCGCAAGGCGGCGCCGCGCACGACCTGGCGCAATCGCCAGGCGCGACCCACGCCCGACCGCTACAAGGAAATCCAGCAAGCGCTGGTGGCCAAGGGCTATCTCCAACCCGAGCAGGCCACGGGAGTATGGGACGACACTTCGGCGACAGCGCTGAAGAAATTCCAGGCGGGGCAGAATCTGGAGCCCACGGGAAAGATCAGCTCGCTGTCGTTGATTGCGCTGGGGCTGGGTCCGAAGCATGACTCGGCGGCGGCTGCCGCGCCGGGCACTCCGCAGGTGCCGCAGGCGCCACCGGGAGGTTTCGAGCGGTAGAAGCCAAACAGTAGCTAAAGCCTTAACGGAGCTCATCAAACGGCACGGCTCAAGCCGTGCCCTGATACAAACACGACGACGAGCGTCAGTTCCGGCCGGCGCGGGCGAGCTTTTCGATTTCGGGCTGGGGAACGTCCGGGCCGAGGATGCGGCGGATGGCGGCTTCGAGGACTTCGTCGCGGCCCTCGCGGATGTCCGCGATGGTGGGTTTCACTTCCTGATCGGGGACGATACCGGCGCGCTGCGTGGCGCGCTTATCGGGATAGAAAATGCCCAGGCCGCTGATCATGGTTCGCAAGCCGCCGGGCAGGGGGATGGGCGAGACGTTGCCATCGGCGCCGGCGGTGGTGCTGCCGATCACCCAGGCTTGGGGCGAGGAGCGAAAGGCCATGGCGGTGTACTCGGCCTGGCTTTGCGTGATCTCATCCACCAGAATGACGACCTTGCCCGCGTAGTGCGGGCGATCCGGCGTGAGCACGTCCGGCGTCTCGAAATGGAACGCGCCGGGGTTCGCGAGGTCGGCGGAGGTGGAAATCACGAACGGGGTGGGGCGATCCACCAGCAGGTTGCCGAGGGTGAAGACGACGAACTGGGAGGGGTAATTGCGGATATCGACGATCAGGCCTTTGGTGTGTGCGGCCCGCTCGATATAGGAGGCGCATTCGGCGGATTTGACCGAGGACAGTTTGAGATAAGCGACATCGTCAGAGAGGAGGCGGAAAGTGTCGCCGGGTGTGTCGTGGGTGGCGAAGCCGTCCGGGATCCGACCGGGCACGCGTTGGACGGTGACATCGAGGGTTTTGCCGTTGCGGCGGATCTGTAAGCTGGTGTCGCCGCACTCGCCACGGGTCACATATCGACCGATGTCGCGCAGGATCGTGGGCTCGTTCGAGGCGGCGTAGTAGGGCTCCCATTGGCGGATGAGTTCCGGAATGGGCGTGCCGTCGAGGCGTTCGACGATGTCGCCGCGATCGAGACCGGGGGCGGGCGACGTGGCGACCGCCTGGCCTTCGACGAAGCGCACGGCCACCGGAATATGGCAGGCACCCACCGGCGGGCGCACGTCGAGCGAGCTCCACAGGTTGGCGTGGGTATCGTGGACGCGGGCGATCAGCGCCATCAGGGCAAGCTGGTATTCGCCCGGGGTTTGGGCGAGGGCGATTTTGGGAATGAATTCTTCCAGAACGCCGTCCCAGTCTTCGCCGATGAGGTTGCGGTAGGGATACCAGTATTCGATGATGTTCCAGAAACGGTACAGGGCCAGCAACTGGAAGCCGGGGTCGGGCAGGCGGAGGTTGGCGTAGGGGAGCTCGTGGCCGAAGGCCGGATTCTTGACCGGCGTTTGGGAAACGTAGAACTGGCTGCCATCGGCGGGGCGGTTGCGATAGGCGGCGCGGAGCAGGCGGCTGAGATCGGGACCCAGGGCGGCGGAACCGATCCAGGCGATTTCAGAGCGAAGCTGGATATCGGTTTCCTTGAGGGTTGCGCAGGTGCGGCATTCTTCGATTTCGCCGAGCCCGGCAATCCATTTGGCGAGCGCGGCATCGGCCGCGGCGAGATCGGGCGCGGCGAGAATCGCGGGCATGATGCGGAAGAGATCGTAATCCCAGTGGCGCTTCCCGGCCGCGATGAGCGGATGGTGGTATTTCAGGAATCCCCAGACTTTCCCCAGCAGGGCCAAGTTCTGGACCTGAATGTTGGTGAGCTGGGTGAAGGCGATTTTCGAGCCGCCGTCGAATTCGTGGTCGAGCTCGATTGGCGCTTTGGCGGACTTCTGCATTTCCCAGATCAGCTGGCCGTCCGCGAACAGGCGCAGATCGCTTACCCATGCGCGGCCGGTTCCGTGGATCAGGAAGCCCAGAAGGATTTGGCCGGTATCCGGTTTTGCCGGCACGGAGATCGTGTATTCGGCCCAATCCCTGGTTCCGCCGATGTTGCGGCGTTGCAGGCTGTCGATGGCGAGGACCTGGTGGGCGGCGCTGTCCTCACGCAGCCAGAGGGCGGCGAAACCATCGACGTTTTCGGTGCGCAGCCAGCCGCGCAGCTCGATTTTTTGGACGGCGGGTGGGGCTGGGAATGTTCTGGCGATTCCGGAAAACTCGTCTCTATCAAAGGGCTGGCGTTCGATGCGGAAGGATGGCTGGCCGGCATGCAGGACGGCGTCGTCAAGGGACGCGCAGCCGGAGGGGTTCACGGACCAGCCGGGCGGAAGGTCGGCCGCGAACGCGAGCGCGGGCAGGAGAGAGACGGCAAGCAAACGTTTATTTGGCATCGCGCCAGTTCTCTCCTACTCCGACGTCGGCGATCAGCGGAACGTTGAGTTCGCGCACGGTTTCCATCTCGCGCTTGACCAGCCGGGAGACGGCTTCCACTTCGTCGGGCGGGCATTCGAAAACCAGTTCGTCGTGGACCTGGAGCAGCATGGCGCTGCGGCGTCCCTCCGATTCGAGCGCCGTGTCGATGCGGACCATGGCGAGCTTGATGAGATCGGCGGCGGTGCCTTGCAGCGGGGTGTTGACGGCGGTGCGCTCGGCGAAACCGCGGGCGTTGGGATTGCGGCTGTTGATATCCGGGATGGGGCGCTCGCGGCCGAAGAGCGTGCGCGCCACGCCGGTCTGGCGGACTTCGGCAACGGTATCGTCCAGCCAGCGGCGCACGCCGGTGTAGCGAGCGAAATAATTCTTGATGTACTTCTCCGCCTCGCCGCGCGAAATCCCCAACTGGGCCGCGAGGCCGAAGGGGCTGATGCCGTAGACGATGCCGAAATTCACCGCCTTGGCGCTGCGGCGGGCCTCGGCGTCGATCATCATGGGCGGCACGCCGAGCACCTCGGACGCGGTGCGCGTGTGGATATCCTCGCCGTTGCGAAAGGCCTCGGCCAGCAGCGGGTCACCGGACATGTGGGCCAGCAGGCGCAGCTCGATCTGCGAGTAATCCGCCGAGAGCAGCAGCCAGCCGTCGCGCGGCACGAAGGCGGCACGGATCTCGCGGCCCAGCTCGGTGCGGATGGGAATGTTTTGCAGATTCGGATTGGAAGAAGAAAGGCGGCCGGTGGCCGCGCCGGTCTGGTTGAAAGTGGTGTGGACGCGGCCGTCGCGGGGATCGATGAGCGCGGGCAGGGCATCCACGTAGGTGCCCTTCAGCTTGGTGAGCTGCCGGTATTCCAGCACCTTGCGCACGATTTCGTGCTCCGGCGCCAATTCTTCGAGCACGTCGGCCGCGGTGGAGATGGTTTTGCCCTTACCGTATTTCACCGGCGCCGGCAGCTTCAGGTCCTCGAATAGCACGCGGCCGAGCTGCTGCGGCGAGCTGATGTTGAAGACCTTGCCCGCGAGTGCGTGGACTTCGGAGGTGAGGCGGGCGATGTCGCGCTCCATCAGCTCCGAGAGGCGCTTCAGTTCCTGCGTGTCGATGCGCACGCCGGTGCGCTCCATACGCGCCAGGACGCCGGCCAGCGGCAGCTCGATGGTGGCGTAAAGCTCGCGCAGGCCGCGCGCATCCACGGCGGGCGAAAGCTGGCGCCAGACCTCGAGGGTGATATCAGCGTGCTGCTCGGGCGCGGTGCCGAGTTTCAGATCGAGGCGGCGGCGCGCCTGCTCGTCGAGGGGGCAGCCGGAAGGGTCGGCGTCGAGCAGAAAGGCGTAGAGCATGATGTCATGTTCGAAGCCGCGGGCTTCGATGCCCACGCGCGAGAGCTCCAGCAGGGCGGATTTCACGTCGCAGGCGATTTTCGACTGCGCGGCGTCTTCCAGCCACGGCTTGAGGGCGGCGAGGTTCTCGGCGGTGACCGCGCGGGCCTCGCCGGGCCGGCGCGCGAGGCCGATGGCGATGCCCTGCTCCAGTAACGCCGGCGCACCATCCCCCGATCCAGAAACAGCCACGGCGCAAGGGGTTGTGAGTGCTTCTTTCAACCATGCGTTTAGCTCTTCGGGACTGGTGACGACGCGGTAATCGCGCACCCGCGTATCTTCGCCCGGCCCCAGTTCTTTCAGAAGGGAATGAAATTCCAGCTCCTTGTAAACGCTCTTGAGCGCGGCCTCGTCGGCGGGCTGCGCGCGCACGGCTTCGATCTCGAACGGAATGGGCACGTCGGTGGCGATGGTGGCGAGGCGCTTGCTCATCGCGATGCGCTCGACATTGTTTTGCAGGCTTTCGCGTTGCATCTTGCGCTGCACTTCGGCGGCGCCCCGGATGGCCGCCTCGACCGAGCCGAAGCGGCCGAGCAATTCGCGCGCGCCCTTTTCGCCGATGCCCGGCGCGCCGGGAATGTTGTCGACGGTGTCGCCCATGAGGGCGAGGAGGTCGGTGACCTGGGCCGGTTCGACGCCCATGAATTCTTTCACCGTGGCGGGGTCGTACCAGGCGTCGTCCTTGGCGGGGTTGAGCATGGCGACGCGGTCGGTGACGAGTTGCAGCATGTCCTTGTCGCTGGAAACGATCACGACCTCGTAGCCCGCCTTCTCGGCGCGGCGGGCGATGGTGCCGATGACGTCGTCGGCTTCGAAGCCGGGATATTCGAGGATGGGGATGCGCATGGCATCGAGCACGCGCCGAACATACGGGATCTGCTCGCCGAGGTCCGGCGGCATCTCCGCGCGGTTGGCCTTGTATTCGGCGAATTCCCGGACGCGGTGGGTGGGCTCGCCGCTTTCGAAGACCGCGGCGATATAGGGCGGCTTGTGCTGCTTCCCGAGCTTCCGCAGCATGTTGTTGAAGATGTAGACCGCCTCGGTGGAGAGGCCGGTGCTGGTGCGCATGGGCGGCGCGGCGCTGCGGGCGCGGGCGTGATAGGCGCGGAAAATGAAGCCGAAGGCGTCGATGAGGAAGAGGCGTTTCTGTGCCACTGGGGCTATGGTAGCAGCGGGCGCGGCGGCGGGGGTCGGGAAAGTCGGATGGCGGCGCGGCGGTGGCAACCCGCAGCTTTTCGGCCACACCGCCGATTGAAAACTGTTGTTGTTTGGCCACACTGCGTCAATCGAAGTTCATTTATAATCAAAAACTTGCGCGTGAGGCAGGCAAGTTGCTGGAAGGGAGGCATGCATTCTCCGGAGATTGCTCTTGCGCTTTGAAACCACGATCCGCCGCGCCGTGGAAGTGGCGGGGACAGGCCTGCACAGCGGCGTTTCGGTGGCCATCCGGATTCTCCCCGCCCCCGTTTCCACGGGGATCGTGTTCCTGCGGACCGACCTCGAAAATTTCCCCATCGCGGCAAGCTGGCGGCATGTCGCGCGCGTCAGCTATGCCACCAGCCTGATGCGCCAGGGCGTGCTCATCTCCACGACGGAGCATCTGCTGAGCGTGTTCTACTCGATGGGGATCGACAATGCTTACGTCGCGATCGACAATCTCGAAGTGCCGATTCTGGATGGCAGCGGACGGCCGTTCGTGCGCCTGATCGAGCAGGCGGGCATTCGCCAGTACCGCCGCAAGCGGCGCTACCTGCGCATCCGGCGGCCGGTATCGGTGGAGGACAAGGGGAAGCGCATCAGCATTCTGCCCGCGGAGGTTTTCCGGCTCACCTGCGAGACGGAGTACCCGCAGCCGGTGGGCCGGCAGTCGCTGGAGCTTGAAATCACGCCCGAGCGGTACGCTTCGGAGATCGCCTTCGCGCGCACGTTCGGCTGGGAATCGGACCTCGGCGCGATGCGCGACATGGGACTGATCCGCGGCGCCTCGCTGGAAAACGCAGTGTGCTTCACCAGCGACGGGGTGATGAATCCGGAAGGGCTGCGCGCGGCGGACGAGTGCTGCCGGCACAAGGCCCTGGACCTGATCGGCGACCTGGCGCTGCTGGGCCGGCCGCTGCTGGGGCACGTGATCGCCGAACGCGCCGGCCACGCGATGCACGCGGCGCTGGTGGCGCGCATCATGTCCGACCCTTCGCTCTACGAAATTCTCACCTTCGATCAACTGGCGGGGCGCGTCACGCAGGCGCTGGTTTCGTAGCGCGGCGCATTGCAGGCGGCGGCGCAGCGTTAGCAGCCCGGGGTAGAAGTGAGTGCCATGGAAAACCGGGTACAGGCACCGAAATTCCGCGGGGAGGTGTGTCCTGTTTGCAGCGGGTTAGCCGGGGTTAGACGGGGTTAGCCGCGCGGAATTTCGGAGCCAGTCCCCGCTTTTCCGACTCGACGAGTTTTGTCGCGGGCTGCTAGTGTAGTGTCTCAGAAATAGCTTTACAATACGCGCGGATTGCCGCATACTGGCCTTACGATGTGGAGTGTGCCGGACGCGCTGCCAATTTCCGCCGAACAGCGACGCACCCTG
>JAJYLS010000484.1 GCA_021787555.1 Acidobacteriota bacterium | reverse complement strand
CCGCGTGTGGGAGAAGTACCGCGAGATCGCCGCACGCGAGCCGGAGCGGGTGGTCTGCATCGAAGGCAACCTCGGAATCGACGAGGTGCACGAGCAGATTGTGGAGGCGGTGGCGGAGAGGCTGGTGACTTCGGCTCCAACAAGCTGAACCATACGGCGAAACACCGCAGGAAAGGGCCCCAGCACAACTCCGCATTGTTGCATTCGAGTGCCGATGCTCTATCCTCAATTCGTGGGCTTCCAGGCATTTCTAGGCAACGCGGCGACGGTAACGCACCTGCGCGAGAGCGTGCGCGCGGAGCGGTTTCCCCATTCGATGATCCTGGCCGGACCGCGCGGCGCGGGCAAGTACACGCTGGCGCTGATGCTGGCCAAGGTGGTGAACTGCCTCAACCCCACTGAAACCGGCGGCCTGCCCGACTTCTGCGATGTCTGCGCGAACTGCGCGCGCATCGGCGGCTCCGCCAACCTGGAGGCGCGTGTAGCCGAGGCAGTCGCCGCCCGCGACGAGCTGCGCGAGACCGACAAACGCGAGACGCGCATCCTCATCCAGACCCACCCCGACGTGCTGATCGTTCCGCCCGATCCGCCGCAACTGCTCATCAAACTGGGCCAGGTGCGGCAGGCAATTCACGTGGCCTACTACCGCCCGCCGGTGGAAGCGCGCCGCTCCTTTACCATTTTTACCTCCTCGGCTTTTATGAAGGAGGCGGCCAACAGCCTGCTGAAGCTGCTGGAGGAGCCGCCCGACCACACCACGCTCATTCTGCTCACCGAAAATCCCCAGGAACTGCTGCCCACCATCCGCTCCCGCGCCGTTGTGCACCGGCTGGGCGCGCTGCCGGCCGCGGATCTGGAGGCCATGCTTGCCCACCGCCGGCCTGAGTTGAAGCCGCAGGAGCGGGCCCTGGCCGCGCGGCTAGCCGAGGGCGCCGTGGGCCGCGCGCTCAGCATCGATCTGGGCGTTTACCTGGCCAGCCGCCAGGACGCCCTGGTCATTCTGCGCACGGCGCTGCGCGAGCCCGACTACACGCAGCTTTTCCACGCCACGGAGAGCTACCGCGGCGGCGCGGACGGGCAGGAGAAGACGATCAACTTGCTGCGCGCCCTGGGCAGCCTGATCGAGGATCTGCTGCTGGTGGTCGCGGGCACACCGCAACTGGCGCGCAACCTGGATCTTGCCGCCGAGCTGGAGCGCCTGGCCCGGGACTCTGCCCTCAGCGTGGAGTGGATCGACGGCGCGGCTCGCGCGCTGGTCCAGGTAGAACAGGGCATGCGCCGCAATCTGCTGCGTTCGCTCTCGCTGGACGCCATGGCCGTGAGCCTCGGCCGGAATTAAGCCTCAGTCGCGCTGAACCCACAGTCCCCCTTGCGTGGCCCGTCCTGGTGGCCGCATACTACATGAGCAACCCCCGTTCGGCAGCAGGCATCTCTTCGGTTACAAGCAATCCCGCCCATTGCTCGGAAACCGATACAGACAAACACCTTCCGCGGGCGCGGTTGTGTCTCCAATGCATGTCGAAGGGCAGGAGCTTATTTGCGCCTGATAGGACCATTGGTCAGGCGCGAGCGAAGAGAGAGAGCAAGAAAAGTCTCCGCGATTCATCTCGGGCCATTGCAAGCCGCAAGTTACGGCGAATTTCTTTTTTCCCCAGGAAGAGTTGTTTTTCTATGAGCATTCAAGCGATTCTGACGGCCGGGGGCGAAGAGCAGGCCCAACAAGCCAAACGGCCGCAACCACGCGCCCGGAGGGCCCCGCTCGTGGCGCCCTCACTTTACTTCCCGGCCCAGCCCTTTGAGGTGGATGCCGCCAACCGTCATGCCGAGCTCTTCTACCTGCAAAAGCAGATCCAGTCGCAGACGCCGATGGTGATTGTGCTGGAGGACGGCGAGCACGTGGAAGGCTGCATCGAGTGGTACGACCGCAATTCGCTCAAGGTCCGCGGGCGTTTCAAGACCCTTGTCTACAAATCCGCCATCAAGTACATGTACAAGTTAGGCGACGCCGGACAATAGTCCTCTACCCCTCCTCTGCATGCGCGGCCTTGCGGAGCCGGTCGCGAATGGCCGCGCCAATGCCCTCTGCCGGCGGAAGCGGACAGAGGATCACCGTGCATCCGCGCGCATCCAGGGCGCGCAGGCCCGCGTAGAGTTCCCGGGCCATCTCCTCAGGCGCGGCCCACCGGCCCCATGCATAAACGGCCGCGGTGGCAAGCGCGCCGCTCGCCGTGACCTCAGCCGGCAGCATCACGCCCAACCGCTCTCCCGGCCATGCGAGCGCCGCCCCGGCCAGATGCGCGCCCAACTCCGCCAACGGCCCCTCGACCAGCACCAGCCGCGCCTTGGGCGCGTAGTGGCGCAGGCCCACGCCGGGCGATGGAAGCGCTTCCCTGGGCGCCTGTTGAAGCGGGCCGCCGCGAAAGACCTTGACCGGACCGGCGATGTCTCGAATCTGCGCGGCCGTAACCGCGCCCGGCCGGTAGATCACCATCGGGCTCTGGCAGGGATCGAGCACCGTGGACTCGACGCCGTGCGCCGTTGGCCCCGCGTCCAGGACGGCATCGATGCGCCCGTCCAAATCGTCGAGCACGTGCGCGGCGGTGGTGGGACTGATGCGGCCAAAGGTGTTGGCGCTGGGCGCGGCCACCGGAACGCCCGCCAGGCGGATCAGCTCCAGCGCCACCGGATGCGCCGGCATGCGAATCCCCACCAGCGGCCTGCCGGCTGTCACCGCGTCCGGCACCGCCGCCGTGCGCGGCAGCAGCAGCGTGAGCGGACCGGGCCAGAAGGCGATCATCAGACGCCGCGCCGGCTCGGGGACGTCACGCACAAGCCCGTCGAGCATGGATTCGTTGGCGATATGGACGATGACC
>JAJYLS010000147.1 GCA_021787555.1 Acidobacteriota bacterium | reverse complement strand
GCGTCGCCCGAGCCGATATAGAAGTGGCACTTGTCCGCGCACGCGCCGCACCGCACGCACATGTCCATGAACAGCCGGAACGACCGGAACTTTTGCAGCCGGTCCTTCATGCCGTTCAGGATGATCTGCTTCCAGTCTGCCGGCAGCTTCCAGTCCTTCTGGAACGGCTGCCAGTCGCGCGGATTCGGCAGGCCGAGATATTTCAGGTTCTTCGGCAGCGCGCTGTAGCAGAACGTTCCTTTGCGGAAGTCCACCGCCGGCTCCATCCAGTCCTTGCGCGCCGGCCGATAATCGATCTGTACGAGTTCTTCCGGGTTCGGTTTGGCCATCTATCGCTTCTCCACCGGAAGCCCGGCCGCCTCGATCTTCTCGCGGAACTCGTCTTCCCATTCCTCGTAGGTGTGCACTTTCACCGGATAATTCCAGGGATTCACATGCCGTTTCATGCGATTGTTATTGGCCAGGTTGCGCGTCGGGCTGAGGAACACACCGCCCATGTGCACCAGCTTGCTGAACGGCAGGTACGCCGCCAGCGCGCTCACCAGCCCCAGATGAATGAAAAACGTTGCGCCCAGGTTCTTCGGCACCGCCGGCGCGAAAATCGTCAGGCTGAGGGCGAACTGCTTCACCGCCGTCACGTCCGTCCGTCCGATGTACCGCATCCACATGCCCGAGATCGCGGTCCCCAGCAGAAGAAACAGCGCGAAATAATCGGTGAACAGGGAGATGAACCGCACCTGCCCCGCGCGCATCCGCCGCGCCAGCAGGAACGCGAGCCCCACCAGAATGCCGATATCCGTCAAATAGAGCGGCGGCACGCCGATCTCGAAAAATCCGTCCAGCCGGTCCAGCCACACCGCCACCAGCGGCGCCGGCTCGACAAACAGCCGCAAATGCCGCAACAGAATGACCAGCAGCGACCAGTGAAACACGATGGCCGCCATCCACAGCCATTTGACGTCGCGGTAAATCAGCCGCGGCCCCTTCTCGATCCGCGTCGACGCGTTGCGGAGCAAGCTGCGGAACGCCAGTACCTCCAGCGCCATCCTGCCCGCCACACCCGCCGCCGTGGCCGGGCTTTCGAGGCGGCTACGTTTGATCCACGGGAGCGATTGCTCCTGCCCGCAGACCGTCGGAATACGGAACGGCACCGGCACCAGCGACCAGCGCACCACGCGCCAGCTCAGCCCCACTATCATCACCGTAAAGGCGGCATACGGCACTACGACCGCCATGCGAGGGCCCATCGCGGCTGCGGCCACCGCGATGGCCACCACCGCAATCGCCGCGCCCGCCTGCCTCATTGGGCCTCCCGTGCGATCCGCTTCTCCAGCACGTACACCCGCCGCTTCACTTCGTTGCTCCGTGCCTCGAACATCCGTTCGCGGTACTTCACGTAGAGATCGAACGCCATGAGTGCCATTTCGTCGATTCGCGTCCCAATCTGCTCCAGGTTCGCCTCGGGCGCAAACTGCGCCAGAATGGGCTTGAGTTGAAACAGAAATTCCAGCGCCTGTCCCGGCGTGAAATCCTGTACCGCCCGGACCTGCACGATGGAGTCGAGCGCCGCCGTCACCCGCTCCCGGTCCATCCCCAGCAGCAATTCGTCCAGCAGAATCGCCAGCGCCTGCCGCAGCGTGTGGCCCACGGGATTACGGAACGGGTCCTGCTCCGACGCCAGAAATGCGGCGGTCTCGACGGGATATGCCCGTAGCACCCGTTCCGTCCATTCTCCGGCGATCGCTTCCCTGGTGTGCATCGCCGCCTCTTTTTAAACGCAGCCGGTCGGTTTCGGCAGCCCTGCCAGCTTGCACGCGCCCTTGGCCGGTCCCGACGGGAACAGTTGATAAATCTCGTTCAGCTTGAATCCCGTCTCCTTGCACACCTTCCGGATCATCGGTGCGATCCCGAATTGCAGATAGTAGTTGCGCAGATAGTGAATCACTTTCCAGTGGGCCTCGGTCAGGTCCGTGACTCCCTCGGTCGTGGCGAAATCCGACGCCACCGTCTCGTTCCAGATCCCAGGCTCCTGTAGGAACCCGTCCTCATCCACTTCATACTTATGATCGTTGACTTCAAATGTCGGCATTTCTTCTCCTCGAAAACTCTTCTACTCACCACAGAGTTACAGAGAGCAAAGAGGAAGCACAGAGGAAGTCAAGGTGTTTCTCTGTGAAACCTCTGTGCTCTCTGTGCCTCTGTGGTGAATGCATATCTCACTAGTTCATCTCGATATAACCGCAAGGGCACGCTTCCGCGCATTTCTTGCAGCCGTTGCACAACTCCAGCTTCACCTTGTAATGCTCGCCCTTGGGCAGCTTCACGAAGCAGTTGTTGGTGCAATACATCCAGCAGGTTTCGCAATCCAGGCACATCCCGCAGGACATGCAGCGCTTGGTTTCCGCCAGGGCGTCGTCCTCGCTCAGCCCCAGCTCGATTTCCGTATCCGTGGCGCGCTCCGCGGCCGCCACGTGTGCCCGTTCGTGCCGGGCCGCCGGCTGATACCAGTCCAGCTTCACGCGATCCGGCCCGATCGGCTTCACCGCCGCCAGTTTCTCCAGCGGCTTGCCCTGAATCCAGGCATCGATGGCTTCCGCCGCGAACCGCCCCTGCGAGATGGCGATCGTCACCAGCCCCAGTTCCACCGCGTCGCCGCCCGTGAACACGCCGTCCATGCCGGGCACCCGGCCATCTTCCGCCGGAACCCACCGGCCGCCGTTCTGCCCGAACTCCAGCCCGGCCGTCTCCGGCTCCTGGCTGATGGCCGCGATAACGCTGTCCGCCGCGATCTCGAATTCCGATCCCGCCCGCGGCACCGGCCTCGGCCGCCCCGACGCATCCGGCGCCCCGAGGTCCATGCGGATCGCCCGCACGCCCGCCACCGCGCCGTCTTTCTGAATGATCTCCACCGGCGCCGCCAGGTACTCGATGTTCACGCCCTCTTCCAGCGCGCCCTCGATCTCCGGTGCAATCGCCGGCATCTCCGATCGCGACCGCCGGTACAGAATGGTGACCTCCGCGCCCAGCCGCCGGCTCACCCGCGCCGAATCGATCGCCGTATCGCCGCCGCCGATCACCACCACCTTCCGCCCCACCTGCACGCTCTCGCCGCTGTTCACGCGGTTCAAAAACTCCGTGCCGGTGAAAACGTTCGCCGCGTCCTCGCCGGGAACCCGCAGCTTGAGCCCGCGATGCGCCCCGATCCCCACGAACACGGCTTTATAGTTCCGCCGCAGTTCCTCGACCGGAATGTCGCGCCCGACCGCCGTGTTGCACTTCAGCGTTACGCCCAGCTTCAGGATCCGCGCGATCTCGCCGTCCAGCACCTCGCGCGGCAGCCGGTACTTGGGAATCCCGTACCGCAGCATTCCGCCCGGCTGGCTGAACGCTTCGAAAATGGTCACCGCGTAACCCCGCCGCGCAAGCTGATACGCGCACGAAAGCCCCGCCGGTCCGGCGCCGATCACCGCGATTTCCTCGCTGCGCCGCTCGTCCGCGAGGCGCTTCAACTCCAACCCCTGCGCCAGGCCGAAATCGCCGACAAACCGCTCCAGCGCGTTGATCGCCACCGCGCCGTCTTTCTCGCGCCGGTTGCACCCGTCCTCGCAGGGATGCGGGCACACCCGTCCGCATACCGCCGGGAACGGGTTCCGTTCCGTGATGATCCCCCACGCGATCCGGTAGGCCTCTTCCTTCGTCCGCCCGTAAGCTTCCGCCTGGGCAATGGTGGTGAGCCATGCCCGGATAGACACTCCGCTCGGGCACCCGGCGCCGCACGGGGCCGGCTTCGACACGTACGCCGGCCGCAGTGGCGAAATGTCCGCCCCCGCCGGCGCCGCCGCCTTGATTACCGGTTTCTTTACTTGTTTGAACAGAGCCATGAGAAGACCTTAGAAACCTCGACGCAAAGACGCCGAGGCGCCGAGGAGAATCTTGGTTTTTCTCTGCGTCTCTGCGCCTCTGCGACGAATCATTCTTTGCCTCTAGAACTTCAAGTGCGCACTGCGGGCAAACGTCAGCCCCGCGTGCTTGAAGTCGTCGATGTGATACCGCGTGAATTCGAACCCGGTCAACTGGAAGAACCGCGGCCACCCGACCCGCTCGATCCACTCGCCCAGCCGCTCGAACGGCTTCGCGTGCTCGGCATACGTCGTTACGATCTTCTCCACCGCCTCGACCACCTCCGGCCAGCGCGGCGGATTGTTTGGCAGGAACGGAATGGCCAGCTTGGTGAACTTCGGCGTGCTCCGCGCGTTGCTCACCTTGCCGCCCACCCAGATCGAAATGCCGTCGTTATCCGGATCGTTCAGCGGCATGGCCGGGCAGACCGTGTAGCAGTTGCCGCAGTACATGCACTGTTCTTCGATCACTTCCACCGATTGCTTTCCGTTCACCGTCGCCGGCCGGATCGCGCCCGTCGGGCACGATGCAATCAGCGTCGGAACCTCGCACACGTTGGGCAGGATGTCGTGCCGGACCTTCGGCGGCCGCCGGTGTACGCCCAGCACTGCGATATCCGAGCAGTGCACCGCACCGCACATGTTCAGGCAGCACGCCACCGCGATCCGCAGCTTGGCCGGCAGCTTTTCCTCGGCGAAGTACGGGAACAGCCCGTCCATCATCGACTTCACCAGCCCCGACGCGTCCGTGGCCGACGAGTGGCAGTGCACCCATCCCTGCGTGTGCACGATGTTGCTGATGGTCCGCCCCGTGCCGCCCACCGGGTATCCCGCGGCCGCCAGGTCGCCCTTCAGCGGCTCGATCTGTTTCTCGTCCGTCAACAGGAATTCCACGTTGTTCCGGCTGGTGAACCGCAGGTATCCGCCGCAGTATTTGTCCGCCAGGTCCGCAAACAGGCGGATCGTGTGCACGCTCAGCAGCCGCGGCGAGGCTGCCCGCACCGTGTACAGCTTCTCGCCCGATTCCGCCACGTGGACCAGCACGCCCGGCGACAGAATCTCGTGGTATTTCCACTGCCCGTAATTTCGTTTCACCACCGGGGGCAGGAATTTCTCGTAATTCGGCGGACCAATGTCCGTAATGCGCTTCGGTTTCGGCGTCACTTTGCCGCCTCCTCTCTAAAGAAGATGTAGGGATTGTCGCGCGGCGCGGTCACCATCTCCGGCGCCGGGTCGAGCCCGATCGCGTCTAGGAAATTCGCCATTCCCACGCGCTGGATCAGCTCGCCGACGCGCTCGCGGTTCTTGCCGTACTCATCCCAGAATTCCCAAATCCGGCTCACCAGCTCTTTCAGTGTCTCCATCAGCTCCGCCTCCGGCACGAACGGAATCAGCACCGAAGACAGCAGCGCTCCTTGCACGATCGGCGCCTTCGATCCGATCAGAATCGCCGCCCCGCGCTCCTTACCCGGCCGCAGCGCCTTGGGCATGGCGTTGATGCAGTGCATGCAGCGGACGCAATCCTTGTTCTCGATGGTCAGCTTCTTCCCGTCCCAGTTCATGCACTTCGATGGGCACTGCTCGCACACGTTCTTCTGGATGTCGAGGCCTTTCGCCGCGTATTCGGCGACCGCCGCATCGTCCTGCTGGATCTCGTCCTTCCAGATGCCGATGATCGACAGGTCGGCGCGCGCCACCGCCGCCACGCAGTCGTTGGGACAGCCCGCGCACTTGAACTTGAACTTGTACGGAAACGGCGGCCGGTGCAGTTCGTCCTGATACGCGTGCGTCAGGTCGTTGCACAGCTTCAGGGTGTCGTAGCAGGCATGCTCGCAGCGCGCCGGCCCCACGCACGCCGAAGGCGTCCGCACGCACGATCCCGATCCGCCCAGGTCGAACCCCGCCTTGGTCAGTTCCGCGAAGGTCGGCTCTAGTTCGTCCGTCTTCGTGCCCAGGAAAACGATGTCGCCGGTCGAGCCGTGCATGTTCGTCAGCCCCGAGCCGTGCCGCTCCCAGATCCCGCACAGCGTGCGCAACGCGTCGCTCGTGTAGAACCAGCCCGACGGCTGGTTCACGCGCATGGTGTGGAAGTGCGCCACCTTGGGGAACTGCTCCGGCACGTCGCTGTAGCGGCCGATAACGCCGCCCCCGTAGCCCATGACTCCCACGATTCCGCCGTGCTTCCAGTGCCCCTTCCTCTCCTCATAGGAGAGCTCGAGCTGCCCCAGCAGATCGTCGCACGTGGGGCTCACGTCGCTGGTCTTCTTGATTTCTCTGACGAAGCTCGGCCACGGGCCCTTTTCGAGCTCGTCCAGCAGCTTGGTCTTCGATTTTCCGTTTTGCTCCGCCATGTCTACTCCTTATAGCCATCCATTGCTTCACTACGGTTTACGGCCGCCGCGATGTAAAGCGCCAACGGCCGGTACAGCAGGTGCGCCCACTTGCCGAACGGCACTTCCACAATCAGCATCGGTGCCGCGATCGCCAGGTGAACCGTGTAGATCGTGTACGTCGCCATGGGCTCGTTCGCCAGCCGCACGATGTGCAGCGCGATCCCGCTCAGCGCCGTCAGGAACAGCAGCACCGGAAACAGCCAGTCCGAAAGCTCGCTGAAGCGGTGCATCTCGCTCCGCTTCCCCATCCGGTCCAGGAGGATCCAGCCGGTCGACCCCAGCAGAACCACGGTCGAGTAATATCCCAGCAGGCTGGTCCAGTGGAACCCGGTGTCTTCCACCTGGAACCACGGCAGAAAGATCACCACCAGCGTGAAGATCGTGCCGTAGCCGGTCACCAGCACCAGGTGCCGCAGCCAATGCATGCGGCTCTCCCCGCACTTTGCCCAGCGCCGCTGCGTCAGCCCGTCCGCCACCATTCCGGGAAGACACGCCAGCCACACCCCCAAGGGCACATGCTTTCCCCGCGTCAGCGCGCGGAACATCCGTAAGGCATTGGAAAGCAGCAGCAGCGCCAGCCCTATCGCCATGATCCAGTCCGCCCGGTGTACCACGTGCTTCGGCGCAAACAGGTCCAGCCTCACCGTCTGTAGCGCTTCCGGGTGTTGCCGCAGCAGCCCGAACCCGAAGTTCTGCGGCACCGTGAACAGCGCGATCACCATCGCCGCCACCAGCAGCAGCACGCCGATCTCCCACACCGCCGAGCCGTACATCCGCCGCGCCAGCCCGGTCCAGTCGTACTGCGCCGTCGCATACCGGCGCAGCGCCATCATGGTCTCTCCCGGATTGGCCTGCCGCGGGCATCGTTTCGAACATTCGCCGCAGTAGAAGCACAGCCACGGCGCCGGATCGGCCAGCAGCTTTTCCTTCTGCCCCCACTGCGCCGCCACCATTTGCCGCCGCGGAAATGCGCCGTCCCCCAGCTCACACGCCACCGAGCAGGTCGCGCACTGGTAGCATTTTTTTACGTCCTCGGCGCCGGCCGCCATCAAATCTTTGATAAATTCCGTGTCCGGCTGCAGCACCGTGTTGCCCATCAGAACCCCTTGTACGGATTCGGCCCTAACTCCCGCATCCGCTCCACAAATCCATCGAAGAGTGCCGGCAGCTTGTCCCATTCGTCAATGGCGAGCTCCGTCAGTTGCAGCCGCTCCGGCTCGAGCTGCAACCGTTGCAGCGTCTCCTTCAGGTTCTCCAGCCGCTTCGCCGCCAGCTCGCTGCCCTTGGTGAAGTGGCACTGGTAATCCTCGCCGTACTTGCACCCGATGAGCATCACCCCGTCGATCCCGCGCGAAAGCGCGTCCGCGATCCACACGATGTTCAGCGACCCCAAACACCGCAGCGGAATCACCCGCACGTTCGCGTCGTATGGCTGCCGCTTCAGCCCCGCCAGGTCCAGCGCCGGATAGGCGTCGTTCTCGCACACCAGCGCCAGTACCCGCGGCTTTTCCTCGTCTTCCTCCGGCACCTCGATCGCCTTGATCATCGACGCGATCATGTCCACCGAATAGTTCGCGAACGAGACGATCCGCTCGGGGCACGCCCCCATGCACACTCCGCACCGCCGGCAGCGGTACGGATTCGGCTTCGGCGTCCCCTTGACGTCTTCGTCCAGCGCCCCGAACGGGCACTCTTCCGTGCACCGCTTGCACTGCGTGCACCGCTGCAAAAAGAACGATGGGAAGGACATATCGCCGCCCCGCGGATGCACCGCCCGCCCCTTCGACGCCAGCTCCACGCACTGGATCGCCTTCATCGCCGCGCCCATCGCGTCCCGCCGCCCCTGGTCCTCGCCCATCGGCGACCGCACCGTGCCCGCGGCATATATTCCCGTCCGCCGCGTCTCGTACGGGAAGCACACGAAGTGCGAATCCGGAAATCCGTCCCGCAGCACCGGCAGTTCCGGCCCCTGGCGATACGTCAGGTGCAGGATGTTCTCCGTCCCGTTCGGCACCATGCCCGCCGCCAGCACTACCAGGTCCGCCAGCACCGTGATGGATTCCCCCAGCAGCGTGTGGTCCGCCGTCACCGCGACCCGCCCGTCCTCCCAGCGCTTCACCGCCGCCACTTCGCCTTTGGTGAAGAAATTCATGGGATGGTCTTGCGCCTGCCGGTAGATCCGTTCGTCCTGCGCCGGCGTGCGCATGTCTTTGTAAATCACGTAGACCTGCGCCTCTTGGTCCTGCTCGCGGAGGTATCCGATCTGCCGCAGCGTTTGCAGGCAGCACACCGTCGAGCAGTACGGCAGGTGCTCCGGATCCCGCGATCCCGCGCACTGCACGAACACCACGCTCTTCACCGGCTGCCCGTTCGAGGGCCGCAGAATCGGCCCCTTCGCCGCCATGCGCTCGAACTGCTCGTTGGTGATCACGTCCGGGCTCGCGCCGTACCCCAGGTGCGCCAGCTTCGCAGCGTCGTACGGCTTCCATCCCGTCGCCACCACGATCGCCCCGGCCCGCACCTGTTGTTCGCCCGACACCGTGCCGAGCGTCACGTCGAACATGCCCGGCTGCCCTTCGATCTTGCGGATCTCCGTCGAGCAGTAGGTCCGGATCCGCGGATGGTAGAGCGCCGTCTCCGCCAGCTCTTCCATCGATACCGTCAGCTTGCGCGAGGCCGCCGCCCGCCCGCCGAGTTCCTCTTCCTTCTCCACCAGCAGCACTGGATAGCCCGCGTTGGCCGCCTCGACCGCCGCCGTAGTCCCCGCGATCCCTCCGCCTACCACCAGGATCGTGTCCGAAATCTCGTTCGACAGTGGCTGGACCGCCTCCGTCTTGAGCGCCCGCGCAATGCCCATCCGCAGGTAGTCCTCGGCGAGCATCTGCGTGTCCTCGTCCCCGGGCTTGTGGCACCACGCCACGTGTTCCCGCAAATTCACGCGCTCGACGATGGTCCCGTGGTTGAAGCAGAACGCCTCGGTCTTGAAGCGCGGCGAGCACGCCGCCACCACCACCCGGTCCACGGCTCCGCTGTCGAGGTCCGCACGAATCCCCGCCACGCCTTCCGCGCTGCACAGCGCCGCGTGCGTCCGGCATACGGCCGCTTTCGATTCGCCGCCGACCTTGCTCACCTGCGCCATGTCCAGCGCCTCGCCGATCCCGCACCCAGAGCAAATGTAAACCCCGAGCTTACTCATTGGATCCCCCGTGGAGCAGGCTTTTAGCCTGCCATGCCGGCTTGTAGCCGGCATCCGGTCCCCGCAGCCGCCCGCTCATGCCCGCGCCCCCCTTCTCGCGCACGCCAATGCCTGCAATGCCGCCCCGGTTGCGTCCTCCACCGTCGCCGAAACCTCCTCCGGCCGCCGCGCGCATCCCGCGGCATAGAACCCGCCGTTGGACCCGCTCACGAACCCGAATTCATCGCGCCCCAATCCAGCCGGCAGCCAGCCCGGCTCCGGCACGATGCCCGTGGCCAGCACCACCAGCTCGAACTGCAGCGTGTTCTTCTTCCCCGCCATCACGTCCTCGGCCGTCACCAGCAAATCGTGCGTCGCCGGGTTCTCTTCCACCCGCGCCACCTTTCCTTTGATCAGTTGCAGGTTGGCGTCGCGGTTCACCCGCGCGTAAAATTCCTCCAGCCGCCCCGGCGTCCGCACGTCGATGTAGAAAATGGTGACCGCCGTCTCCGGGTATTGCGCCCGGATGTACGCGGCGTGCTTGATCGAAGCCGAGCAGCACACCGCCGAGCAGTACGGCAGATGCTTCTCGTCCCGCGACCCCGCGCATTGCACGAACGCCACCGTCCGCGGCTCGCGCCCGTCCGAGGGCCGCAAAATCCGCCCGCCGCCCGGCCCGTCCACCGCCGCCATGCGCTCCAGCATCACGTTCGTCACCACGTTCGGGCATTTGCCGAACCCGAGTTGGTCCAGTTTCGTGGCGTCGTACGGCTTCCATCCCGTCGCCGCCACCACCGCCGCAATCTTGTACGTGCGCGTCTCCGGCGGCGCGTCCAGCGCGATGGCCCCGTACTTGCAGGCCGTCTCGCACTCCCGGCACCCCGCCGTGCACGCCGCCCGGTCGATCGCGTACAGCATCGGATAGGCCATCCCGTGCGGCAGGTACGCCGCCTTGGTCTTCGCCAGGCCGTAGTTGAATTCGTCCGCCCGCTCCGCTTTGCACGCCTTCGCGCAGTCGCCGCACAACGTGCAGTCCGCGGTCACGTGCCGCGGCGCGATCTTGATATCGACTTCGTAATCTCCCGGCACCCCGCGCACGTCCACCGCTTCCGCCAGCGTCAGCACCGTGATCGCCTGGCTCTCCCGCAGCCGCCGGTAGTGCATCTCCAGCCCGCACCGCGGCGGGCACAGCTTCGGAAAATACTGGTGCATCCGCGCCACCCGTCCGCCCAGGCTGGCCGACTTTTCCACCAGAATCACCGGCGCACCCGCGTCCGCCAGTTCCACCGCGGCCGTCAGCCCGGCGATCCCGCCGCCAATCACCAGCACGGGTTTCATGCGCCGTTCCTCCGCACCTTCATCGTCCGTTCCCCGAATATCGAAAATCGCAGCCACTGTATTCCAAAATCCAGCAATTCCAAATCGTCCGTGCGCAGCGCTTCCGTCCGCGCTTCATCCACTTCCAGCAATTTCAAAAACCTGGTTTCGAACACGAACCGGCGGAAGCGGTCCAGGTCGTAGCACGCCATGTAGAACATGGCCGCCTGCTGTTCCGTCAGCTTCCCGCTCTTCCAGAAAGAATGCCGCGTCAGCTCCTGGAACCCCGCGCCCATCATCTCGAACGGTTCCGCGCCCTGCTGCCGCATCCATTCGTCCGCTGTCATCGGCGCGTCCTGTCCGTGCCCCAGGCAGAAATCTTCATGCAGGATCGTGTGCGTCGGCTTCCCCGGCTCGGCCGGCTCCGTGCCCAACGGGTACATCCGGCACGCCCACGGCCGCCCGTCGTATACCGCACAGCCCTGCTTCGCGAACAGCGGGCACCGCTTGCCTTCTTCCTGCATCTTCAATAGGACCAGCGGAAATTTCTGTTCGGCGGTCCGCATCCTGAGCGTGTACTGCTCCAGAAAATCCGTGGAGTCCATGTGCAGCGCGTTTTTCAGCCGCACCACGTCGTAGGGCGTCAGCACGATGGTCACGTCCCGGCAGCATGCCCCAAAGCACGCCCGTTCCGGTCCGCACCGGAAAGCGAACGTGGTGCAGGCCGGGGCGCCCGTTGGGGACCCGCCTGTCTTGGTTTCACATCCAGTCATTGGTTTTCTCCCTCCTCCGCCACGATGCTCCCCCGAAAATCCTCCTCCGACCACACCGGCAGCGGTCCGCTCTCTCCCGTCGCCGGATCCAGCCTGTGCCGGTAGGACCCCGACACGTTGAACTGCGCCCGCATCCATTCCCAGCCGCTCACGTAGTACGGGCACTCGTCGTTAAAGCACACATACTGGAACCCGGTCCACGTGCTGCCGTCCGGCGGCATCCACCGGCACATCGTCACCCCGCAGTGCGGGCATCGGGTTGAAATCTCGGCATCCATACCCAGTTCCTTTTCACCGCCGAGGCACAGAGACACCGAGAAGACGCAAGAAGACACTTTTCCCCTCCGCGCCTCGGCGCCTCGGCGGTGGATTCCAAGCTTCGGAGCGGGAGGCCTCCGGTGACCTCCCGCCCGGCTCGGCAGCCTCAGACGCTCGCTTTCGCGGGCTCCTTAGTCTGCGATTCGAAAATGCGCAACACCGGCCGGCTCTTGGTTTCCCACTGCCCGGTCTTCGGATCGAACCGGCAGTTGGCAAACACCAGCCAGTTTTCCTGGTCCAGCGTCGGCTTGTCGGCCCGGAAATAATACCCCGGCCAACGCGTTTCCTGCCGGAACAGGATCGTGCGCACGTGCGCTTCCGCCTGCCACATGCGATGCACGTTCTCCCAGCACCGCATCAACTCGTGCGTGTTCGCCGCCGCCAGCTTCGCCGCGTCTTCCTTCAAAAAGTCCAGCAGTTCCAGCCCTTTTTTCAGCAGCGATTCGTTGGTGGTGAATTGCGCGGTAATGCCGCCGGCGTACTCGTCCATGATCTTCTGCAACCGGAACATGAACATCCGCGGCTTGATGTAATTGGGATTGACCTCCGGGTCCGTGGTGGCGTTCTTGTACTGCTCGAACGTCGCCAGCGGCGCCAGGATCTCCACCTTCAGCGCTTCGATGGCCTGCGCGTCCAGCGCCGGCATCTTGTTGTTCTCCACGATGTACCGTACCGCGTCCTTCGCCGCGATGCGCCCCTCGGCGTGCGAGCCCGAAGAAAACTTGTGGCTCGATGCGCCCGAAGCGTCGCCCGCGCAGAACAGCCCCGGCACCGTGGACATGTTGGCGTAGCCCCAGAAGTAGTCCGACTTCGTTCCGTCGGTTTGCAGGTCTTCCGGTCCGCTGACCCAGGCGCCCGACGCCCCCGAGTGCGAGCCGATGAAGTACGGCTCCGCCGCCGCAATCTCGCTCGACCGCTCCTCCGGTTGGACATTCGTCGAGGCCCACAGCAGCGCCTGCGAAATAGTCATGTCGAGGAAGTCTTCCCAGGCCTCGGATTCCAGCTCCTTCATCTTTTTCTTGTAGGCCTTGGGATCGTCCTTGTAGGTCTCGGCGATCTTCTGGATGGCTTCTTCCGTCCGCATGTAGATCGGACCCTTGCCTTCCATCACGTCCAGCATGCCGAGATAATTGCGTAAATTGGCGGGAATCGGCTTCACCCGGCCGTACGGCCCCCACTTCTCGAGCTCCGGTTTCCGCTCGACCATGTAGGCTCCGCCTTCCGAGTTGGTCGCCCGCGACTGGAACAGCAGGAACCACGCACCCACCGGCCCGTACGCGTCCTTGAACCGCACCGGGATGAACCGCACTTCCTGGCAGGTCATCTCCGCGCCGGCTTTCAGCGTGAAGTAAGCCGAGGAGCCCGAGTTCCATGGTGGATACCAGGCGCGCCCCATGCCCTCGCCGGAACTCCGCGGCTTGAACACGTGCACCGCGCCGCCCATCGCCACCAGCGTGGCTTTGGACTTGAAAATGTAGAATTTGTTCTCGCGTACCGAGAACCCTGCCGCGCCCGCGCAGCGGTCGCCGTCCATCAGCGGCCCTACGATGAAAATCCGTTCGTAGATCTCGCCCACGCCGCTGCCCAGCAGCGCGTTCTTGGCCGCTTCGGCCACCACTACCTTGTAGGACTCGCCGTTGATCATGAGCTGCCAGCGGCCCTCGTGCACGTATTTGCCTTCCGGGTCCTTCCAGATCGGAAGCCCCCATTTTTCAAACAGGTGCACCGTGGAATCCACGTGGCGCGCGATGTTGGCTACCAGGTCTTCGCGCGTGATGCCCATCAGGTCGTTGCGCACGTAGTCCACGTAGTCCTTTACCGTGTTCTTGCCGTCCTTCAACCCCACGTACTGGTTGATGGCCGACAGTCCCATGGCGACCGCGCCCGAGCGGTCCACCGCCGCTTTGTCCACCAGCGTCACTTTCAGCCCGTTCTGCTTGGCCCAGTAGGCCGCTTCCACGGCCGCGCCGCAGGCTGCCATGCCGCCGCCCAGAATCAGCAGATCGGTTTCCACTACTACTGTTTCGAAATCTGCCATCGTTCTCTCCTCTTAGTTCTTCAACCGGAACACGTCGCTCATGCCTATGGACCCCGGCTCGGTGTACAGCAGCGGCGCCTTCAGGTCCGCTTTCGTCTCGAAACCGCCGTCCGGCACGGCCGTTCCTTCCGGCGTGGTGCGGATCGGGAACTTGAACCGCTTGATGTTGCCGTTGCGGAACTTCACCGTCCACATGATCGAGTCCGTGGACCGCAGCGGCGTCGCCGACGCCCCCAGTGGGACGAAATCCGCGTAGCTGCGGACTTCAACCGCCTGGTTCGGGCAGATCTTCACGCAGTTGTAGCACTCCCAGCACATCGAG
>JAJYLS010000146.1 GCA_021787555.1 Acidobacteriota bacterium | reverse complement strand
GATCCGCACGCGTGCCGGTTAATGGCAAAGTCGTCGAAATCAACAAGTATTCCATTGAGAATGATGGGACGCGGGAGGTCATGTTTTACTGGTATCAATCGAGAGACCAGATCATCGCTAGCGAGTACGTGGGAAAACTACTCCTGGTGCGGGATACTTTGCTGACGGGGCGTACTGCGGGCGCCATTGTCCGCGTGACGCTTGCGGATACGCCGTCCGCTCCAGATGAAGGTATCAGGTTTGCCTCACGGGTGATCCCTCAGGTCTGGCGATGTTTTGGCCGCGCCACCATCGCTTCTTTCCTTATCGATGGCCTATAAGATTTAGATAAATTTATTACTGGTTTTTGGTTAGACACTTGCAACCACCTATCAACATGACGCCAAATGCGACCGGTGCAACAACTGCCGGCCAGCGAAAACCGTCTGCGCACGGGCCGGAAGTCTCCTCGGAACACTACCTGCGGCTGATCCTGCATCGTTGGTGGCTAGTGGTAAGCACCTTCGTGCTCGTTTCGGGCGCTACCATCGCGATCACCAGTGGGATGCCGGATATTTACACATCGTACACGACGATTCTGGTGGACCCGCAGAAGGTGCCGCAGAGTTATGTCAGGCCCACCGTCACCGGTGACGTGCGCGACCGCCTCGGCACCCTTTCCCAGCAGATCCTAAGCGCCACGCGATTACAGAAGATTATCGACAGTCTCAATCTCTATCCCAAAGAGAGAAGGACTATGGCGCGCGAGGACGTGATCGCGAAGATGCGGAAAGATATTGACATCAGCATGGTGAGCGGCGGCGTCAACCAGGATCTCGAAGCATTTCGGATCAGTTACATCGGCAAAGACCCGCGGCTGGTGGCGCAGGTCGCGAACCAACTGGCCTCCTTGTTTATCGAAGAGAACTTGAAAACGCGTGAGCAAGAGGCCACCGGTACGACGGAATTCCTTCAGAACCAGTTGCAGGAAACCCGAAAAGATCTGGAGGCCCAAGAGGCTAAGCTCAAAGACTTCAGGATGAAGCACATTGGAGAAATGCCGGAGCAGCAAACAGGCGATCTGCAGCTTCTCGGACAAGCGCAGTCGCAATTGCAGTTAGAATCCGAAGCGTTGAGCCGGGCTTTGCAGCAGAAAAAGTTGTTACAGTCCATGACGGCTCAAGCCGCGGCCCCGGTCGATATTGATGGGACTCTGCCAGAAGCGCCTGGCCATTCGGGACCGGCAAGGGGCGCAGTTGCGGCGGCGAAGACACCTCTGGAGCTCGATAGAGCCAAATTGGCGGCGCTATTAGCGCGCGGGTACACCGATCAGCACCCGGACGTTCGAAAGGTTAAGGTGGAGATCGCGCAGGAGGAAGCCAGCCTCGCACACGCGAAGCGAGACGTCCCGCGGGCTGTTCCCGTGCCGGAACCACCGAGTGCGCCCAAGCCGGCCAAAATGGCGCCGGCGATTCCGGGGAACTACGCAAACCCCGTGCTGGAATCGGAGCTCAAGAGCCTTGACGACGAGGTCGCGAACCATAAGCAGCAAGAAGAGCGGCTGACTAAAGTGGTCGCCGCCTACCAGGCCAAGCTGGAAGCGATCCCCGTACGGGAACAGGAAATGGCCGATCTGACGAGGGATTATGAGATCTCCAAAGCGCATTACACCCAACTCCTGCGGGACCAGCTTTCGGCGGAGACGGCAACTCAGTTGGAGATACGCCAGAAGGGTGAGAGATTTACTGTGCTGGACCCCGCCCAACCGGCTGAGCGGCCCACGCGACCGAACCGGCTACTCCTGAATTGCGCCGGGTCGCTGGTCGGTTTGGTTCTGGGTTTCGCGTTGACGCTCGCCACGGAAGTCCTGGGAATGTCGATCACCGCGCCGGAGCAGATCACTGCAGCCACTGGCCTGACCGTATTGGAAGTGATTCCGATTATCCGGACGCATACCGACCAGCTCGCGAGGAAGCGGCGGTTCCGGTTGGCAGTGGTTTCGGGGTCGGCAGCGGCGGTGCTAACCGCCCTAGCCGTGTTCTGGTTCCATTATCGAGGGCAGGTTTTCTAAGGAGAGTGCCCGTCTTGTACCAGGAATTTTATAAGCTAAACACTCATCCGTTCCGCCTCAGCCCCGACCCCTCTTTTGTCTGCATGACAGAACAGCACCGGGAGGCGCTTTCAGGTTTGGTCTACAGCGTGTGCACGCGGCCTGGGCTGAGCGTACTGCTCGGTGAGGCCGGAACGGGAAAAACGACAATCCTCTACACGCTCGTAGGATTACTCGAGCGCCGTCATTACCTGACCGCGATGTGCACCAACCCGACGCTGAGCCGGGACGAGTTCTACGAATTTCTGCTGCTGAAGTTCGGCGTCAACTGCACGTCGCCTTCGAAGACGAGACAACTGATCGCTTTAGAAGACGCCTTGAAGCGCCGGCGAGGGCAAGGGCACCTCGCCGTGCTGATCATGGACGAGGCGCAGCGGCTTCCCGCGGATCTGCTGGAAGAAGTTCGTTTGCTTCTCAACATCGAGACGCCCCAGGAAAAACTGGTGGAGATCGTTTTGGCCGGCCAACCAGAACTGGGGAACACGCTGCGCCGCCCGGAAATGCGCCAACTGAAACAGCGAGTGGGCTCCGTTTGCACATTGCGGCCGTTGAACCTCGAAGAAGTCGGTGAGTACATCGATCACCGCCTGAAGCAGGCCGGGCGCACGGAACCGTCGATGTTCTCCGAAGCCTCTCTCGAACTGCTCTATGCATATTCCGGAGGAATTCCGCGCCTGATCAACACACTGGCCGACACGGCGCTGCGGGCGGGCTTCGCGCTGCAATCGCCGTCGATAACTCCATTCATTGTGCACGAGGCGTCGAACGAGTTGGAATTGACGCGTCTCACACCTCCCGAGCAGGTGCCGGCGCAGAACGAGGTAGTCGCTTGTCTGGACGCCAAATTGAGGGAAGGTGTTGCCGGGGAAGTTTCGCCGGGGAACAACGCCGGTACGGTCCCGTTAGAGAGCTATGCAAGCCGGCAGAAAAGCCTCGGGTTCTTTTCGCAATGGCTCGGCCGGTGGAAATGACGCGATTATGAGCCGCTATTACGATGCTCTAAGAGAGGCAGACCGGCTTCGTCTGCGCAATGCCAGCCGCGCTGTCGCCATGAAGGATAAGGCCCAAAGTCCTGTGGGCCCCGAGGAGGATTCGCGCGGGCAGAGGGAGCCGGTCCCTATGCAGCCCGCGGAGACGCAGGCGCTCCCATTCCAGGAAGAGCCCGGCGGACGAGAGCCGGACGCGCCCCAGAAAGGTATGGGTGTGGGAGTTCATGTCTCGCTCGACCGCAAGGCGCGAATCATCCCGCATGCCGCGGACTCCACTGTTGTAGAGCACTATCGAAAGCTGCGCACAAAACTCTTGCAGGAACACGAAACGCGCCCATTCCGACTCCTCATGGTGGGAAGTCCCAATCCCCAGGAGGGGAAGACGCTTACCACGTTTAATCTGGCCTTGAGCTTTGCCATGCTCCCATCGTGCAGGGTGCTGGTTGTCGACGGAGACCTGCGAAAGGGCAGCCTGGGGAAGTGGCTGGCGGTAGACGGCCGACCGGGGCTGAGCGATCTGATTGAAGGCACCGCCACCCTGAGCGAAGTGCTTCTGAAGTCCGACGAACTCCCGATCCACTTCATCGTGAGGGGGAAGTCGAAGATATCAGCCGGGGAACTGCTCAACTCTCCTAATTTGAAGGATTATTTCCAGAATATGGCTGAACAGTTCGACCTGGTGCTGGTGGATTCCCCGCCGCTGAACCTGATCACCGACGCCCAGCTACTGGCTGGTTGCTGCGACGCCATCCTCCTGATTGCCAAAGCATTTTCGACGACTCGCCGATCGTTCGAGAAGGCCGTCCAGGACCTTCGGCAGTTCCGGGTCCTCGGGACGGTCCTGAACGGTGGCACACCTGCTCTGCACTATGGCCGATACAACCACTACTACTAGGGAGTCCAATGCTCAACGATATCTCCGAGGAACTGAACCTTTCTGCAAGCCAGCCAGTTGCTTCGACGGTGATCCGCCAAATGGAGCCGGGGGAAGAACGTGATTGGGACCGTTTCGTTCTGTCTTCCCCCTTCGGAACGTTCTTCCATCTTTCGGGATGGAGGGCGATTGTGGAAGATGTTCTGGGGCACCGGTATTTTCCCCTGGTGGCAGTTCAAGAAGGACGAATCAGCGGCGTTTTTCCTATCGCGCGGGTGCGGAATGCTATTTTCGGCGATTGCCTGATCTCTATCCCGCTAGCCGTATATGGGGGAATTTGTGCCAATGATTGGGACTCCTACTTCCGGCTGCTTCAGGCGGGCAGCGAACTGGGTAAGCGGTCGGGAGTGAGGTACATGGAAATGCGCAACCGGTTCGAACCGTTTCCGGCCTCTCTTCCGCGGCGGGACCTGTATCTGACGTTTACGCAGGATCTTTCGCCCGGACCCGAAAGGCTGTTTCAGGGACTCCCGCGGGATACTCGCTATGCGATTCGGAAATCGCAAAAGGCGGGACTGGAATGGGCTGAAGATCTGAGTGATGCCGACTTCTATGAAATCTATGCCCGCAGCGTGCATAACCTGGGCACCCCCGTTTTCCCGCGCAAGCTGTTCACCCGGTTGCGAGAAGAATTTCCGGGACTGGTGAGGATTTTCGGCGTGCGCAAGTCCAAGAAGCCGATCGCGGGGGTGATGTGCTTCTACTTCAGGGACATAGTGATGCCCTACTACGGGGGGTCGTTGCAAGGGTATCAAAGGGACTCACCGAACAATTTCATGTACTGGAACTTGATCTCGCAGAGTGCCAAAGAGGGGTGGCGCGAATTCGATTTCGGGCGGAGCAAGCGCGGTGCGGGATCGTGCAAGTTCAAATCGGCGTGGTCCATGTTGGAAACGAACTTGCCTTACAGATATTGTCTGCTCAAGGCAAAAGAAGTGCCGCACCTCAGCCCGATCGACAAGAAGTTTCAATTGCCTGTCGCGGTGTGGCGGCGTCTGCCGTTTGCAGTGACGAAGGCTCTTGGGCCGAGGGTGATCCAGTGGGTTCCCTCGATTTGAGGTGAGAGCAGCTTAGGCGTGTAGCTCAACGGTTAGAGCGCCCTGATGCAACTTGAGGGAGGTCGTAGGTTCAAATCCTGCCGCGCCTACCAACTTTTTGAGAGCCGTGAGAATACTTTTCGTCTGCCATCGCATTCCATATCCACCCGACAAGGGCGACAAAATTCGCGCGTTCCATGAAATTCAAGCGATTGCCACCGCTCATGAAGTGGACCTGTTCACCCTGGCGGACGATCGGGCCGACTTAGTGCATCGTGCCGCGCTATCGCGGCTATGTTGCGCGGTAACAATCGCGCCATTAAATCCGCGAATCGCACAGCTGCGCTCGCTGCCGTACTTATGTAGCACGCTGCCGCTCACGGTGCCGTACTTTCATTCCGCCGAATTGCAGCACGCTGTGCAGGCGGCCATGGGGCAGCGTTCGTATGACCGGATCTTTGTCTATTGTTCCGCCATGGCGCAGTACGTGGAGCGGGTCGAGAGGCCGCCGCTCATTTTGGATCTGGTCGATATGGATTCCGACAAATGGAGACAATACGCCAGCCATGCCCGGTTCCCATTTTCAGCGCTCTACCGCCGCGAGGGGCGCCGGCTTCGGGAATACGAGCGCCGGATCTGCACCGGGGCGTCGGCCATCTTAGTCAGCACGGAGCGCGAGGGGCAAATCGCCCGCGAGATCGCCGATAGTGCACGCGTGCAGGTGGTTTCCAACGGAGTCGATGTAGACTATTTCAAACCGGACGCTGCGCCGGCTTTGTCGAAGGCACCCACCGTAGTGTTCACCGGGGATATGAGTTACTTCCCTAATGAAGAAGCGGTGGCATTCTTCGCACACCGGGTGCTACCTATAGTACGGAAATCGGTCCCTGGAACGCGCTTCCTTATCGTGGGCCGCACGCCGAGCCGAAGGGTGAGAGAGTTGCGCACCGTCGAGGGAGTAGAGGTCACGGGCTTTGTGCCTGACATCCGGACCTATCTCGCGCAGGCGCAGGTTTCGGTTGCCCCGCTCGCGATCGCTGCCGGAATTCAGAACAAAATCCTGGAAGCGATGGCCGCGGGATTACCAGTCGTCGCTACATCGCGTACCCTACAAGGCCTGACGCCCAATGTGGCGCAAACGGCCCTGGCTGCGGATGAACCGCAACAGTTCGCGACAGAGGTAGGGCGTCTACTCCGGGATCCGAGCCGGGCGCGGGAGGCCGGGTTGGAGAGCAGACGCCAGGTAGTGGCCACCTATAGTTGGAGTGCCATGGCCCACAGGGTTCTGGAACTGCTGAACGAGGGCGGCACATCGAGAACTTCTCCCGCCAAAATCGGTCACTTATCCTACGAAAGGACGCCGGCCCTGCCATGAAGTCCCAACCCCGATCGGAGACACCAAAGAAGCCCGGCCGGGCCACCGTCCTGATGCTGTTAACCAACAGCTACAATCCGGATCCGCGGGTTCGGCAAGAGGCTCTCACGTTGCTCGACATGGCCTACCGCGTCCGTTTGCTGGCGTGGGACCGGGATTGTCGCAGCCCCCTGGCCGAGGTCATGGAGGGAGTAGAAGTTGAGCGGGTCCGCCTCTCCTCCAGCCACGGGCGGGGGACGACGCAACTGTTTTTCTACCTGCTGTTGTATCTTCGGCTCTTCTGGCGCGGATGGAGGATTCCGTTTCAGGCCGTCCACTGCCACGATCTCGATACGCTGCCGATCGGCTTTGTGTTGGGAAAACTAAAGCGGAAGCCAATCATCTATGACGCACACGAAAGTTTCCTCGAAATGTTCGAAGGCCGCGTACACCCGTGGGTTCTCCGTACCCTGTACCGGCTTGAGAATTTCATGCTGCGCCGGATCGACCTGCTGATCACCGTGGGAGAGAAGTTGAAGCGGTACTTCGTGGATCGGGGTGCGGCCCACGCGGTAGTCGTGGGGAACTGGAAAAATCTGAAGGACTACGAACGCACCCCGCAGCAAAATCTGGAAATCCGGAAACAGCTCGGAATTCCGGAGAACGCCCTCGTCGTCACCTCGATCACGCAACTCCTGCCGAACCGGATGCTCAAGGAACTGGCGATGGCGATCGCGCCGTATCCGGACGTTTACGCGGTCATTGCAGGAATGGGAGAGATCGATCCGGAGGTGCGCCGCTGGGCTCGCGAGAATCCGCGTGTCATTCACCTGGGGTTTATTCACGCTTCGGCCGTCCCGGCCTATACCTGTGCGTCCGACGCGATCTATTGCGGTTTCGATCCATCCATGGCGAATTTTCGTTTTGCCGCTCCCAACAAGCTCTTTGAGGCCCTGGCGGCCGGCAGGCCGCTGATCACGCCCGGTATCGGCGAAATCGGCGACACGGTGCGGAACGGAAACTGCGGCGTGGTGATGCGAGATTGCAGTGCAGAGAGCGTACGAGAGGCGATCGGGGCCATGCGAGACCCCGAGAGGCGAGTTGCGTGGACGCGAAATGCGGCCGACCTGGGCCGCACAGAGATGAACTGGCGGCGTGGCGAAGAGGTGCTGGACCGCGAATATGCGCGTCTGTTGCCCGTCGGACGCGTTCAGGCCCGGCGACCTTTTCTCCAGCCGGAGGCCCCTGCGAGCGCAGCACCGCGGTCCAGAGCGGCGCTGGCCGGGAAGAGCGAGCAGAGCTAATGCGTGTGCGGATTCTACATGTCGTCGAAGCACTCGGGGTCGGTGGGGGGGTGGAAACCGGGATCGCCAACCTGATCGAGACCATGGATTCGAAGCGCTTCGAGCACCTGCTTTGCGCCGTTTTCCGGCTTGGCACGCAAACTCAAAGATACGCTGCCGGCCATGCGCAGATGTTTTGCCTGGACCAAAGGCCGCGAAAATTCGCAGTGCAGACCGGGCCGATCGCCGGCCTGATCCGCACTCTGCGCCCGCATGTAGTGCATTCCCGCAACTGGGGAGCCCTGGAGAGCGTGGTCGCGGGCCGATGGGTGGGGGGTGCTTCCGTCATCCATAGCGAGCACGGGGTAGAAATGGATCCCGCCAGTGAACCGCACCGCCGCACATGGTTCCGGCGCATGGGTTTCGGACTTGCGCACCGCGTATTTTGCGTTTCCGGTCTGCTGGCCGACCTGCTGGCCGCGCGTACCGGCTTCGCGCGATGCAAGATCGCGGTGATCCACAATGGCGTGAACACGAACCGGTTCCGGGCCGATACGCAGACGCGGGCCCGCTGCCGCGCCGAACTGGGGATTCGAGCGGATGAGTTCTGTATCGGCTGTGTGGGGCGCCTGAGCCGGATCAAGGACTATCCGACCTTGCTCGGGGCGGCAGAAATCTTCGCCCGAAACGCGCATTCGTGGCGCCTGCTGATTGTGGGCGACGGTGCGGATCGCCCGGAACTGGAACAGTTGGTCGCGAGCCGTCCGGCGCTTCAGGACCGCGTGCAATTTCTTGGGGCCAGCGAGCGGGTGCCCGAGTTCCTGAACGCGATCGATACCTACGTGCTGCCGTCTCTCTACGAGGGCATCTCGAATTCCTTGCTGGAAGCCATGGCTACGGGCTTGCCTGCAATCGCTTCCGAGGCCGGCGGCAATCCGGAAGCGATCATCGATCGGCAGTCCGGTTTACTTTTTCCAGTGGCAGATCGCGAGCAATTGGCAGACCGGTTGCTGCTGGTGTATAACGACCCGGCGCTCAGATCGAGCCTTGGCAAGGGCGCACTGCGCAGGGTTCAACAGGAGTTTTCTCTGGCTGCCATGGTTGCGAAATACGAGGCGATGTACGAGGAACTGGCCGGCGCGAATGCCGGCAGGCATGTCACAGCCGAGAACCTGGCGATCGAGTCCGCCGGTGGGTGCCGGTAAAGCGCAAGGAACATAGACGGGGTTGCACACATGTGCGGAATTTGCGGTATTTACGAGCCGCAGCGAGAAATCGTTGTAGAGCGGGGCGTCCTGAAAGCCATGGCGGACACGCTGGTTCATCGCGGGCCCGACGACGAAGGCTTTTACTGCGGTCCCGGCATCGGCCTGGCGCATCGCCGGCTGAGCATCATCGATCTGGAGGGCGGCCACCAACCGTTGTCCAACGAAGACGGGGCAGTCTGGATTGCCTTCAACGGCGAGATCTATAACTTTCAGGAACTCAATCGAAAGTACCTGGCCACGGGGCACGAGTTCCGGACGCGCAGCGACACCGAAACCATTGTCCATCTTTACGAAGAACTCGGCGAGCGCTGCTTCGCCGAGTTACGCGGCATGTTTGCGATTGCGCTGTGGGACGCGAAGCGAAAGCGCCTCCTGCTGGCGCGCGACCGCGTGGGGAAGAAGCCGCTTTTTTATTCGTGGAATGGCCGCCGGCTCCTGTTCGGTTCGGAGATCAAGGCGCTGATGGCGGCCGGAGATTTCTCCCCGGAGATGGATCTGGAAGCGCTCTCCGACTATTTCTCGTACCTTTATGTGCCCGCCCCCAAGACGATCTATCGGAACGTACGGAAGCTCAGACCGGCGCATTACCTGGTGGCCGACGCGAGAGGCATTCGGGAAACGGCTTACTGGGACCTGAGCTTCAAGGAGCCGCGGCAGCGCCCGGAGCCGGAGTGGTGCGAGCAGTTGCTGGATTCCTATCGGGAGTCTGTGAAGGTTCGGCTGGTAAGCGATGTCCCGCTCGGAGCATTCCTGAGCGGAGGTGTCGATTCTTCTTCGGTCGTGGCGCTGATGAACCAACTTCAGCCGCCGGTGACGACCTGTTCGATCGGGTTCACGGAAGAAACCTACAATGAGGCGGCGGAGGCGAAGGAGTTCGCCACGTCTCTCCACGCCGATCACCACGAGCAGATCGTCTCGCCGAAAGCGATCGACATTGTCAAAAAGCTGGCGTGGCACTATGACGAGCCATTTGGCGATTCGTCGGCGGTTCCGACTTACTACGTTTCGAAGATCGCCAGGCAGCATGTGACCGTCGCCCTGTCGGGGGATGGCGGGGATGAAAACTTCGCCGGCTACCGGAGGTACAAATTCGACGTGCGGGAAAACCGGGTTCGCTCGCTCGTTCCAGACGCTATCCGCCGGACGGTGTTCGGACCGTTGGCGGCGTGGTACCCCAAAGCCGACTGGGCGCCTCGGGTGTTCCGCGCCAAGAGCACCTTACAGAGCCTCGCGCGGTCGCCGCTGGAAGGTTACTTCAATTCGATGTCCAGTTGCCCGCCGGAGATGAAGGGGATGCTGCTAGGCCCGGACGTGCTGCGGACGTTGAACGGATACGATTCCATCGAGGCGCTTCGCTATTATTACGATCGGGCCGATACGGAGGATCCACTGTCGCGGGTCCAGTACGTGGATATCAAGACTTACCTCGTCGATGACATCCTCGTGAAGGTGGATCGCGCCAGCATGGCCAATTCGCTGGAAGTCCGGTGCCCGCTGCTCGACCACCGGCTGATGGAAACGATCGCCCAAATTCCATCAGGCTTGAAATTGCAGCGCGGCATTGGCAAATACATTTTCAAGAAGGCGCTCCAGCCGATCCTGCCGGACAGCATTCTGACGCGGCGCAAATGGGGATTCGGCGTTCCGCTGGCGACTTGGTTCCGCAGGGACTTGAAGGAATACGCCTACGAAGCGGTGTTCTGCCGCCGGGACCATTACCTGAATTATTCGTTTCTGGATCAGTGCTGGAAGCAGCACCAGCGCGGGCAGAGGGACTGGTCATCGCTGCTCTGGACGGTACTGATGTTCAAGAGCTGGCAGGAGGTTTTCAAAACTGCATGAGCGGTATCTGTGCCGTTTTCCGCAAGCAGGATGCCAGCCGCACGGCCGAGGTGGTGCGGGCCATGTGCCGCGGCCTTTCGCTCGATCCCTCGGAATCCAGGGCCATGGCAGCCGAGGAGTGTGGCGCGGTGGGTGTGTCGGCCGTGTACCCCACTCAGCAGATCTTTCAAGATGATCGTTTCCTGGTGGCGTACGAAGCGGACTTTGTAAATGAGACGGAGCTTTGGGAGGCCGCCGGTGTCGAGCCGGGGGCCGGCATCGGAAGTTTGCTCGCGCGCCTCTACGAGCGGTTCGGAACTGGGTTTCCCGCGCGCATCAACGGCGAGTTCTCGATCGTCATTTGGGAGAAGCGGAAAAGAACCTTATTCGCAGCGACAGATGGATTCGGAATTCATCCGTTGGTCTATCACGAAAATGAGCGGTCAATCCTGGTCGCGTCGCGTATCGATGCACTTCTGGCATCGGGCGAGGTCTCGGCGGAAATTCACCCACACGCGCTTGCTAACTACGTGAACTATACGGTGAACCTGGCGGCGCAGACGATCATCTCGAAGGTGCACAGGCTTCTTCCCGGCACTTTTCTGGCCGCCGGCGGCGGGCGGCTCCGGACCGAGCGGTACTGGGACATGACGTATACCACCGGCCGGGGCGACGAAGAAGCCCTCAGCCGGGGACTGGAAGCAGTGGTTCAGCAAGCCGTCAAGGACCACGCCGAGCGGGAGCGGTTCTCGGAACTGGGTGCATTTCTGAGCGGCGGGACCGACAGCAGCACCGTGGTGGGGATGATGAGCCGGCTTCAGCGCGGGCCGGTCAAAACGTTCTCCATCGGATTCGAGGAGCGGCGGTTCAATGAATTGGATTACGCCCGCATTGCCGCGCGAAAGTTCCAAGCCGATTATCACGAATACCTTGTAAGTGCGAAGGATTGCGTCGAAGCTCTGCCGTACATGGTGAGGTATTTCGATGAGCCGTTTGGAAATTCTTCAGCGATCCCAACCTATTTTTGCGCGCGGCTGGCCGCGGAAAATGGCGTCCGGGCGATGTTAGCCGGCGACGGTGGGGACGAGTTATTCGGCGGCAACGAGAGATACCTGACCGACTCCGTTTTTGAGGCGTATCAGAAGGTTCCGCGCATCGTCCGTAAAGGCGTGGTAGAGCCGGTGTTGCGCGCCATCCCTGCCAGGAATGGGGTGTTCGGCCTGGCGCGCAGCTATGTCCGGCGGTCGAACCTGCCGCAGCCTGAGCGCTTCTTTTCCTATAACCTGCTGGCGGAGAATCCGGCGTCCACGATTTTCGACCCGGATTTTGTCGCGGCTCTCGGCGATTACTCCGTGCTGGAGATCCCGTCCCGCTATTACTGGGAGGGTCCCGCTCACGAGCACCTGGACCGCCTGCTGTACGTGGACGTGAAAATCACCCTCGGAGACAATGACCTGCTAAAAGTCACGAGGATGTCAGAGCTGGCGGGCGTCCGTCCCAAATTTCCGCTACTCGACAGGCGCGTCGCGGAATTCTCCGGGACTATTCCTTCCCGCCTCAAGGTGAAGGGATCGCAAAAGCGGTACCTGTTCAAGAAAGCGTTTCGCGAGTTGCTTCCGATCGACATCATCCAGAAGAAGAAGCACGGCTTCGGAATCCCGGTTGCGTACTGGATGAAATCCGATCCCCAAATGAGGGAGCTGACACGAGATGTGTTGCTCTCTGCGAGGACCTATCAACGGGGGCACATTCGGAAGCAGTTCATCGAAGATCTTCTGCTCAAGCACGAGGACGACAAGACGGCGTTCTACGGGGATCTGTTGTGGATTTTCCTGACTCTCGAACTCTGGTTTCGTGAGTTCGTGGATGAACCGCGCTGGGCGGCTGCCGCATGAAAATCATCGAAATCAGGGACGCCGCCGAACTGCCGCTATGGCGCCCGCAGTGGGACAGCCTGGTGGCGGAGTGCGCTTCGGCGAGCACCTTTGTGACGTGGGAATGGATGAGTTCCTGGTGGGCGGCTTACGGGAGTCCCGGGAATCTGCGGATTCTATTGGCGATCGATGAGTCGGGTAACGTGGTTGGGATTGCACCGCTGCAAAGCGCAACCGAGAAGCGGTATGGGCGGCTTTACCGGAAGCTGCGGTTTGTCGGCGACGGATCGAATGACTCGGACTACCTGGATTTCATCATCGCGGCCGGATGGGAACGCGAGGTCCTGAAGGCACTGTGGAGCCATCTGTGCGGCGAGCTTGAACGAGGACTGCTGCTGGAATTGAACGAGATACCGGCAATGTCCCCCAATCCCGACATCCTTGGCGAACTCGCGGCCGACAACCGCTTCATGTGCGCCACGTCGGATGTGCCTTGCGGTACGGTTCTCCTGCCGGCAACATGGCCGGATTACTCGAAAACTCTGGCCCCGCGCTTCCGCACTAAGATCCGCTCGGTGCTTCGGACCCTGACCGAGCGGCCGGGCGTGCGGTTCGGCTTCTGCGCCGAGCGCGGCGAAATCGGCGAACTGCTGGGAACGCTCTATGACCTGCACACGCGGCGATGGGCCAAAGATGGGAAGCCAGGTGTCTTTCGCGAAGACCCGAAGAGGCGGTTTTATGCAGCGCTTTCACCGCTGCTGCTGGAGCGTGGATGGCTTCGGTTTTCCTGGCTGGAGTGGAAACGGCGGATCCTGGCCTGCCAATACGGCTTCCAGTATCGCGACCGTTACTATCAGCTTCAGGAAGGCTACGAGCCGGCGTGCGAGCACTGGAACGTCGGTGCCGGCCTGCGGGCGTGGTCGATTCAGCGGCTGATCGAGGAGGGAGTTCGCGAATACGATTTTCTGAGCGGAGTGGGCCGGCACAAGACCGACTGGGGCGCCGAAACGAAGTGCAGCAAGCGGGTACTCCTGGGAAGTCCGAGTGCCGCAAACGTAGTGTTCTGCCAGGGCCCGGAATGGCGCGCCCGCACCCGCGAGTCGATCAAGCGATTGATGCCGTCGTGGTGCCTGGCGCTTCGCGAACAGCGCCCGTGGCAGCGGTGTCGCGCGGGGGCGGAGCAGCCCGGCCCGGATGGCGGCTGGCAGCGCCGAGCGCTGGCGGCCTTTTACTACCGATCCGGATCCTCGCGGCTCTTGCGGCCAGTACGCGACCGGTACCGTATGGAGACTCGCGGCAGACTCGGGCTTGAAAAGCGTTCCCTCCCAAGCGTGCGTATCGTCTACTATCACCGGATCAACGACGACAACGACCCGTTCTTTCCGGCGTTGACGCCGTCCAGGTTCGCAAGAGAGATCCGATTCATCGCGCGGCACTATCGGGTTGTGAGCCTCGCGGAAGCGGTGAAGCGCCTGGCGGACGGTGGCCCGCCGGAACCGGTGGTCGTGATCACGTTCGACGACGGGTACGAGGATAACTATCGCGTCGCCGCCCCGATTTTGGAGCAATACCGAATTCCGGCCACTATTTTTCCGACGACCGGCAG
>JAJYLS010000483.1 GCA_021787555.1 Acidobacteriota bacterium | reverse complement strand
TGGATGCCGTCGATTCGGATTGGTTCAGCGTGGTGCTGGACGTGGGCAGCCTCCGCCAGGGCGATCCCTACCAGGAAATCGCCCGGCTCCTCCCCTACGCCTGCACGTGGCAGATCAAGGAACTGGTATACCGCAACGGCAAAGCGGAACCCATCGACCTGGCGAAGATCCGCGCCGTCATCGACCGCGTGGGCTACCGCGGCTTCGTGCCGTTCGAGGCGCTCGGCCAGGGCAAGCCCGAGGAGGTCACCGCTTTTCTGGAGAAGGTCCGGAAGGCGATTTCGTAAGCGGCGCGCGGTATGCGACGATAGCGGTGTCCATGTCTCCGTCCGCCCCGCACCCGTGGCTCGCCGCCGCGCAGGCCGCCATTGAAATCGAAGCCGCGTCCGTGGCGCGCGCCGCCACCCGGCTGGATTCCAGCCTCGTCCGCGCGGTCGAAATCATCCTGGCGCATCCCGGCAAGGTGGTGCTCACCGGCATCGGCAAATCCGGCCACGTCGCCCGCACCATCGCCGCCACGCTGTGCAGCACCGGCACGGCGGCGGTCTTTCTGCATCCCGCCGAAGCGGTGCACGGCGACCTGGGAATTTACGCGCCGGGCAACGCCACCGTGCTCGTCTCGAAAAACGGCGCATCCGCCGAGTTGCTGGAACTGGCGCCGCTGCTGCGCGGGTTTCGTTCGCCGCTGATCGGCATCCTCGGCAGCGCCCGGTCGCCGCTGGCGGCGCAGGTGGACGTACTGCTGGATGCCTCCGTCGAGCGCGAGGCCGACCCCCACAACTTGGCGCCCACCGCCAGCGCCGTCACCGCCCTGACCATCGGCCACGCCTTGGCCGTCGCGCTGATGTGCGCGCGCAATTTCACGCCCGCCGAATTCGGGCGCCGCCATCCCGGCGGGCAGCTCGGCCGCAACCTGCGGCTTTCCGTCGCGCAGGTCATGCACACCGGCGACGAGATGGCGCGGGTGCAGCCTGACGCCTCGCTGCGCCAGGTCATCATCGAGATGACCCGCCGCCCCATGGGCGCCGCCTGCGTCGTCGCGCCGGACGGCGCTCTGGCTGGGTTGATCACCGACGGCGACCTGCGCCGCGCGCTGACCAGCCACGACGACATCCGCGGACTCCGCGCGGCGGACGCGATGACGCACGGCCCGGTTACCGTCCGCCCCGAAGCCAGCCTCGCCGAAGCGCTCGAACTGATGGAGCAGCGGCCCTCCCAGATTTCGGTCCTGCCGGTGGTGGATGCCGCCGGGCGCGCCCTCGGGCTCCTCCGCCTGCACGATGTCTTCTTGGGTGCACGTTAGCTCCACGTGGCGGTTCCGGTCCCACCACTGATACAATCGTCGTTCTCGATGGTCAAGCGGGTTTCGCTTTTTGTGACGTGTATTGTCGACCAGCTTTTTCCGGCAGTCGGCATGGCCATGGCCGAGGTGTTGGAACGCGTCGGCTACACGGTCGATTTTCCCGAAGACCAGACCTGCTGCGGGCAGCCGGCCTTCAATAGCGGTTATCGCGACGAAGCGCGCACGATGGCGCGCCATTTCCTGAAGACGTTCGAGGCGAGTGAGTGCATCGTGGTCCCCTCCGGCTCCTGCACCTCGATGGTGACGCACCATTTCGCCGAGTTGTTCGCCAAAGAGCCCGAAACGCTTGCCCGCGTGCATGATCTCGAAAAACGCGTCTGGGAATTCTCCTCGTTTCTGACCGAGGTGGCCGGCGTCGAGGACGTGGGCGCGCGACTGGACGACGTTGTGACCTTTCACGACGGCTGCCACGCCCTGCGCGAATTGGGGATCAAGAGCGCGCCGCGCCGCCTGCTGGCGCATGTCCGCGGCCTCGAACTGCGCGAGATGCAGCCGGCCGAAGAATGCTGCGGCTTCGGCGGCACCTTTTCCGTCAAATTCGCGGAGTTGTCCGGAGCCATGGCTGCCACCAAGATCGATGCCATCCTGCGCACCGGCGCCCGCACTGTGGTCTCGCTCGACCCGAGCTGCCTGATGCAGATTCAGGGCGCCCTCTCGCGGGCCGGTTCCGCCATCCGCAGCATGCATCTCGCCGAGGTCCTGGCCAGCCGCTAAACCCATGACCGAGGAATTCGATCGCAAGATTCACAAGGCGCTGGCCGATCCCAACCTGCAAACGGCCATCTACACCGCCACCGCGCGCCTCAAGGAGCATCGCATCTCCGCCGTTTCGGCGGACGCGCTGCCCGACTACCAGGAACTCCGCACTCAGGCCAACGCGCTCAAGAAGCACACCATCGAGAACCTCGACTATTACCTCGAGGAGTTCGAGCGCAACGTGGTCGAACATGGCGGCAAAGTGGTCTATTGCAAGGACGCCACAGAGATCTCGGATTTCGTGCTTTCGCTGGCCAAGGAGCGCGGCGCGCATCTCATCGTCAAGTCCAAGTCGATGACTACCGAGGAGGTGGACCTCAACGAACGGCTCGAGCACCACGGCCTGGAATCGGTGGAAACCGACCTCGGCGAGTACATCCTCCAGCTTGCCCACCAGCGGCCGTACCACATCGTGGCGCCGGCGCTGCACATGACGCGCTACGATGTCGCGGATGTTTTTGCCGGCCATCTCCATATCCCCCGCGAAACCGTGCCCGAGAAACAGACCGCCATCGCGCGCTCCGTGCTGCGCGAGAAATTCCTGGCGGCCGATATCGGGATCAGCGGCGCCAATTTCCTGGTGGCCGATTCGGGCGCCGTGGTGATCGTCGAAAACGAAGGCAACGCCCGGCTTACTACCTCCGCGCCGCGCATCCATATCGCTGTGGCGGGGATCGAAAAGCTCATCCCGCGCGCGCAGGACCTGGCGACCTTCCTCAAGCTGCTGGCGCGCAGCGCCACCGGCCAGTTGCTGTCGGTGTATACCTCGAGA
>JAJYLS010000145.1 GCA_021787555.1 Acidobacteriota bacterium | reverse complement strand
CAACTTTGCGAACTACCTGGGCCTCGGCATGCACGAATACCAGATGCCCGGCAGGCCCGTCAGCCACGGTTGCGTCCGCATGCTGCGCCGCGATGCGGATTGGCTCTTCCACTGGGGCCAGCCATGGGACCTCGTCAACGGGACGAAGGTGGCCAACGGGACGCCCGTCCTGGTCGTCGGCCAATACCATTTCGGCGATCCCAAGCCCTGGTTGCAGCCGCAGTGGCTGGCGCGCGGCGTCCAACTCCCAGCCAGCCTCATGAACGGCAGCGCGACCTGAGCGCCGCATCGCGGAGCAACTGGTGCCTATAGGCCGGGCCGCCTCACATGAATCACCGCCCTGACGGTATGCCTGATTTCATACTATCTCGCCTGTATTGTGAATATTCTTTAATCATCCCATCATATAAATCAGGGAGGAAGAATGAAACACTTTCGCGAATTGGTAATTATTGCCATCGCGACAATCTCGATTATTGCCGCCGGGTGTGCAAAGAAGAAAGTAGCGGCCGCCACACCGCCTCCGCCACCCGAGGCCACCGCGCCAGCACAGCAGACCGCGCCAGCACCACAAAGCACCTCCGCCATGCCTGCGCCAACCCAGTCCACTCCGGCTCCGCGCTATCCCGATGCCGCCACTCGCAAACGCATTGACGAGCTGCTGGCCCGCATCGAGGATGCTTACTTCGATTACGACAAAGCCGCTTTACGTCCGGATGCCGTGTCAACCCTGCAATCCGATTCCGAGGAATTGCGGGATATCCTCAAGGATTATCCGGATTATAAGCTCACCATCGAAGGGCATTGCGACGAGCGCGGCTCGGCCGAATACAACATGGCGCTCGGCGAGAAGCGCGCCGAATCAGCTAAGGATTACCTGGTGCAGGTGGGTATCCCCGGCGACCAGCTCCATGTCGTCAGCTACGGCAAGGAGCAGGCGCAGCACTGCACCGATGACAGTTGCTGGCAGAAAGACCGTAACATCCACATCGTGGCTATGAACCAGCAGTAAGAGTTCAGTAGTCAGTAATCAGTTATCAGTTATCAGTTGTCAGTTCCTGTGCGCTTCCGAACTGACGACTGATAACTGAAAACTGAAAACTATCCTTCCAGTTTCCTCACGTACGCCAGGTTCTTCCGCATGTCCGCCTCCACCGTGCTGCCGCGGTGCGTATTGGTTTCCAGGTTGGCGTATCCCACGTAACCGATATCCCGGATGGCCTGCATGATCGGCGGAAACTGAATCTTCCCTTCGCCGAGGTAGTTCGGGTTGTCCTTCAGGTGAATCTGGCAGATGCGCTCCTTGCCCAGCCAGCGGATCTCCTTCACCACGTCGAAGCCGTTGTTGGTCGAATTCCCCACGTCGTAGTAAACCAGTACGCTGCCCGACCGCGAGCGCTCCATCACGCGCACGTTGTCCTCGGCCGAAATGGTGTCTTCCAGGCCCAGGATCACGCCCGCCTTTTCCGCTTCCGGCGCGAGGTCGCGCAGCGCGTCGCCCACGGCGTTGCGCTCGGCTTCGTTTTGCATCGCGCACTTGCCGAAGAACGGCAGCAGGATGACCTTGGTGCCCAGCGCCTTGGTCAGGCGAATGGAGTCGAGCACCCATTTCGCCGCGACTTTGCTGTTTTTCAGCCCGTCCACGTGGAGGCGGTCAAGGCAGGTGCCGCAGATGGGAATCCGGTTTTCCGCCGCAAGCTGCACGTACCGGGCGATCAGTTCGGGGTTGTCCAGCGGCAGCTTATTGTCCGCCACCTGGCGGCCGAAGGAGATCTGGATGCCGTCGAACCCCAGTTCCTTGGCCAGCGTGACGGCCTCGGTCTTCGCGTCGAGTCGCAGGTTCCAGTCGGTCACGCCGATGCGCAGGTTGCGCGGCGCCGCGCCTCCCAGGTGGGCATACGCGCCCGCGAGCGCGGCGGAGCGAACGAAAGATCGGCGAGTGATGTTTGGCATATTACTTTCCCGACTGCCGATTATCGCGCATTTCATGCGCTTGCGCAGGACATAGGACATCCCAGCCAGCGGATTCCCGGCCCCTCCGTGCCATCATATAGTACATGCACTGGAGAGTCTTCTGTCTGAGCAGCGCGAAAAAAATGGCAGTGCCGGCGAACAGCACCGCCGCGCGGCAAGTTGCATTTTGCTACAACTCGCGTGCGCAGTGTGTCATGGACGTACATTCACCTGTACGGGCTGCCACTGAGCGTGCGCGACCAGGCCAGGCCGCACGTGCCGCCCTTTCCCGCATGTGCGTGCTCCGCCACAGTTTGCCCGCAAGATGCGCTTGATAACAATATTCTCCGTTATGTGGCATTCGAATTGCTATCCTTCGCGCGGAGGACAAGCTGATGCCAATCGCCAGAATTACCGGACAGGGCTTGGTGGCCATTGCGTTTTCAGTCGCCTTCCTTTGGGGCTGCCTCATCGGCGAGCGCATCCAGACGCGTAAGGCTTACACGGAGCGAACCCAGGTCATGCGCGACCTCCGGCGCCTCCGCCGAGACCTGCCGGTTTCCGATCCGCGGCCCGCTGCCGTGCAAACCCCGCACTGCGCGCTTTGATTGTTGGATCATTTCCGTCCTAGCTCCGCGCGAGATTGTACAATTGCAATCAAATGCGGAAACTCCTTGCCGTACTTGCTCTTGCCGCCCTCGCCGCGGGCTGCCGCAGAAATCCTTCGGAGCAGCTTTCCCGGCTCTCCGAAGAGTATGTCTATACCACCCTGTCGTTTTCGCCTTCCGGCGCTACCAGCGCCGGTCTGCACCAATACAATAAGGTCGACCTCGACGACCGGCTCGACGACCTGAGCTCGGCCAGCCTCGACCGCCAGCGCCACTTCTACGAGGATTTCCTCGACCGCCTGCGCCGCCTCCCCACCCGCCAACTCTCGGCCGAAGATCGGGCCGATGCCACCATTCTCGAAGACCAGGCCAAACTCGCCCTGCTCGACCTCAACGAGATCCACAGCGCGCTGCACAGTCCCACGACCTACGTCGAAACCCTCGGCAATGCTTTCTTCGCCCCCTTCGTCCTCGAATACGCGCCCCAGCCGGACCGCATCCGCCACATCATCGCCCGTCTGCAAAAGGTGCCGCTCTTTCTCGACCAGGCCAGCACCAACCTGATTTCGTCGCCGTCCATCTGGACCGGCGTGGCCATCGAGGAAAACCAGGGCAATATCGACCTGGTCGACAAGACCATCCGCGCCGCTGTCCCGGCGGATATGCGCGACGCGTACGCGCGCGCCGCCACCCCCGCCCTGGACGCCATGAGGAAATTCCAGGACTATCTCAAGTCCAGCCTCGCCTTGCGCAGCGACTATAGTTGGCGTCTCGGCCAGGACCTCTATATGCGCAAGTTCCGCTACACGCTCGAAAGCGGTGTCGAGGCCGACGGTACGCTCCAGCAGGCCACGCAGCAATTGCAGGCCGTGCGCGCAAAAATGCTCGAAATTGCGCAGCCGCTCTACCGGCAAATGTTCCCCGGCAAAAAGGAGCAGCCCGGCCTCTCCCCCGATGACCGCGAAAACCAGATCGTCGGCGCCGTGCTCGACAAAATCGCCGGCCGCCATTCCACGCGCGAATCCTACATGGACGACGCCCGCAAGGACCTCGACGAAGCCCGCGCCTTCGTCCAGGAGAAACACCTGCTCACCCTGCCGGCGCAATCCAATCTTCAGGTCATCCCCACGCCCGAATTCATGCGCGGCATTTATTCCGTCGGCGGCTTCGACCCGGCTCCGCCCCTCCAACCGCAGCTCGGCGCCTTCTACTGGGTCACTCCCATTCCCGCCGACTGGCCGCCCGCCCGCGTCGAATCCAAGCTCCGCGAATACAATTTCTATAAGCTTAAGCTGCTCACCATCCACGAGGCCATGCCCGGCCATTACGTGCAGATGCAGATTTCGAATAGCGTCGAGCCCAAGCCGCGGCGCCTCCTGCGCTCGCTTTTCGGCAACGGCCCGTACATCGAAGGCTGGGCGCAATACGCCGAGCAGATGATGCTCGACAACGGCTTCCTCGACCACTCGCCCGAGATGGCCCTGACCTTCGCCAAGGAGCAGCTCCGCGTCATCGCCAACGCCATCCTCGACGTGCGCCTCCAGATGCTCGACATGACCGACCAGGACGCGCTCGACCTGATGATGAAGCAGACCTTCCAGGAAAAAGAGGAAGCTGAGGAAAAGCTCCAGCGCGCCAAGCTCTCCTCCTGCCAGTTACCGACTTACTTTGTCGGCTGGAGTGGCTGGCTGCACGTCCGCGACGAATACAAGCAGGCCAAAGGTGGCGCATACAACCTCTCCACCTTCAACGACGCGGCGCTCCACGAAGGCGCCGTCCCGTTGCCGCAACTCATCAGCGTGCTCCGGTAACGTCTACTTCCGCTCCTTACAGATCGGCGGCACCTTAACGTGTCCAATCGCAAACCGCCGCTCCGGAATCGGCACTCTCCGGATGGGCGGAACAGATTCGGCCCGAGGTTCGCGTAGTCGGCGGCCAGATGGCCGCCCATGACCTCGCCCCCCTCAAGAAGTGGGTCGAGTTGAACTATGATGTCCTGACCGGATACTGGGACGGCGATGTCGAGTACACCGAAAACGCCATCGCTGCCTTGAAGCCCTTGCGCTGAAGCCGCCCTACAGCTTGTAAATCGCCAGCCCCGAGAGCAGCTTCGGGTAAAAGTCCGTGGACTTCTGCGGCATCACGCCTCCGGCGAACGACGTGCCGGCGACCTGCTCCACCGACGTCGGCTTCAGCAGGAACGCGATCTGCGCCGCGCCTTTGCGCGCCTCCTCCACCGCCGCGTCCAGCCCGCGGATATAGCGCAGATGCTTCTCGTCGCGCACCGCCTCTTCTCCGATGCCCAGCCCCTTGGCCAGCAAGCGCTCGTGCAGTACCCGCACGTCCAGTTCGCCCGCTCCGCCGCGGTACTCCATCGCGTACAGCCGGTTCCCCACAGCCGCGCCGATCGTCGTGCGCCCTTCCGGCGCCGCCCACGCCTGCTTCAACCGGTCGAGCGAATCGATCTCGCGAATCTCGAAATCCTCGCCCAGCTTCCCCGGAAACGCCCCGGGCGCGATGCCGTTCACCAGCCGGTGCGTCGCCAGAATCTTCAGCCCCGGCGAGTACATGTTCACGAACGTCATCATCACCCGGTCCGCGCCCGCCAGTCCCGGATTCTCGTTGCGGAACGCCAGCGCCGTCTCGTAGCGGTGATGCCCGTCCGCGATCAGCAGCTTCTTGTCCGCCATCAACTCCGGAATCCGGCTCGCCCCCGCGATCTTCCACACGCGGTGCACCGCGCCATATTCGTCGGTCACTTCCGCGATCGGCGCCGCCGCCGCCGCTTCGTCCAGCAGCGCGTCCACCGCGCCCGCGCGGTCCGGATACAGCATGAAGATCTGTCCGAAGTGCGCGCGCGTGTGCCGCAGCAGCTCCAGCCGGTCCTTCTTCGGGCCGGTGAGCGTCTGCTCGTGCCGGTACACCACGCCCGCCGAGTAATCCTCGATCGCCGCCAGCGCGATGAATCCCTTGCGGACCAGCCTCTCGCCGGTATCGGGCACGGTGAATTCCTGAAAATACGGGAACACGCCCGGCTCGGCATCGCGCGCCAGCACGCCGCGCGCGATCCAGTCGTTCAGGTGGCACGCCGCGCGCGTGTAGACGTTATTTGCGTCGTTGTCCTCCGGCCGCCGCTCGCCCAGGATCACCTGAACAAAGTTGTACGGGCTCAGCGAGAGATAGCGCACCCGCATCGCCGGCGAGATCTTGTCGTAAGGCTGCGTCACCACGTTCGCGAGCGGTCCAGCCAGAGACGTGTATCGGTAGGGAGTAAAAGGATAGATTCGGGCCAACTATTAGAATACCCCGATCTCTGTTAAAATAGGATTGCCTCCCCAAAAACATATCTCATGAAATTTGGTGTCATTGTCTTCCCCGGCAGCAATTGTGACCACGACGCCTTCTACGCCGTCACCGCCAACCTCGGCGAGAAGGCTGAATTCATCTGGCACGACTCCGCCTCGCTTGGCGATGTCGATGCCGTCATCCTGCCGGGCGGCTTCGCCTACGGCGACTACCTCCGCTGCGGCGCCATCGCCAAGTTCTCCCCGGTCATGCAGGCGGTCCGCAAGTTCGCCGCCGCCGGCGGTCCCGTCCTCGGCATCTGCAACGGCTTCCAGGTCTTGGTCGAAGCCGGCCTCCTCCCCGGCGCGCTCATCCGCAACCGCGGCCTGAAATTCATCTGCCGCGAGGTCCGCCTCCGCACCGAGACCACCGATTCGCCCTTCACCGCCGCCGCGCAGAAAGGCCAGGTCCTCCGCGTCCCCATCGCCCACGGCGAAGGCTGCTACTTCGCCGACGACCGCACCCTCGACGAGCTCGAAGCCGAAGACCGCGTCGTCTTCCGCTACCTCGACAACCCCAACGGCTCCCTCCGCGACATTGCCGGCATCCTCAGCCGCGAGCGCAACGTCATGGGCATGATGCCCCACCCCGAGCGCGCCAGCGACCCCCTCATGGGCTCCGCCGACGGCCTCGTCGTGTTTCAATCTCTAATTCGGGGACAGGCTACACAACCTCGAAATTCCGCCGATATCGAGGCTATCCGATGACCTCCACCATTACCCCCGACCTCATCGCCCAGCACCAGCTCACCCCCGGCGAGTATCGGAAGATCGTCGATATCCTCGGCCGCGAGCCCACTTACACCGAGCTCGGCATCTTCAGCGTCATGTGGAGCGAGCACTGCTCCTACAAGAGCTCCCGCCTGCACCTGAAGAAACTCCCCACGCGCGGCAAGCTGGTGGTCCAGGGCCCCGGCGAAAACGCCGGCATCATCGATATCGGCGGCGGCTACGTCATCGCCTTCAAGATCGAGTCCCACAACCACCCCAGCTTCATCGAACCCTTCCAGGGCGCCGCCACCGGCGTCGGCGGCATCCTCCGCGACATCTTCACCATGGGCGCGCGCCCCATCGCGGTCCTCGACGGCCTCCGCTTCGGCCGCCTCGACGATCCCCAAACCGGCCCGCGGAACCGGCGCATCCTCTCCGGCGTGGTCGCCGGCATCGCGCATTACGGCAACTGCTTCGGCGTTCCCACCATCGGCGGCGAATGCGCCTTCGAACCCTGCTACGACGGCAACCCCCTGGTCAACGTCTTCGCCCTCGGCATCGCGAAAAAAGAGGACATCTTCTACGCCAAGGCCACCGGCGCCGGCAACCCTGTCATTTACGTCGGCGCGCGCACCGGCCGCGACGGTATCCACGGCGCCTCCATGGCCAGCGCCGAATTCACCGAGGAGTCCAAGCAGAAGCGCCCCAACGTCCAGGTCGGCGACCCCTTCATGGAAAAGCTTCTCCTGGAGGCCTGCCTGGAAGCCATGCGCACCGGCGCCATCGTCGGCATTCAGGACATGGGCGCCGCCGGCCTCACCTGCTCCACCTGCGAGATGGGCAGCCGCGGCAGCGTCGGCATCGAAATCGAACTCGACCGCGTCCCGCAGCGCGAAACCGGCATGTCCCCCTACGAGATCATGCTCTCCGAATCGCAGGAGCGCATGCTCCTCGTCGCCGAAAAAGGTCGCGAGGAAGAGGTCTTCCGCGTGTTCCGTAAGTGGGGCCTGGAAGCCGCCGAAGTCGGCATCGTTACCGCCGATGGCAAGCTCCGCGTGAAGCAGCACGGCCAGGTGGTCGCCGAAATCCCCAACCGCGAGCTCGCCGACGAAGCCCCGCTCTACGATCGCCCCCACACGCCCAAGCCGCCCGCGCTCGCCGCGCCCCGCGAACTGCCCGCCGCCGATATCCAGCGCGCCCTCCCCGCGCTCCTCGCCGCGCCCGATATCTGCTCCAAGCGCTGGATCTGGCAGCAGTACGATTACCAGGTCCGCACCAACACCCTCGCCGGCCCCGAAGCCGCGGACGCCGGCATCCTCCGCATCAAGGAGACCGGCTCGTCGGTCGCCATGTCGCTCGACGGCAACGGCCGCTACTCTTTCCTTTCCCCGCGCGAGGGCGCCCAGCTTGCCGTCGCCGAATCCTGCCGCAATCTCTCGGTCGTCGGCGCGCAGCCCCTCGCCGCCACCAACTGCCTCAACTTCGGCAATCCCGAGCGCCCCGAAATCATGGCGCAGCTCGTCGAAGCCATCGAAGGCATGGCCGAAGCCTGCCGCGTTTTTGAGACCCCCATCACCGGCGGCAATGTCAGCCTGTACAACGAGACCCTCGGCGAAGGCATCTACCCCACGCCGGTGCTCGGCATCGTCGGGCTCATGAAAACCGCCGCTCCGGTCACCATCCCGTTCAAGCGCGCCGGCCGCAGCGTCATCCTGCTGGGCGGCGCCGGAACGTGCGATACCGCGCGCTTCGGCGGCACGCAATACGCCAAGGAGATCCTCCATCAGCTCTGGGGCCTCCCGCCCGCGCTCGACATGGATTACGAAAAGCGCGTCCAGTCCGCCATCCGCGAAATCGTCGGCGCAGGCCTCGCCGAATCCGCGCACGACGTGAGTGACGGCGGCCTCGCCGTAGCCCTGGCGGAATGCGGCTTCGGCCCCGCCGGCATCGGTGCGCAAATCGACATCCCGAGCGATCTCCGCCCCGAATTTTTGGCCTTCCACGAAGGCCCCTCGCGCATTATCATTTCCACCGCCGACCCCAAGCGCGCCGCCGCCATTGCGGAAAAGCACGGTGTTCCAGCCGCGGCGATCGGGGTTACAATCGAGGGGTCCATGGAGATCCGCCAGCGTGGGATCACATTAGGCAGTTGGGAACTCGCCACTCTGAAATCCGCGTACGATGGAGCGCTGGAATCGTATGTTCGATAAATTCCACGAAGAATGCGGCGTCATCGCCATCTACGGCCACCCCGAAGCCGCCAAGCTGGCTTACCTCGCACTGTACGCCTTGCAACACCGCGGCCAGGAAAGCGCCGGCATCTGCACCTCCGATGGCCTTGAAGTCTTCTCCCACAAATCCATGGGCCACGTGGCCGACATTTTCACCAGCGACGTCCTGGCCACGCTGCCGGGCGAGCTCGCCATCGGCCACACGCGCTATTCCACCGCCGGCGATACCGCTCTGCTCAATGCCCAGCCTTTTTCCGTGGTGTGCAGCAAGGGCCGCCTCGCCGTGGCGCACAACGGCAACATCACCAACGCCGCCGACCTGCGTGCCTACCTCGGCCGCCGCGGCGCCATCTTCCAGGCCTCCAGCGACACCGAACTTATCCTCCACCTCGTCGCGCACTCTTCCGAGCGCACCCTCGCCGGTGCGCTGCGCGACGCGCTGCTCCAGATCGAAGGCGCGTTTTCGCTCGTTCTCCTCGCCGAGGACCGCATCATCGTGGCGCGCGACCCCCACGGCTTCCGCCCGCTGGTTGTCGGCGAAATGGAAGTCTCCGGCGGCCGCAAAGGCTACGCCATTGCCTCCGAAACCTGCGCCTTCGACTTGATCGGCGCCGTCTATCTCCATGAAGTCGATCCCGGCGAAATGATCGTCATCGCTCCCGAAGGCATCATCCGCGAGCGCTACGCTCCCGAGCAGCCGCGCTCGCAGTGCGTCTTCGAGCACGTGTATTTCTCGCGCCCCGATTCCATCGTCTTCGGCCGCGCCGTCGAAGAGTCCCGCGAAAACCTCGGCCGCCTGCTCGCGCGCGAATGCCCCGCCGATGCCGACCTCGTCGTTCCCGTGCCCGATTCCGGCGTCGCCGCCGCCATCGGCTACGCCGCCGAATCGGGCCTCCCGTTCCGCCAGGCGCTCATCCGCAATCACTACGTCGGTCGCACTTTCATCGAGCCCTCCCAGGCCATCCGCGATTTCGGAGTCAAGCTCAAGCTCAACCCCGTCCGCTACCTCCTCCAGGGCCAGAGCGTGGTGCTGGTGGACGATTCCATCGTGCGCGGCACCACCAGCCGCAAGATCGTCCGCATGGTCCGCCAGGCCGGCGCGCGCGAAGTCCACCTGCGCATCTCCTGCCCGCCCACGGTTTCGCCCTGTTTCTACGGCGTCGATACGCCCACCCGCGGCGAGCTGATCGGCTCCAGCCACAGCGTGGAAGAGATCCGCAAATTCGTCGAAGCCGATTCGCTCGGCTATCTCTCCCTCTCCTCGCTCCGCAAAGCCGTGGCCGACGACCGCGCCGAATACTGCTACGCCTGCTACACCGGCGACTACCCCACCGAACTGGTGAACATCGAAGAGCTGATCGCCGACCGGCAAAAGAGAAGATAAGAATAGCCGCCGATGAACGCAGATAAACGCCGATAGAGCGAAAGGTGTTATCCGCGTTCATCTGCGGCTAATATAGATTTGGCATGTCCTTACTTCTCGACGGCGCCCATCTCACCATCTCCCACGTCCTCTCCGTCGCGCGCGCCGCCGGGCCCGTCGCCCTCACCCCTGAAGCCCGTGCCCGCATGCAAGCCACCCGCGCCCGCATCGACCGCCTCGCCGCCGGCGACGATCCCATCTACGGCGTCAATACCGGGGTCGGTCTCCTGGCCGATGTCCGCGTGCCCCGCGCCGATCTCGATCGGCTCCAGCGCAACGTCGTCCGCTCGCATGCCGCCGGCGTCGGCCCACCGCTCCCGCGCGAAGTCGTCCGCGCCATGATGCTCATCCGCGCCAACGTCCTGGCCCTGGGCTTTTCCGGCATTCGCCCCATCGTCGCCGAGCGCCTCTGCGACCTCCTCAACCGCGCCGTCACCCCCGTCGTCCCCAGCCAGGGCAGCGTCGGCGCGTCCGGCGACCTCGCGCCGCTGGCCCACATGGCCCTCGTCCTCACTGGCGAAGGCGAGGCCGAATTCGAAGGTGCGGTCCTCGATGGCGCCGAAGCCCTCCGCCGCGCCGGCATCGCGCCCCTCGAACTGCACCCCAAGGAAGGCATCAGCCTCATCAACGGCACGCAAGCCATGCTGGCCATCGGCTGCCTCGAACTTGACGCCGCCGAATCCCTCGCCGATACCGCCGACGTGGTTTGCGCGCTCTCGCTCGATGCTCTCCGCGGCACCCCGCGCGCCTTCGACCCCCGCATCCACGGCGCCCGCCCGCACCCCGGCCAGAGCGCCAGCGCCGCGCGCCTGCGCCACCTGCTCGAAGCCAGCGAAATCCGCCAGTCGCACATCACTTGCCGCCGCGTGCAGGATGCTTACTCGCTCCGCTGCGCGCCGCAGGTCCACGGCGCCGTCCGCGACGCCCTCGCCGAAGCCCGCCGCGTCTTCAACATCGAGCTGAATTCCGCCACCGACAACCCGCTCGTCTTCGGCGACGACATCCTCTCCGGCGGAAATTTCCACGGCGAGCCACTGGCCCTCCAGCTCGATTTCCTGGCCATCGCGCTCACCGCCCTCGCCGGCATCTCCGAGCGCCGCCTCGATCGCCTCGTCAACCCCGCGCTCAACGAAGACCTGCCGCCGTTCCTCGCCGGCCACGCCGGCCTGGAATCCGGCCTCATGATGGCGCAGGTCACCGCCGCCGCCCTGGTCGGCGAAAATCGCGTGCTGGCGCATCCCGCCTCGGCCGGCTCCATCACCACCAGCGGCAACAAGGAGGATTTCGTCAGTATGGGGATGACCGCCGCGCTGAAATTCCAGCGCGTGGTCCGCAACACCCGCGCCGTGCTGGCCATCGAAGCCCTGGCCGCCGCCCGCGCGCTCGATCTCCTCGCCCCGCTCAAGTCCAGCCCGCCGCTCGAAGAAGCCCGAGCCCGCATCCGCGAAGTCTCCCCCCCAATCGACGCCGACCGCCCGTTCTACAAAGACATCGCCGCCCTGGAATCCCTCATCGCCGATCGCGGCCTTCAGGTCGAGTAAACCGACACATTCGTAATCGTCCGATAGCCCATCCGCTCGTACAGCCGCAGCCCCGCCGGCGTCGATTGCAGAATGGTCCGCTCGATCCCATACTCGCGGCCCGCATCCGCCAGCGCATACCGCATCACCGCTTCGCCGTAGCCGCGCCGCTGATGCCCCGGAATGGTGGCCACGTTGTAGACCCCCAGCGCGCCGCCCCCCACCACAACCGCGGCGGTGGAAACCGGTTCGCTGTCCACGTATCCCACGTAGGCCGCGAAGTGCCGCCATACGGCATCGCTGTCGAACACCTCGTGGAACCAGGCAATCGGCACGTTGAAGCACACCGACCCGATGGCGCAGAACGCGTCGCGCAACGGCCCCCGCTCGACCCGCCGCACCTCCAGCGCCGGCAGCGCCCGCACCGGCGGCCAGACCCGCTCCGCCACCATCCCCGGCAAATCCACCGCGTGCCGCAGGTTCTGGCGCTCGAAAACCCGCCGCGCCCTCCGCAGCGCCCGCGGGTGCATGAAGCCGTCGCACACCCAGTATGCCCACTCCAGCCCGCGCGCGTTGAAATGCACCGCCGGCAGCAGGATCCGCTGCGCCAGTTCCCCTTCGCTCTCCACCGGCGCCGAGAGAAACGCCGCATTGAACATCTGGAACGTCACGCCCGCCGACGCGATGCTCACCCCGTGCAACTCCCGCACCTCGCCCCGCCCGCGCGCCGCGGCAATCACGCGAAACGATTCCCTGAGGTTTTCCGCTACGCTTTCGTAGGTCACCTGCTTCCAGTATCGTATGGCCAATCTCCCGCTTCGGAGCACTCGGCTTACTCGGCGGGAATAGTCTCCATGACGTGCACGCCCCGCTCCGCTCCTGCCACCTGCTCGGGTGCGCGACATGGAGAGGGCAAATGATCACCCGCGACGGCTCTCCCAGTAGTCGTCGAACTGGCGGCTGTGGCGAGAGCACCTGAGCGCAATGACGGCGTTGGCGCCGCAAACCGTCCAGAACATGCCCGAGCGCTTGAGCCGAGACCCCATCACGGTTTTGCAGCCAGCTTCGATGACCCCGGAGCCAGCAAAGAGGTTTTCCTTGCGGAGCTTCGGGTACCGCATGCGCTCGGCGTTCCGCTCAAAGTAGTTGGCTTCTGTTGGCACCGCCGCAGCCGGCTCGGGATTTTCCGGCGAGTGGGAACGGAGTTGGGCCACCAGTTCCTCGATCTTGCCTTGATCCAGGAGCCGCTGCAGGGGGCATCACCCAGTTGCGTTTGGATTTCTGGTCGCTGGGATGAAGTTGGCCGGCCAGATCCCACAGGTGTTGACGGGCGTGATAGAGATCGACGACTGGGTGGCGCCGGGAAACTGCTCTTCGGCGATGTTCCAAATCCACTCCGCGCCGTCCTCCATAACGACCTTGACCTGCGCCCGGCTCCAACCGCGCTGATGCGCTTCCGTGTAGATGCGGCGGGAGAATTCGGCGGCCGTTTCGATGGCTCCCGTATATGTAGTCGAAGCCTCATCGCGCACCGGCCGGCCCTGGTCATCGACTGTGGTTTGCGTGAAGACGCAACCGAGTTTGGCCTCGCGGGTGTGGGTCCGCCCGTCTTCTGCCTTTCCGTTGCGTCCCTCCGTCTCTTTGGCCACCATCGGCAAACCGGTGCCGTCCATTTGGACATACATTTTGGGGATCGGCTGCCCCATGGCACCGGGCAGTTCCAGTTGCATGGTTTGCTGGATGGCTTCCTGTTGGCGGCGGGCGATGTCCGCGCCGATGGCTTCCGTCACGCGCTCCACGGCCTTGGCGGTGACCTCCCGATCGGCCAACAGTTCCATCTGCTGACGGCCCTGATCGAAGCAGCAGCATTCACTGTCCACCAGCGCCAACATGCGGCGTACGCCCGGAGAGAACTCGGTGGCTTCCATGTCGCGGGCGCAATCCGCGGGGAACCCCCCTTGTCGGCAGTGCGCGCACCAGTAATAGGCGCGGAGCATGTGAGCAGGACCCAACACGGTGAGGATCGGTTGGCGCCGCAGGTCCTTATAGCGGGCATGTCTGCCGCAAGCGCAAGGCACTGTTGTCGGAATCGTTCCCGGCTCGCGGAGCAGTTCGGAGAGACCCGCCGCGCCAGCGGAGTGGATCGCGGTGCGAAACGCCAACTCCACGGCTTCCAGGTCCAGGTCGCCGGTCTTGCGCCGTTCGGCAAAGACGCGCGGCAACAGAGCATCTAATTCGCGCGTAACTTCGTGATGGACCGCAGCAGCCGTTTTTTTTCCTCCGCGCTCCACTTTTCCGTCGGTTTCTCGGCCGGCCGGAGACGGCAGATCTTCTGGTTCACGGCCACCAGATCGGCGAACAAATTCTGCAGCCGCTGATATTCGTGAATCTCCGTCTGTGCCTTATGAAAGGCGGCGGGGGTAGCGAAAGACTCGGCCACCGTCTTGCCATCTACCTTGTAGGTGAGGCGGAGTTGCGGGTCATGGCCAGGATCCTTCGGTTTGGCACAGTGGCAAGTAGGCTTGCCGCAGGGACGAGGGACGGCACAAATCGAGCCCGGCCGCAAGTCGCC
>JAJYLS010000144.1 GCA_021787555.1 Acidobacteriota bacterium | reverse complement strand
GTGCCCGGGGCGAGATGTCGCAACTCAACGTGCATTCGATAGCGAACGACAACCGTCTTGTTGAAGGCGAGCCGCGGCTCGGAGCAATACCAATCCACGAATTCGTCGATGGCGTCACAATAGCCCCGCTGCGCATCTGGGCACGACAAGCTGTTGAGAACCGCGGACTTGGCGACTTCGAAGTCTGGTAACCGCAGGACCGATTTGGCGGTCCGCCCTTTGTTCTGTTTCCGGTGCTTTTGCTTCACGATCCGTGGCCTCCATCGCCACGAGTCGATCATGGCCCGACGGGGCCAACCTTGTCCCGTTTGCGGATTCCGCTCGGAACTGCTCCCATGCGCAAGGGCGCATCTTGCCATTCGGGTGCCTCCCGCGTGGTATCATACTGTAGTAGGATACTATGTATGCCGCGCGGCAACCCCTCACCTAAGCTTGCTATCACTATAGATCCGGACATCCACGAAAAGGTTCTTGCCGCGGCCGCCCGCGACCGGATGAGCGTTTCTGCCTGGATGACCGCCGCGGCCCGAAAAGCACTCCAGCAGCGGGTTGGTTTGGCGGCAGTGGCGCAGTGGGAAAAGCAGCACGGACGCTTCACAGCGGAAGAGATGAATGAAGCTCGTCGCACCGTGCGGGCCCAGCTCCGAACCTCGCGAGAGGTCCGACGTTCGGCATGAGCACCGTCGTCTATGACGCCGCTGTTCTCGTGGCCGCTGACAGAAACGAGCGGCGAGCGTGGGCTGAACACAAGGCCCGTTTGGAATTGGGCGTTGTTCCATTGGTGCCAACGCCGGTGGTAGCCCAGGTGAGCCGGTCCCCACAACAAGCCCAACTCCGCCGCTTCTTGACTGGGTGCGTGATTGTTCCTCTTGTCGAAACCGAGGCGCACGAAGCCGGGCGGTTGCTAGGCATGACCAAAACCTCCGATATCGTCGACGCCGTTGTGGTGACGACGGCCATTCGGCAAAAGGCGACGATTCTCACGAGCGACTCAGGCGATATAGAACGGCTCGTCAGGGCTTCCGGCCGCGAAGTCGCTGTCGTCACTATCTGACGTATAGCGGATGCGACGCGTCCGGGATACGTCGCCGGCGAATCGGAAGTCCGCACCCGAAACCGGTGCTCCGGGCGCATTGTCCCCCATTCGTACAAGGCTTAGGGATTAGGAACGGCAAGTCACCCAGCATCCGGCGAGGGCACTCGCCTGCCACCCGGCCGTATCACGCGCCACTCGTACGAAGTCCGGGTCAGGGTGACCCTGGCCCGAAGTCCGCTTCTGCGAGATTAGCGGCGGCATCGCCGGCGCCAGCCGGGCGCTGCCAAAAGCTTCACGTCGGGAAAGGTCGGCGCGCGAACCGCCGCCTGAGACCCGATCGAAAATCCTCCGCCCCGGATTTCGCCCCTTCCCCACCCCGCCGCCCCACCTCGCGCCCCCCAAAAACTTTCCTGCAATCTTTTCCCGCCCCGTCGCACTATCTTTACGGAGGGGTAAGTGGGATTTGTCTGTCCAAAATCGTTTGCCGGCTGCGGCGCCACCGCTATCCGGGTGACGCATCTTCGCCAAAGCCACCGCAAGATGCGTCACAAAATCGCGCAATGCCTCCGCAACTCTTTGCCGCTCAGCACCTTACAGCCGCACAAATTGCGCGCGGCTTTTCCGCAAGTGCGTCACACCCGCCGCCTTCCCACCGCCGCGGTCCGGGAGGCGCATCTTCATCGAAGCAGCCGCAAGATGCGCCTCCCACCCCTCCTCCTCCCCCTCGGCCGGGGGGCGTCGGAGGAAGCGCCGGTTTACAATGGCAGCATTATGCCACTGATCGATCAGGTACAAAAGGACATGGTGGCGGCCATGAAGGCCCGGGAAGAAGCCCGGCTCAGCGCCCTCCGCATGATCAAGGCGGCGCTCATGAAGGCGAAGGTCGATTCGCCCAAGCCGCTCGACGATGCCGCCGAGATGCAGGTGCTGAAATCGCTGATCAAGCAGCGCACCGACGCGGCCGAAATGTTCCGCAAGGCGGGGCGCACCGGGCAGGCCGAGAAGGAAGAAGCCGAGCGCACGCTGATCGAAAGCTATCTGCCGGCCGCGGCAACGGACGCGGACATGGACGCGGCAGTCGCGGCGGCAATCGCCGAAACAGGGGTCACTTCGCTCAAGCAGATGGGCGTCGTGATGAAGGCCGCGCAGGCCCGGCTTCAGGGGAAAACCGTGGACGGGAAAAAACTAAGTGAAAAAGTGAGGTCCAAACTGCAATGAGTTACGTACCGGATAACACCAATCTCCGGGAATTTACTCTGCGCGCCGTATTGCTGGGGCTCGCTATGACCGTGGTCCTGGGCTCAGCCAACTTATATCTCGGGCTGCGCGCCGGCATGACCATCGCGGCCACTTATCCCGCGGCCGTCATCGGCATGGCCATCCTGCGCCTGATGAGGGGCTCGCTTCTGGAAGAGAACATCGCCCGTACCATCGGCTCCATCGGCGAATCCGTGGCCGCCGGCGCCGTGTTCACCATTCCGGCGTTCGTGCTCTCGGGCGTATGGCCGGTGTTCGATGTGGCGCACGGGTATTGGAAATCGGTGGCGCTGATGGCCGTGGGCGGCACCCTCGGAATTCTCTTCGTGACCTTATTACGGCGCGTGATGGTGGAAGACCCCGAACTTCCCTTCCCCGAATCGGTGGCGGCGTCGGAAATTCACAAAGCCGGGCAGCAGGGCTCGAAGGCGGCCAAGATCCTGTTCGCCAACATGGGGCTCGGCGCCGCGGTCTATTTTCTGGGCGCGATCGACGTGTTCGCCGCCAGCCGCGATTTCCTGGTGCGCGTGGGCAAACTGGGCACCAGCATGCTGAAACTGAGCCAGGCTCCGGGCGCGCCGGCGGTGCCGGCGGGCGCCATGACCACCTTTTCGGCTCCCGCGATCAGCCCGGCGTATCTGGGCGTGGGCTACATCATCGGGCCGCGCCTGGGCGCGCTGAATTTCGCCGGCGGCGTGCTGGCGTGGGGCCTGCTGGTTCCGCTGCTGGCGTTTTTTCTGGGACCGCAAATGGCGCCCAACGTGACTACGGCCGCCGGCTGGGCCGATGTGGCGGGCGCGATCTGGTTTAACATCGTGCGGCCCATCGCGGTCGGCGGCATGCTCGTGGGCGCGTCCTACACGCTTTTTAAGATGCGCAAGAGCCTCGGGGTCGGGATGAAGCGCGCGGTGGCGGATCTGAAAAAATCCGCGGCGGCGCACCAGGCCACCGAGCGCACCCAGCGCGACCTCAGCAGCAAAGTGGTCTTCGGCGGCCTGGCAGTGGTGTTCGTGTGCATGATCGCGCTGTACCTCTACTTTGCCGGCGTGCTCGCCGGCGCGGTGGTCGCCGCGGTGTTCATGATCGTGCTGGGCTTCTTTTTTGCCGCGGTTTCCGGGAACCTGGTGGGCATGATCGGTTCCTCCAATAACCCGGTTTCCGGCCTGACGCTGTGCACCCTGTTGGTGGCGGCGCTGCTCATGATCGCGCTCGGGTTGCGCGGCAACGCGGGCATCGCCGCGGTGCTGGGCGTGGCGGCGGTGGTGTGCGTTTCCTCCGCGGTGGCGGGCGAGATGTTGCAGGACCTCAAAGCCGGCCACATCCTCGGCGGCACGCCGGCCAAGATGCAGGTGGGCGACTTACTGGGCATCGCGATCTCCAGCATGGCGCTGTTCTTCCCGCTGATGTGGCTGAACCGCGCCTATGGGTTCGGCTCACCGCAGCTTTCCGCGCCCCAGGCCGGACTGATGGCTTCGCTCGCGCAGGGCATCATCGGCGGCAACATGGCGTGGCCGCTGGTGGTCGTTGGGATCCTCATGGGGTTCGCGCTGATCATGGTCGAGGTGAAAAGCCCCATGCTGTTTTCGGTGGGCATGTACCTGCCCCTCGAAACCACCTTCGCCATTTTTGTGGGCGGCCTGTTCCGCTGGATGACCGACCGGCTGCGTGACCGGCGTGACTTCAACGACGCGCAGAAAGCGCGCATCGAAAACGCCGGCGTGCTCACCGCTTCCGGGTTGATCGCCGGCGAAGCGCTCTGCGGCCTGCTGGTGGCGGGCTTCCGCGCGGCGGAGAAAACCCAGGGCCACAAAATTCTTCCCGACGCCACGTGGCCCGGCACGGGCTGGCTCTCGATCGTGGTGCTGATTGCCCTGGCCCTGCTGATGGTCCGCCTGCCGCTGCGCAATGCCGGCCGGCCGGATGAGCCGGCCCCGCCAACCGCCATCATGTAGGCCCGCTACGTCGCCATCGCTTCACATCCGCCGCGCCACCGGGGACGATGCCGCCGGAATCGCAGCCGTCATGGAGCGGATCGCCGCCGAGCGCATCCACTCCGCGATCGACTGCGCCTGGACTGCCGCCGGGCAGCGCGACTACCTGCGCGGCCTTTCCGCCGGAATACCGCCGCCTCGGCGTGGGCACCGCCCTGTTCCGGGTGACCGCCGCTTTTGCCCGCGCGTCGGGATACCGCAAGTTTGTGATCCAGGTCCGCGCGTCCAACACCGCCGCTCAGGCTTTTTATAGCCGCCTGGGATTCCGCGCGTGCGGGCGGTTGGCCCGGCAGGTTGCGATCGATGGGCGGGAGGATGACGAGGTCCTCATGGAACTATTCCTGGAGTAATGCCGGGACTAACATGCTGATACGAACCCACGGGCACCCGCGAAAGTGCACTGCGCTATTCTATGCTTCATCAGGGAAGCTGTCACACCATCAAGGTCAAAGTCGATCTTCGACGTGGTGGCGGCGATCAGATTGAGGATCACATCGTAACTGATCAGCGGCTTGCCGCGCCAGTTCTGGCTGATGAAAGAGAACAAGCGGTGTTCGATCTTGTTCCACTTGCTGGTGCCCGGCGGGAAATGGCAGACCGAAATCTCCAGGCCCGTTTCGTCGGCAAAAGGAGGAGCCGCATGAAACCGTCCCCGTCAGAAGGCATTCCGCGGTTGGATGTTTCCCTCGATAAACTGAAGGGCTGGCTGGAGCAGGTACGACCGGCGCTGGGGGAAGACGGCTGCCAAAAGCTGCTGGGCGCCATCCGCATGCTGCGCTGGTGTGGATCTATCAGGGACATCGCATCGCGCTGTACTTCACTGGCTGCAAGCACGCCGGTGAGAATCTGGCCGAGGTGTTGAAACAGCGGGCGGCGGGCTTGCCGCCGCTGATTCAAATGTGCGATGCCCTGTTGCGGAATGAGCCGAAACTGGTGGATCCCATGGAGATCCTGCCTGCGAATGGTAATGCGCACGGCCGCCGGAATTTTGTGAAAGTGACGCCGAATTTTCCGGGGCCGTGCCGGTTCCTGCTGGAAACCTTCCTTGAGGTTTACGGCGATGCAGCGGTGACGCGGCAACGAGGTCTCTCGGCCGAGGAGCGCTGGGCCTTTCACCAGGAGCACAGTAAACCTGTTATGGAAAAACTGCACGCCTGGCCGAAGGATTGACTCCGGCCATGGTTGGGTGACATCCTGAAATGCCCAGAAAACCGGGCTTCCCAAAAGGCAAAATCCGGACACATTTTCGGCCAGTCACGGAGAGCGCCGAAAATGTTGCGGGCGGGCCTGTACGCGCGCGTGTCCACGAATGATCAGCAGACGCTGGCGATGCAGAACCGGGCGATGCGGAGTACGCCGCCCGGCGCGGTTGGACGATTGCCATGCAGGTCCGCGAGGTGAACTCCGGGGCGGCGTGGCGGGAAGCGCGTGAAAAGATACTGGAAGCCGCTCGCCGCCGGGAGATCGACCTGGTGCCGGTGTGGCGCCTGGACCGTTGGGGCCGGTCGGTGACGGATCTGCTGGCAACCCTGCAGGAACTCGAGCATCTGGGCGTCGGCTTCGTGTCACTGACCGAGGCGCTGGATCTGACGACAGTGGCAGGGCGAGCGATGGCTGCCATACTCGCAGTCTTCGCCAGTTTTGAACGGGAGGTCTTGCAGGAACGGACCCGGGCGGGCTTGGCGCACGCACGCGAAAACGGAAAACGCCTGGGGCGACCGGCAACCGCGCCCGTACACGCTGCGGAAATCCGGAAACTGCATCGTGCCGGCGCCAGCAAATCTGAGATTGCGCGCCGTCTGAAGATCGGCCACACCTCGGTTCGCCGGATTTTGGCCTGACCTATTTCTCCGAGAAATAGGGTACGCAGGCTTCCAGAAAGCTCACAGAACACTGCAATATGTGAACGCCGCGGGCGCCCATCCCTCCCGCTTTCTGGCGCTTAAGAGCCGCGGTGGCGGATAGGGGTGCCCCACTCCGTGATAACTGTCGCGGAAACGGTAGTGGTTCTTACGGGAAAGAAGAGTGAAGAATCCCGGCTCGGTCGATCACGAAGCCGATTGTAGTGGAACTGTAGTGGTTTCTACGGGAATCTCGCCTTCCGTGGCTTCCCATGCTCGGGAAACCGCGCCCACTGCATAGGTTTCCCGTGGCGTTCCCGCGCAAAACGCACCTACAGTGTGGCGCGTCCGGCGCCCGCTCCACCTGGAAGTTCAATCTGCATCCCTTCTGCACGTTTCCCCACCCCCGCGCGTCATCCGTTTGTGTGGACCCGTGTGCCCATCGTCTGCCTGCTCCTGGCCGCGGTGCTGATGGCCGGGGAGCCGTCCGCCGCGGACCTCTACCGGCGGGGGCGGGAGGCCGAAAAGAAAGGGCACATGGCGGCGGCCTACGTATTTTATTCGGAAGCCTACGCCAAGGAGCCCAACAACCAGACCTACTGGCTGCGTAGCCAGGCGGTGCGGTCGCGGGCGGCGCTGGAAGCCGACCTCATGCCCAAATCGGCGCTCACCGGCGCGGAGCGCGCCGCACTCGACACTCCCAAGAAGCATTTCGACCCGCCTTCCGCGCGAGACCTGGCGGACGCGAAAAAACCCCTGCCGCCCACGGAACTTACGGCCCTGCCCGCGCGCAAGGATTTCAACCTGCGCGAAAGCTCCGACAAGCTCTACCACGACGTGGCCAAAGCCTTTGGCCTGGAGTGCGTCTTCGACGGCGATTACGAGCCGCTACCCTCCATCCGGTTTGAAATGACGGGCGTGGATTACCGCGACGCGCTCAACGGCTTGCAGGCAGCCACCGGCACGTTCATCATCCCGCTCACCAGCAAAGTGTTCATGGTGGTCAAGGACACTCCGCAGAAACGCAAGGACCTGGAGCCGCAGGTGGTGGTGGCGGTCCCCTTGCCCGAGCCGGTCAGCCAGCAGGATTTCAACTCGATGATCACGGCGGTGCAGCAGACCTTCGCCATCCAGCACGTGGGCTGGGACAGCTCGAGCCGGGTCGTGGTGCTGCGTGGGCCGATTTCCCAAGTGCTGCCGGCGCGCGCCATGCTCCGGGACCTGCTCCGCCCGCGCGGGCAGGTGATGATCGAGTTTAAGCTGCTGGAGGTCAGCCTAAACGACGCCCTGACCTACGGGGTCAATTTCCCCAACCTTTTCCCCATCTACGCCATGACCACGTGGATGAACAACCCGCTTTCGGTCACGCAGAATGTTGCCGGGCTGCTGGGCTTCGGCGCGGGAAACACGCTGTTCGGCATTGGCATCGTGATGCCGCAACTGGTCCTGCAAATGACCAACAGCACCGGGAACCTGGTTTACCAGAGCGAGTTGCGCGCACTGGACGGCCAGCCGGCGACGCTGCACGTGGGCGACCGCTACCCCATCATGACCGCGGGATATTACGGCCCGTCGAGCTTTTACGGCGCGAACACCTACACGCCGCCGCCATCCTTCAATTTCGAGGACTTGGGGCTGGAGGTGAAGGTGACGCCGCACATCTTCAGCGAGGAAGCCGCCACGATGGAAATCGACGCGTCGTTCAAGATCCTCACCGGGCAGTCGGTGAACGGCATTCCGGTGATCGCCAACCGCGCGTTGAAATCCACCGTGCAGCTCAAGATGGGCGCGTGGGCGATGGTAGCGGGCCTGCTGGACCGCAACGACACCCAGATTATCACTGGGCTGCCGGGGATCTCGCACATTCCCGTTCTCGGGACGCTGACCGAGACGCACGAGCACGACCGCGCCGACACGCAGGAACTGCTGCTGATGCGCCCGCGCCTGCTGACGCCGCCCCCGGCGGACCTGCCCACGCACGCCTACTGGGTGGGCTCGGAGAACCGGCCGCGGATACCGATTTAGTTATCTGTTGTCAGTTCTCAGCTTTCAGTAACCGCGCAGAACTCCTTAGCCTCGCGCGCCGCGCTATCGGCTAGAATCGTAAGCTAAAGGCTAATCGCTAACAGCCAAAAACCCCTTATTCCTATGGACATCATCAACGCCAATATCGGCTGGATCGAAGTGATTTGCGGCCCCATGTTCTCGGGGAAAAGCGAGGAGCTGATCCGGCGCCTGCGCCGCGCCATGATCGCGCGCAAACGCGTCGAGGTGTTCAAGCCGGCCATCGACGACCGCTACTCGGATTGCGAAATCGTCTCCCATGGCGACCTCCGCCTCAAGTCGCAGGTCGTGAGCCACGCAGGCGAAATCATGGAGCGTATCGACTGGCGCTCGGAAGTCCTCGGCATCGACGAAGCCAACTTTATGGGCCCGCAACTCGTGGACGTGGCCCAGCGCCTCGCCGACAGCGGCAAGCAGGTAATCATCGCCGGCCTGGACACGGATTACCTTGGCCGTCCGTTTCCGCCCATCCCCGACTTGCTGGCCCACGCCGAATCCATCACCAAGACGCTGGCCATCTGCGTGCGCTGCGGCAACCCCGCCAAACACACGCAACGCCTGCGCGGCTCCGACGACCTGATCGTGGTCGGAGCCGCCGACATGTACGAGGCGCGCTGCCGCCGCTGCTTCGAGCCCGGCATCCCCAAACAAGCCGAGCTCGACTTCGTCCGCGCTAGGCGCGTGGAAAAGCCAACAGCTAACAGCCAATAGCCAAGAGCTTTCAGCCCTGCGCCCTGGAATGCTGCTGGGCCGCTTTTGCCATGGCCTCGCGCCCTCGCCGCGCGGCTTCCTCGGGAGCCACGTCTTCCTTGTGCGTCGCCAGGGACCACACCTGTCCGAACGGATCTTTCACCTGGCCGTAGCGGTCGCCCCAGAACATGTCCGCCAGCGGCATGATGATCTCCGCGCCGGCTGACGTGGCCTGCTGGAACGCGGCATCGACATTCTCCACATACAGAAAGATGCCGCCCGTCGAACCCCCCAGCGATTGCGGCGAGCGCGTGCTCATTTGCGGCATCTCGTCCGCCAGCATGATCGTGGAATCGCCGATCTTCAGCTCGGCGTGCCCGATCTTGCCTTGCGGTGTCTGCATCCGCGACACCTCCTTCATGCCGAACGCCCGCTTGTAGAAGTCGATTGCCGCGGCAGCATCATGCACCACCAGGTACGGCGTGACAGTATGGAATCCAGCCGGAATCGGTTTCACAGCCATTGTTGGAAATCCTCCCTTTCTGCATCGAAGCACGGCTTTCGCCTGCCCGGTTGTACGGTTGCGAACAAGAGCGCGCCGCCGTGTGCATCCACCCGCTTTACCGAAATCTGTTAACCTGTGCGCAATGTCCTCGCTAATTGGTGACCTGCGTTACGGGGCGCGGGTATTAGTTCAGGCTCGCGGAGTTAGCGCCGCCGCATTAGTCGCTCTGGCGCTGGGTATAGGCGCCACTACGGCTTTGTTTAGCGTTGTGGACGCGGTCATGCTCAAACCGCTGCCCCTTCGCGACCCGGCGCGCCTGCTGGTCATCCGCGAGAAAAACCTTGCGCTGCACAAGTTTGACCTGTTCGTGGCGCCCGCCAATTTCCGGCTCTGGCAGCACTGCGGCGCCCTCGCGGAAACCGCGGCCATCCAGGACACGCGTATGGATCTCACCGCCGGCCCCAACGGCCACATGGAGCCGGAAGAGCTGATGGCCGAGCGCGTCACCGCCTCGCTGTTCCCGCTTCTCGGCGTGCAACCGGTGATCGGACGCGCGTTCCGTCCCGAGGAAGATCGGCCGGACCACGCCAATTACGTCCTGCTGAGCCATGATCTGTGGCAGCACCGTTTCGGCTCGGATTCCGCAATCGCCGGCAAGACCGTTCGTCTGGCCGGCGCCAGCTACACGGTGCTGGGGGTGCTGCCGGCGGGCTTCGCCGTGCTCGATCCCGACGTTGACCTCTGGGTACCGCTGGCCCTGGATCCCAACGACACCCGCATCGGAGAGGCGCGGATGCTGGCCGTGGTGGCGCGCCTCAAGCCCGACGCCACCATCGAGCAGGCCCGCGCCGAACTGGAGGGCATCGGGACGCGCGCCGAACGGGACAATCCGCGGCTTGACGCCGGTTTTCTCCCTTCGGTCTTTCCCTTCCGTGAGGAAGTAGTCGGGCGCAAGATCGAGCAGGGCCTGCTGGTGCTGCTGGCGGCGGTGGGCTTCCTTCTCCTGATGGCCTGCGCCAATGTGGCCAATCTGCTGCTGGCGCGCGGCGTGGGAAGGCAGAGGGAACTCGCGGTGCGCGCCGCGCTCGGCGCTACCCGCGGGCGGCTGCTCGCGCAATTGCTTTCCGAGAGCATCCTGCTGGCGGTGGCCGGCGGCGCCGCGGGAATGGTCCTGGCCTACGGCGGTGTCGCGTTGCTGGCGCGGCTAGGCGAGCAGAGCGTGCCGCGGCTGGCGGAAGCCCGCGTCGACGCGCGGCTGTTCCTCTTCGCGCTCGCGATCTCGGTCCTCACCGGCGCGCTGTTTGGCATCGCGCCGGCCATCCAGCTTTCCGGTACCAACCTGCGCACCGCGCTTACCGAAAGCGGGCGCGGCGGCACCGCGGCGCGCAGCGGCCGCATGATGCGCAATGCCCTGGTGGTTGCGGAACTGGCGCTCGGCACGCTGGTGCTCATCGGCGCCGGCCTGTTGCTGCGCAGTTTCGTGCGCCTCGAATCCACCGATCCCGGCTTCCAGCCCGCCGGTCTCCTCACGATGCGGGTGCCGCTGGGCGGCGCCGGCTACTCCGTGTATGACCGCCGCATCGCGTTCTTCCAGCAACTGGTGGAGCGCGCCGCCGCGCTGCCGGGCGTGCGCGGCGCGGCGGCCACCAGTACGCTGCCGCTCACCAATCTTGGGGTGGGTTCCATCTTCCACGTGGACGGCCGTCCCGCACCTCCGCCCGAGCAGCGGCCCATCGCCCTGGTACGCGGCATCACGCCCGATTATTTCCGCGTCATGGGCATTCCGCTATTGGCCGGCCGGGCTTTCACCGCCGCCGATACTGCCACCGCGCCACTCGTGGCCGTCGTCAACCAGACGCTGGCGCGGCGCTTCTGGCCCGGCCCAGGGGGCACCCCCAGCCGGCAGCCCGCCATCGGCGGCCGCCTGCTCTTCGATCCTGCCGAGCGCGTCATCGAGATCGTCGGCATTGTCGGAGACGTGAAACCAGACCACATGGACAGCGAAGTCTGGCCGACGGTTTACACTCCCTACCCGCAATTGCCCATGGCGACCATGGCGGTAGTTGTCCGAACGTCGGGTCCAGCACTGTTGCTTGCATCGGCGGTCGAGCGCCTGGTCCACCAACTCGACCCCGATCAGCCGGTGGCGCAAGTGCGCTCCATGGACGCCGTGGTGGACCGCGATCTCGCCTCCGCACGCTTCAACACCGTGGTGCTGGGCCTCTTCGCGCTGGTGGCCTTCGCGCTGGCGGCGGTGGGGATCTACGGGGTCATCTCCTATGACGTGACCCAGCGCGTCGAGGAGATCGGCATCCGTGCGGCCCTGGGCGCGCAGCCGCACGACATCGTCCGGCTGGTGCTCGGCCAGGGCGCGGCTCTCGCGGCCAGCGGCATCGCGGCCGGCCTGGTGGCGGCGTTCGCGATCACCCGCGTGATGGCCACCATGCTCTACGGAACCCCGTCCACCGACGCCCTCACCTTCGCCGCCATTGCGCTGCTGCTCGGCGCCGTCGCGCTCACGGCCAGCTACGTGCCCGCACGCCGCGCCATGGCCCTTGACCCGGTGGCCGCCCTGCGGCATCAATAGAGATTCATGATTACACTGCGCAACGTCGAAAAATTTTACGAGGGCGGCTACGGCCGCACCTACGTGCTGCGGCGCATCAACCTCGAGATCCGCGAGGGCGAGTTCGTCACCATCATGGGCCCTTCGGGCGCGGGCAAGTCCACGCTGCTCAGCATTCTCGGCATGCTGGACAGCGCCTGGACCGGTGAGTTCGAGTTCTTCGGCCAGCCGGTCCACCGTATGAAGCCCAAAGAACGCGTCGAGCTAAATAAGAAATACATCGGTTTCGTGTTCCAGAGCTATCACCTCATCGACAATCTCACGGTCTACGAAAACCTGGACATACCACTTTCCTACCGCAATGTGAAGGGATCGGAGCGCGCCGCCATCGTCTGCGACACGCTCGACCGCTTCCACATCGTGGGCAAGCGCGACCTGTTTCCCAGCCAGCTTTCCGGAGGCCAGCAGCAGCTCATCGCGGTGGCGCGCGCGGTGATCGCCAGCCCCAGGCTGATTCTCGCCGACGAGCCCACCGGGAACCTGCATTCCACCCAGGGCAAGGAGATCATGGAGCTGTTCCGAAAGCTCAACGGCGAAGGCACCACCATCGTGCAGGTGACGCACTCGGAAACCAACGCCGCATACGGCCACCGCATCATTCAGCTTGCCGACGGCTGGATTGTGAACACCGCCCCGACGGCGTAAGCCGGCGAACCTGTTCGCTGCCGCACACTTTTTCGGCTTGTTACTCCGCGCGCCATGCCCGAATTCCCTTCCCGGCGGTAGACGCGATCTCTGGCGCGGCACGCCGGATGCACATCAACAACTGGAAGCCCGGAATAAGATAGTTGGACTTCTTGGGAGAGAGCAGATTATGGACATCACTAAGTGGTTACAAACCGGCGCCGTCGTGGGCGCCATGATTTTCGCTCCCGCCGCTGCCATGGCGGCGAGAGTCCAATCGTGTGTCGCCGGACCTGCAACGGCCGCATCGTACACCTGGAACTTCAATCGGGAAGCGAATCACCTGCTGAAGGACATCCGGAACGACGCCCAGCACGTCAATTCGAACGCCGAAAAGCTCGAAAATTTCGCCGTGGAGCCGGATATCAGTTGGCAGATCCATGCCGACTATCTGACCCGGATCAAATCCCGGATCGACGACATGGGGAAACGCCTGTGCCGCCTGGAAGAGATCAAACGCGTGGTGACCCCGGAAGAGCAGGCGGCCATCCACCAGGCGCACCCGTTGGTGCAGTACCTGGCCGATAACACGGATGACGCCATCAACTACGTGAACCAGTATCAGAACAACTTCTGGACGCCGACTTATCGCACTTACGTCCAGAACTTAGCACATGAGTCGCACATGCTGAGGCACAAAATGCACCAGGAAGAACTCGGACAACTGACTCTGCCCGCGGCCAACGGTTTCGGATCGTAGACCGCGGCGTTGCTCCACCCGCGCCACCGCGCCACTTCGCTCGCGCCACCCCGGCCCGGTCCCAGCCTCTGTCAAGGGTCCCAGCCCTGAGCCCCGGCCCCGGTCAAGGCCCCCGCCCCTAGCCCTGTCCCCTACCCCCCTATTTACCGGCAGCGCCGTGATGTACAATGTTTTGGATTCTCTTGCGCCGAGGAGTACGGGGCTTCAGTGGCGGTGAGCGAAAAATATGAGGACGGGCTCCAGCGCCTTGTGCAGATGGGCAAGGAAAAGGGCTACGTCCTGTACGACGAGGTAAGTGAAGTTCTGCCCGGCGATCTGAGCGCCGACGGCGGGCTCGACGACCTGCTTGCCGGCCTCGATGGCGCCGGCATTGAGATCCTCGAAGAGCCCAAGGATTTCGAGCGGAAGATCGAGGAGGGCGAGGAACTCCTCGACCTGGAACTCCCCGCCGGCATCGGCGAGAAGATCAACGACCCCGTCCGCATGTACCTGCGAGAGATGGGAACCGTGCCGCTGCTCACCCGCGAGGGCGAGGTGGAGATCGCCCGGCGCATCGAGCGCGGCGAAAGCATCGTCCTGAAGTCGCTTTCCCGCGCGCCGCTGGTCCTCCAGGAAATCATCGCCATGGGAGAGGAGATGGAGCGCGATGCGCTTTCCGCCCGCGACTTCATCCAGATTTCCGACCCCATCCTCACCGACGAGCTGGTGGAAGAGCGCCGCCTGGAATTCTGCGGCCGCGCCGAGGAGATCGCCCGCCATTATAGGCGGGTGCTGCAATGCCGCCAGAAGCTCCAGGTGATCCCGCGCGGCATGAAGCCCAAGCAATACCGGCGCCAGTTGTGGGAACTGGGCCGGCTGATGGTGCGCACCTCGCGGCTGGTTCGGTGCATCAAGTTCCAGTCGCCCGTCATCCGCCACCTCATCGCCCGCGTCGAGAGCGCCGTCGAAACCCTCAAGCCTATCGAGCGCGAC
>JAJYLS010000143.1:11699-14479 GCA_021787555.1 Acidobacteriota bacterium | reverse complement strand
TCCTTCTTTCATCTAGCCATGGTTGAGGCCGCAAGTCAAGCGAAAGGTGCAAATGACGGGCGTGGGACAACCACTAGGACGGCGCTATGCGATCACAAATGCGAAAGTCGGGCTAGGTACCGGTCGTAGTCGAGCACGCCTTGGCCTGCGGCTTTATGACCCGCTTCACCGTCGTTGTCCAGATCCTTGGCGTGAGCCAGCACCAAGTCCCTGCCCACGAGTGCAAAGGCCTCATCCAATATCTCCTTCATGCGGGGCAGTTCACCCGCGTGAAAGAGATTCGCAGGGTCGATCGTGACTTTCAGATGGGGGGAGCCTATCTCATCCAGAAGGCGGCGGGCCTTCCGGGCTGAATCAACCACATTGCTCATTTCGGGCTCGAAGGCCAGAACAACGTTCGCCTGCCGGGCGATGTCGACCGCCTCGCGCATACAGGCTGCCATGTCCCGCCACGACTCCGGAGAGCCATTGTCCGGGTGGTACCGCCACATGCTGTTCGGGTCGCGAGTGCCAGTGCACACATGAATCGCGGATGTGCCCATCTGCGGGCATGCCTCGGCCAGAACCCGCAACCGCCGCAACCCCATCCGGCGGCGCTCCACATCCTGGTGACTCATGTTGAAGGTGCCGGTCACGCTGGCAATCGTGATCCCGCGAGCCGACACTTCGCGGCGGATCCTTCCGGGCAGTTCCGCGGGAATCTGATCGGGCATCTCTGGCAGATTCGCGCACGCCATGCTCATCTGCACACAAGCCAGCCCACAGGCTCTAGCGGGAGTTTATTAAAACTCCGGGCCCGTTCTTAGCCAAGCTCCTGTGTGTAAATGATTTCGGATGTTCTGATCTGTATATACGTAATCGGCTGGGCATTTGGGGGTCGTGCCGCTTCTGGAAATAATCCTTGACTTGCCTTCTGGAATGAGTGTATATACGTAATTGATGGCTTCCCTCCAAGCCACCAGTCGCACGGAATTCGCTATTACCGTATCGTCGAGTCTTTTCGCCAGGACGGCAAGCCGCGCCTTCGTGTGGTCGCCCATCTCGGCCGCGTGGAGGACATCTTGCGCCTCACCCAGAAGCAGCACTCCGACATCAAGATCTCGTCGGTGACGGCAGGCGCGGTAACGGCATTGTTTTGTCTGGCGCGGAAGTTGGATATCGTCGGCAAGATTGATCAGGCACTGGGGGAGGCGGGCGGGCGGGTACAAAAGCGTGACGGCCTCACCGTGGGCGAGAGTTTATTGGCAGGCATGATCAGTCGCGCTTGCGCCCCGCGCAGCAAACGCGCGTTCGCCGCCTGGGCGGAGACCACCGCCTTACCTGAGTTGATGGGCTTTGCGGCCGAGGATCTGGACAGTCAACATTTTTGGGACCAGATGCACGCCGTACCGGTGGCTTTGCTGGGCGGCATCGAGCAATCCATCGTACGCGCGGTCGTCGGGATAGAACACTTGCAACCTCAAGCATTGGCGTATGACACCACGAACTTCTACACCCACATCGCCAGCACCAACCACAGACCGGAGTTGCCACAACGCGGACACAACAAACAGGGTCGCCATGATCTGCGACAGTTGGGGCTGGCTCTGGTGGTGGATCAGAGCACGCAATTGCCTTTGGCGCATGTGCTGTACGAAGGCGCGCGTTCGGACATGCGCACCTTTGCGGCCTTCCTCAAGCCGGTGCGAGGACGCCTGCACGCGCTCACCTTGCAGCCTCAACAGTTGACCTTAGTTTTTGATGCGGGCGCGTCTTCGCAAGCCAACCTGGAGAAACTGGAGGCGGGTGTCGATCACTATGTAACTGCGGTCCGCCCGTCGTACCAACAGGCGCTGCTGGCCGAAGCGGTCGATCATCTGGAAGAAGTCACCTTGTCCGGCGGAGGGGTGGTCCGGGCATGGCGAACGACGCGGAAGATCGCCGGCAAGGAACGGGACAGTCTTCAGTTTCCAATTGTACGCAGGACAACTTCGCGGACTGCATCAACCATTGGCGCGCTGTCGGGAGCAACTCGACGAGGTAGGAATCCGACCACACGGCACGCCAGAAGCGGTGAGGCGAAAACTGGCGCAAATTTGTGGTCGCCAGTACCTGCGCATTTTAGTCCGTTATGAGGTACAGAGCAATCAACAAGGCGGCACGGAAGTGCGGACCTGGAGCGACCTGGAAGAGTATCAGCGGCTCACCCAGCGCTATTTCGGTTTACGCGTTTTGATCACTGACCGGAGCGAATGGACGACGGCACAGATCGTGGAAGCCTATCGCGGACAGTCCCGTGTCGAGGCTGCTTTTCGGGATCTCAAAGACCCAGGCATGCTGCCACGCGTCCACAATTCCACTGGACCGACCAGAAGCTGCATGTACATGCCTTCATGTGCGTGACCGGTTACTTGTTGGTGCGCTTGTTGTGGTGGCGAGCCCGAAAGGAGGTAGGCTTCACGGGTAATGCCCGCAACCTGCTCTCGCAACTCGCGCGGATTCGGAGTTGCCGGATTGTGGAGCATAGTGGACGGGCGGGAAGACCGCGCGTTCGCCAGCAGTTCGAAGAAATGGATTCGACCCTGGAAAACCTCGGCCGTGCCTTGCGAGCTCTTCCGCCCCCCGCCTGAGCCGTCGTATATACGGAAAGACCCGTCCAATTGCCTGATTTCAGACAACCTACCTATCTGACGAGCCTCGTCTTAATAAACTCCCGCTAGAAACACCGCGTTCTCGTGGCGCTCCAGGAAACGCAGGCTGGCCAGTTCCCGAATCTTTTTCTCATCGATGGAGGCCGGAAA
>JAJYLS010000143.1:0-11689 GCA_021787555.1 Acidobacteriota bacterium | reverse complement strand
CGGATAATAGGCTCTTTTGGTTAGGTCAGGAATCTGCCGTGGGAATCCAGGCTAGTCGCACACGCGCTATCAAAGATGTCCTCTGGACCATCGCGCTGGCGGGCCTGGTGGGGGCATGTTTCCGCCTCTGGTTCGGGCTCGGCGCCACCACGGACCTTTCCGATCGGGTGCCCTGGGGGTTGTGGAAGATTCTCAACATGGTGGCCGGAGTGGCCCTCTCCACCAGCGGTTTCACCGTCGGCTTGCTGGTTTACGTGCTCCGCCTGAAGCGGTTTCAGCCGTTCTTGAAGCCCGCCATCCTGACTGCGTTCCTGGGCTACGGTTGCTCCTGCACGGCGCTGCTGCTCGACATCGGCCTGCCGCAGCGTTTCTGGCATCCGATGTTCATGTGGAACGACAACTCGTTCCTGTTCGAAGTCTTCTGGTGCGTGCTGTTGTACTTTACGATCACGGCGATCGAGTTGGCCCCGCTCATTTTCGAGCGACTGCGCGCCGAGAAGGTCGCGCATGCCCTGCATCGTGCCGCATTCGTCATCGTGATCATCGGCATTTCGCTTTCCAGCCTGCACCATTCCTCGCCGGGCTCCTTGTTCCTGGTGACTCCGCTTCGGTTGCATCCGCTGTGGTACACGCCGTGGCTGCCGGAACTCTTCATCGTCTCGGCGATGGGCACCGGCCTGATGGTGGTAGTGCTGGTGAGGATCCTGTGGGCGCACTGGTATGAATCCGGGACGGCTTCCTCACGGGAGCATACGAGAGCGGAGATGCGGCAATATCGCGGGCTGGCGACTATCGCCGCAGCGGTGCTGGCCTTCTACCTGGTGCTGAAAGTTAGCGACCTGTTCGTGCATGGCGGTTGGGCGCCGCTGCTGGCCGGCACGTGGGAAAGCTGGCTCTACCTCGTGGAACTGGTGCTCACCACGGTTCTGCCCATCGTACTTCTATCCTTGCCCTGGTCGCGTTACTCCACGGCGGGCATCGCAACCGCCGCCGCGTCGGCGGCTATCGGACTGGCGTTGAATCGGCTCGATGTCGGCATCTTCGGCTACTTCCGGAATGCGCGAGTGACCTATTTCCCGTCGCTGGTCGAGTGGGCCGTCAGCCTCGGCGTAGTGGTCGCGGCGGGTCTCGTGTTTTTCTTCCTGGCTGAAAACCTGCCGATTTTCAGCGACTGGCCGCCGGCCATGCGCAGCCGCGCGGGCCTGCTTCACTTAACGTTCGGGAGCTTCCGCCAGCTTTGGACGACCGCCGTCAACGACAGCCTGCAACGGGTCACACTCATCGCCTCGTTCGTGATTCCTCTGGCGTTCGTCTTCATGTGTCCGCCGTATTTTCGCGGTGCCGCATCGGCGTCCAGCGTTCGCCCGGCGATCGGTGTGGATATTGAGAGAACCAAGCTGAAGCTGGGCGGTGAGGACGGAGGTGTTTATACCATTTTCCCCCATGCCGACCACGAGAAACGGCTGGGCGGCACCAAGTCGTGCGGGCGCTGTCATCACGTCTCGCTTCCCCACGACAACTCCACGACTTGTTACCGCTGCCAACGACAGATGAACGCGAAGACGGACATCTTAGATCACCAATACCACATGCTGGCGGTGGCCAAGAAAGACCGGCTGCCAGGCGTCCAGTCGGCCAACTATTCCTGTGTGAAGTGCCATGCGTCTGATCGCCCGACCGGGGCAGCGGGCGTCAAAGATTGCATGGAGCGCCATAAGCAAGATATGTTCCCGCCGGCCTCCAACGAAAAACGTGGATCTGCGCCTGGCACTTTCGTACCGCGAGGCCATGCATCGTACCTGCATCGAGTACCACAAAACCGAGGCGGTCAAACAGAACAAGCCCCATCTGGCGGACTGCGGAACCTGCCACGTGTCCGCGCCGTTTGGTCGGCGGTCGAAGCCCGTCTGGACGGTGCCGCAAATCACCCTGGAGAGGAACATTGAGATGCCGGCATATGAATGCGAATGCAAAGGATGCGGGCACCGTTTCGAGCGGCGCCAGCAGATGTCCGACGAGCCGGCTGACCCGCTAGCCGGGGGGCGCTGAGTCAACACTGAGCGATATGTTACCCGATTGATTGGAACGAATCCAGGAGCGATGTGGGCTGCGCCCGCTCCCCGGCTTTTGCGAGCAGTCCGCGCGCGTCTTCTAAGTGGTCGATCATCTTCTGCCGTGCTTCCGCCGGTCTTCTTTTGTAAATCGCATCGTAAATCGGTTTGTGGAAGCTGAGGGTGTGGTCCGCGTCCACCAGCGTCGATGTAATCGCAATGCTTTTCAGCATCGCCCTCTGGATGATCGGAAAGATCCGCTGGCTCAGACGGTTTCCCGAAGCCACAAAAATCCCCTGGTGAAAAGCGATATCGAGTTCGGTGAGTTTCTGCTGATCTCTTTCCTTGTGCATCTCCCGAATCGTGCGGTTCAGCGAGTCCAGATCCGGCGACGTAGCGCGCTCGGCGGCGCGGGCGGCCAGTTCGGGTTCCACGATCAAGCGGGTCTCGAGCAGTTCCGACGCAGAGATGCCGTCCAGCAAAATGAGGAGTTCCAACGGGCGGCTCAGAATCCCTTCGGACGATTCCCGGAGATAGGTGCCATCGCCGACCCGTTGATAGAGGATCCCCATGTTCTCTAAGGCTTTAAGGGCGTGGCGGAGCGACGAACGGCTCACGCCGAAGCGGGGAGCCATTTCCCGTTCCGGGGGCAGTTTGGTCCCCGGCCGGAGCACGCCTTGCGAGATGAGACGATTGAAAGCGCCAATCAGCCGGTTGGTGATATCATCCTTGGGGCGGACCGCCGGTTGTGTGATTTTACTGGCCATAGGTTAGTCCATTCCATCGGAACACACCGTTATCGCCCGACCGCCGAAGAGGCCCAGCGGATCATGTTGTAGAGCACCTTTTCGGCAACCGGATCCGTCTCGAGATTCTCCTGGAGCCGCAGGGTCGAAAGGACGATCCGGCCTTTGCCGAAAGGCACGGCCGCCAAATCGGCGCCCCACCAGACGTTCCCAGGACCCAGGTAGTTGAGGTTCCTGCGATCGATCTGGCCGTTGCTGCTGTAGCTGAGCGAACCCACGATGGGTGGGATCTTCACTCCTTCGAGCGTTTGGTTGGCGCAGATATAAAGATACACCTGGCCCATGAAATCGCCGCTCGGCAAGCCGTCGAAGATGGGATGCGGGCGGACGCCATGATTCACCGGTGCCCAATTGCCGCGCGCCAGCCGCAGCTTCAGTTGCAGCGGGAATCCGGCTTGGAGCAGCGGGTTTGCGCGACGATTAGTGACGCGAGCGGTTACAGGCGCGGCCGGCGGTTTCAGGAAGATGCCGACGGCTCCGCGGTGAATGTCGTCCAGCAGCGCCGCACTCTCCCGGGGCGCATCCGTGGCCACGAGCACGGGCAGCATTTCGCGTTCGCTGCCGGAGAATGCGCGAACCGGAATGCCGTGCGACTGAAGAAACGGCGCGATCTCCTGCTTCGGATCGATCACCGCGACGGGGAGGTCCGGCGGTTGGAGGTCTTTTTTCGCCAGGCAGAAGAACGCCCGCTCGTTTTCAAATGGCTGGCCCAATTCCGGAACGAAACGCACGCGGGCCGTGTACGAGCCGGAAGCCGCCGGCCCGGCGAGCGCCGTATTCAGCAGGCTGGAGACTCCGCTGGGAACCGAAACTTCTTTGCGCTCCCGCAGCAGGATGCCGCCCCCGGGCGCCACGATCTCCCATTCGAGGCGGCCGCGGGCCTCGTCGCGATCGTTCACGGAATCGATCCGCAGCTTTCCCGCCTGTCCTTCGCGCAGGTTGGAGGGTTCGACTCGCACGGCCACATAGAGCGGAGTCTGCACCTTCTTGATGGTTTGGTACGTCAACTTGGGATTGCGGAACAGGTCCAGCACTCCGCCACCCCAGATCCAGTCCCCATCGGTGAATGCGTGCACGCAATATCCGCCGATCCTCGGGTTCAGGCGAAGCGCTTCGATTTCCAGTTTGTTGCCTTCGGCCTGGATGCGCTGCGAGGCGCGGCACAGCGCCCCCACGTCGGGGAACATTCCGCCCCAGTCCAATTCGCGGATGGCCTTGGTGAATTCATCGAGCAGCGAGAGATGATAGCGGTAATCGGGAGTCAGCGGATTGCCGTCGCGGCGGTACTCGGCCACGTTGGCGGGGAGGTCGGGAAGGCCGCCGTAACCCACCTCGGAAACGAACATCAGTCCGTTCGGCGCGCGGATCTGGCTCCGGCCCAACATGCTGACGTCGAATCCGGGATAGCCCAGGGTCAGGTAGAAGTTGTAGCTGCGCGGGCTGACCGGCGCGGGAAGATAGGAGTGGATCTCGTTGATCGGTCCCGCGTCGAAAGAATAGGGTGGATAAACGTGCGCGCCGTCGGCCCATCCGCCGGATTCGTCGATCACGACTCGGGTGGGGTCGAGGTCGCGCGCCAGGACTGACATCACGGGCTTCAGACGTGCGAGACCCAGGCGCCGGATCTCGTTGAAAATTTCCCAATAGATCACCGATGCGTGGTTGCGGTCCCGCTCGATCATCCCGCGGATCTCGATGGCCACGCGGTGTTCCGTCTCGGGCGTCAGTTGCGGCCAGTAATCCATGCACTCGATCGGCGGAGCATCGATAATCATGATTCCCATCTCGTCTGCCAGGTCGAGAATAATCGGCGCCGGCGGCTTGCGCCAGAGGCGCAGCACGTTGAAACCGGCTTCCTTCGCCAGCCGAATTTCGCGCCGCACGACATCGGCATTGGGAGGAAACGCCAGCGTTTGCGGGTAGAAGCCTTCCCAAAACGCGGCCTTGATCAGAATCTTCTTTCCGTTGAGGTAATAGTTTCCATCGCGAATAGTGAACTCCCGCATGCCGAACCGCTGCGTTACCTGGTCCGGTTCACCCGCTCCGGCCGAAACGCGCGCTTCCAATGTGTACAACGCGGGGGTATCGGGCGTCCACAGTTTCGGATTCGCAATCGCAATCTCCACCTGGACGGAGTTTCGCCCGGGGCGAAGCGAAAGCTCGCGCCGCACTGCGGCTGGCTCCCCAGCCAATGAGAAATCCACCCTGGCCGGCATCGTTCGATTGGCCGCATTCTCAATCGCGGCCACAATTACCGCACGGCTGTCCCGCAGGCGAGGTTGCACAAGGACGTCTAAAAAGAACACCTGGTTGGTGGCCACGAGCCTCACGGATTGCCAAATGCCGCCGGCGATGGCGCCCCGCCAGTGCGGCGTCTCGTTGGGCCCGATGCCGTCGAGCACCGTGTATTTGGTGATGACGGGGCCGAGGACGCGAACCGCCAGGAAGTTCTCCGCGCCGGGATGAAGAAAGTCGCCGACCGAAAGTTCGAACGGGGTGTAGCCGCCGTCATGAAACCCGGCCGGCTGATCGTTGACCCACACCTCGGCGCGATAATTGACCGCGGCGAATTCCAGCCGCACGACGCGATCCTTCCATGACGCGGGCACCCGAAACCGCAATCCGTACCAGGCCGCTCCTTCATAATCCTGCTCGATGGTCTCCCAACAATTGGGGACTCTGATCGTACGCCGGTTCGGCAGGGCCTCGAAATTCTGCTGTAGGTACCAGCGGTCTGCCAGACCCTGGTTGCGCTGGTCGAACACAATCTGCCACGTGCCATCCAGGGAGAGGGTCTCGCGGGATCCGGAAGCGGGTGCGGCCGGTGCGCTCGGCAGCACCGCGCCCGGAACACAAAAGAGGAGAGCCGTAAGCCAAAGAGCAGGTTTCATGGATTTCACGATCTGCTTCCCAAAATTGGTCATCCCAATGTTACGATGGTGCGATCGACCTGTCAAGTGGTGCGGCGCGCCAGCGCTGGCGCTCACGCGCTGAAAAAAACCTTGACAGCCGGAACGAGTCGGCCCAAAATATGCAATTGGACCATCCAATCGAATGAACAACATGCTTTTGCCGCTCCTGTTGATCGTGCTCGCCAGTTTTTTCCAGGGCACGTTCGGACTCGGGATGAAAAGGGTCAAGCCGCTGGCGTGGGAGGCGTGGTGGGTCATTTACGCCATGGTAGGGATGATCGCGCTTCCTCTGTTGTGGGCCGCGGCCGTTGTACCCAGCCTGATGGATTCCATTCGAGCCGTCCCGGCCGGTGCGGTTTGGATCGCCGCCTCGTGTGGTTTTCTCTGGGGCATCGGCGGGATCCTGTTCGGGCTGAGCGTGAATTATGTCGGCCTCTCATTGACTTACGGGATTGTCATGGGTCTGGCCGGAGCGGCCGGTTCAATTCTGCCTCTGTTGACCGCGGCCCGGCCGGTTTCCTTTTCGGTGAAGCTTGCGGTGGTGGCCGGGGTCATTGTCATGCTCGCCGGCGTTGGATTGGTGGCGTGGGCAGGAATTCAGCGCGACCGCCTGTTCACAACAAGCGTCGAGGGAGTTTGCCGAGGCCGCCAATTTCGCATCGGTCTGGGCGTCGCAGTTCTGTGCGGCCTTTTGTCCTCGCTGCTTAACGTCGGTTTTGACGAGGCGGCTCCGGTGGCCGAAGCGGCGGCGAAGGGCGGCGCGGAAGTACGGAATTCGAGTCTGGCGGCATGGGTTGTGGTGCTAGCCGGCGCTTCTCTCATGAACCTGCTTTACTCCGTCTTCCTCCTGGTCAAGAACGCTTCCTGGAGCAGTTTCGCCAGCCGGAAGACGGGAGGCGCATACGGGTGGGCGGTGCTGACGGGAGTGCTGTGGTTTGCCGCGCTCGGCGTGTACGGCGAGGGTTCGGCCCTGATGGGCGCGCTTGGCCCGGTCATCGGCTGGCCCATGCTGCTGGGCCTCGCGCTCATCGTGAGCAACCTGTGGGCGATTCGCGCAGGCGAATGGCGCGATGCCGCAGAACCCCTGCGCCTCATGTGGGCGGGCGCGGCCACTCTGATTGTTGCCTGCCTGATATTGGGCTATTCGAATAGTTTGCCGAAAGGTTAAGCAAGATGGACTTCGGATACAAGCGACTCTATATCGCCGGCGCTTTGCAGGATGCTCAGGGCGGAGCGCGCCGGGCAGTAGTCTGCCCAGGGACCGAAGAGGTCGTGGGCGAAGTCGCCTGGGCCGGCAGGCAAGATGCCGAAGCAGCCCTTGCCAGCGCGGAACTGGGCTTCCGGGATTGGTCGCACCGTTCCCTGAAAGAACGCGGCGAGTGGATGTACCGGCTGCGCGACGCGGCCGCCGCTCACGAAAATGATCTGCGTCTCGCGGTGATGTACGAAATGGGTAAGCCGTGGGAAGCCACGGCCGAGGATTACGAGACGGTGGTCGGCGCGCTCGATTGGTATGCGCAGGAGATGCGCCGCACCCGTGACACGATCCTTCCCGATATCGAAAATACCCACCGTCATGAGGTGATCTCGCAGCCCATCGGCGTAGTGGCTGCGTTCCTTGCCTGGAATTTTCCGCTGCTCAACGTCGGTTTCAAACTCGGTCCGGCGCTGGCGGCCGGATGCAGCATCATCCTGCGGCCCTCGTCCGCTTCGCCGCTCTCGGCCTACGTCCTCGGCGAAATCTGCCAGGAGGTGGGCCTACCGGCCGGCGTGGTGAATATCCTTTGCGGTCCGGCCGATTCGGTGGCCGCGACCATCTCCTCCAGCACCATTCCCCGGCTGGTGACCATGATCGGCTCCTCCGAAACCGGCCGGCGCCTGATCCGCGATAGCGCCACTTCCATCAAGCGCATGAGCATGGAACTCGGCGGCAACGCGCCCGTACTCATCTTTCCGGATGCCGATCTCGCCTCGGCCGCCGATGACGTGGCCGCGCTTAAGTTCGGGAATTGCGGACAGATCTGCGTCGCCCCCAACCGCATCTTCGTGCACCGCGAGGCCTCCGGGCGTTTTCATGAATTGTTCCGGGAACGGGCGTGCAAAGTGGTGACGGGCTTCGGCCGTGGAAACCGGCCGACCATGGGGCCGCTCATCGATGCCAGGGCTCGGGACCGCGTACACGGCCTGGTCGCAGAGGCCGTGCGCGATGGCGCGCAGTTGGTTTGCGGCGGCCAGATGCCGCCTGCCGGCCAGAAGGGCTTCTTCTATCCGCCCACCATCCTGCGCGATGTGACTCCGCAGATGCGCGTCGCACGCGAAGAGATCTTCGGGCCGGTGGCGCCGCTGATCGGGTTTGGCGACGAGCAGAGCGCCGTTCGCGAAGCGAATCATACCGACTACGGCCTGGTGGCCTATCTGTACACGCAGGACGTCTCCCGCTGCCGCCGCATCGCGGAGCAACTCGAATTCGGCGAGGTGATGGTCAACGGCTTCAAGTATTCGATTTACCTCCCGCACGGGGGCGTCAAGGAAAGCGGGATTGGCAAGGACTGCTCGCAATGGGCGCTCGATGACTATCTGGTGAAGAAACGAATCACGATCAGGAATTGATCGGGAGAATCCAGGGAGATGATTCGATGAAACTGTTGTGTGTCTTTTCGCTGTTATTGATTCTATTCGCTGGTTCCGTCCGGGCACAGAATGCGGCTGCGCAGTTGAGCGGCCGGATCACGGACCCGAGCGGTGCTGTCATCGCGGGCGCGACGATCACCGTGCGGAATACCGACACAGGGACAAGCCACGCCACCACGTCCAATGACGCCGGTTACTATGCCGTGCCGTCGCTCGACCCCGGCAACTACGAAATCGTCGTCGCGAAAAAGGGCTTCCGGACGGTGCAACGCTCCGGCATCGAGTTGCACGTCAACCAGGCTTCGGCAATCGACTTTTCCCTGCAGGTCGGCAATGTCACGCAGACCCTGGTCGTAAACAGCGAGGCTCCCCTTCTGGACACCACCGAAGGAGCGCTCGGCACGGTCGTCGATAACACCAAGGTGGTCAACCTTCCTCTCAACGGCCGGAACCCGTTTGACCTCGTGCTGCTAACGCCCGGAACCGTCGCTTATAGCCGCGGCGTCCTGCCGGGTAACAATATCCCGCTCTCGAATTTTTCGACCAATGGCGGGCCGCCCATGACAAATGAAATCCTGCTGGACGGCATTCCGAATACCACCATCGTGCAGAACCAGTTCGTGGTCATCCCCTCGGTGGATGCCACGCAGGAATTCAAGGTGCAATCTAACAGTATCAAGGCCGAGTTCGGGCACACCGGCGGCGGCGTGGTGAATGTCAGCCTGAAATCCGGAACTAACCAGTTTCATGGCGTCCTGTTCGATTTTCTGCGGAACGACAAACTGCAGGCCAACGACTGGTTCAACAACCGTTCGGACGTGCCGCGGTCGCCGTTTCGCTTCAACCAGTTCGGCGGCGTGCTCGGCGGCCCGGTGGTGCGCGACAAGACCTTCTTCTTCGTCAATTACGAGGGCATCCGGCGCATCCAGGGCCGCACGACCATCCTGACGGTTCCGCGCGACGACATGCGCGCCGGTGACTTTTCGCAGGTCCAGGACGCCGCGGGCCGGCAGGTGAACGTCTACAATCCCCTCACCACGCGCCAGAACCCCGACGGCACGTACGTGCGCGATCCGTTCCCCGGCAACCGTATTCCGGTCTCGTTGATGGACCCCGTGGCTCTCAAGATGTTGAGCTACTGGCCCCATGGCAACATCGCGGGCGATCCGCGAACCGGCGCCAACAACTTCCTCAGCACCGCCGGCGAGCAATACGGGGTGAACCAGTTCAACACCCGCGTGGACCATAACATCTCCAATCGCCAGCAGCTCTTCGGCCGCATTTCCTGGAACAAAAGCTACGTGGACCCGCCGAATATTTTCGGCAATATCGCCAATCCATCCTCGGGCCCGCAATCTTTCGCGGAATGGAATGCGGGCCTCGAAGATACCTGGACGCTCCGCCCCACCGTGGTCGCCACGTTCCGGGCCGGTTTCTCCCGTCTGCACGATTTTGCCCAACCCTACGGACAGGGCTTCGACATCACGCAACTCGGGTTTCCGGCCAGCTATGCCGCGTATCAAACCGCCCAGCAGTTCCCGCAGATCAATGTCACCGGCATGATCACGCCGAGCCCCCTGGGATTCGGCAAGGACGCGCTCGGCGCGGTGGACCAGACCACCTTCAGCAATCGGCAGAACGCCTACAGCCTGCAAGCGGACGCCACGCTGGTTCGGGGCCGCCACATCATCAAGTTCGGTTCGGATGCCCGCGTTTACCGCGTGGACGGAGAACGGCCGAATAACGGCGCGGGTACGTTCAGTTTCACCCCCGGCTTCACGCAGGGACCGAACCCGACCCTGGCCGGACCGACCTCCGGAAACGCGTTCGCTTCCTACCTGATCGGCACGCCCGGTAGCGGCGGCGTCGGCATCCAGCCGACCCAGGACTTCCAACAATCTTATATGGGACTGTTTCTGCAGGACGACTACAAGGTTACTTCCAAACTTACTTTGAACATCGGCTTGCGTTATGAGATCGAGACCTCTCGCACCGACCGGTACAACCGGCTCAGTTGGCTCGATTTCACCGCCCCCAGCCCCTTAGAGGCCGCGGGGCTCGGGCCGCTCTACGGCGGACTTCAGTTTGCCGGCGTGAACGGCGACCCGCGCACCAATGCGAACATCGCCGACAACAATTGGGGGCCGCGCTTCGGGTTTGCTTACCAGGCGTTCAGCCGGCTGGTGGTGCGTGGCGGTTACGGAGTCTTTTACAGCCCGCGCACCTGGCAGGGGATCGGCCAGTGGGGGCAGGTGGGCTTCTCCGCCACCACTCCGTTCGTCCCCTCCGTGAACGGCTTCACGCCTGTCAATTTCCTGCGCGATCCGTTCCCCAACGGCTACTCGGATCCCACCGGAAGCTCCCTCGGCCTGCTCACCCAGGTGGGGCAGGCGCTGGCGGGTCCCGACCGCAACCAGGTTTCCCCCCAAATCCAGCAGTGGAACTTCGGAGTGCAGACCACCCTGCCCGGAGGCATTCTTTTGGAACCCGCCTACGCGGGCAGCAAGGGATCTTATCTGATGCAGAACCTCGGTTTCAACCAGATTCCCGATCAGTACCTCTCCCAAGGCAACGCGCTGCTGCGCCAGGTGCCGAATCCGTTTCTGGGCCAGATCCCGGCCAACACCCCGCTGGGACAATCCACCGTTTCGGTGGGCCAGTTGCTGCGCCCATACCCGCAGTTCACCGGATTCAATACGGTTCACTCCACCTCCGGCTCTTCCATCTATCACTCTCTGCAAGTCCGCCTCGAGCGCCGATTCAAAAACGGCATGACTTTTCTCACGTCTTACACCTTCTCGAAGCTCATCGATGATGGCGCCCCGGGGAGCGAGCAGGCCTACATGGGGGAGAACCCGGCCTTTCAGGATCTGAACAACCGCCGGCTGGAGCGCTCCCTCGACTCCCAGAATATCGACCAGCACTTCGTCACCAGTTTCGTGTACGAACTGCCGTTCGGGCCCGGCAAGCGATATCTGTCCGGAGCGCGCGGCGTGCTGGCGTCGTTGACCGGCGGCTGGCAGGTCAATGGCATCGTCACGCTGGAGGACGGCATCCCGCTATCGATTGACACGGCTTCGAATCCCACGCTCGGCCCGTTGGGCTCGGGCACGCTGCGCCCCAACAACAACGGCCATAGCGCCGCTAAATCCGGATCGATCGAGAAGCGCCTCAACAACTACTTCGATACCAGTGTTTTCTCGCAGCCCGCCCCCTTCACGTTCGGCAATACCGCCAGGACGCTCCCGGACGTGCGCGCGCCGGGCATCGCCGATCTCGATATCTCCGG
>JAJYLS010000142.1 GCA_021787555.1 Acidobacteriota bacterium | reverse complement strand
GAGGGGGATCATACTCCCGGAACGGTCAAACCTTTTCAAGTCTCACTGGTCGAACCAGTGGCTTGCTTATCGAGTCACAACTTCTGTGTCGCGCGCCCTTTTGTGCTGGTCCTGTATTGCCAGGCGGGAAGCGAGATCTCTTATAATCTGGTGTGCGCCGCTCGCCCAGGCGCTAACCGGGCATGACAAGCGGAAAACATATCCTCCTATGGCTTGGCGCGGCTACGGGCGCGATTCTGTCCGCCCTGGTCCTGTACCGCCCCGGAGCCGGGCCGGAGCTTACCATCGGCACGGTGAACAATGCCGATATGATCCTCATGCAGCGCCTCTCCAGCGAATTCGAAAAACAGAGCGGCATCCGGTTGAACTGGGTGGTGCTGGGCGAAAACGTTCTCCGCCAACGGCTCACGGTGGATATTGCAACCGGCGGCAACACCTTCGACGTGATCACCATCGGTTCGTATGAAGCGCCGCTGTGGGGCGCGCGGAACTGGCTGGTGCCAGTGGACGACCTGGGGGCGGATTACGATTACGACGACCTTTTCGCAGTGGTCCGGCAGGGGGTCTCCTACAAAGGAAAGATGTATGCGGCGCCGTTCTATGCCGAGAGCTCGTTTACTTATTACCGCAAGGACCTGTTCGAGAAAGCCGGCCTCGAAATGCCCGAGCAGCCCAGCTACGAGCAGATCCGCAGGTTTGCCGCGCGGCTCCACGCTCCGGCTCATAATGTGTACGGCATCTGCCTGCGGGGCGAGCCCGGGTGGGGCCAGAACATGGCCTATCTCGGCACGCTGGTCTATACGTTCGGCGGCCGTTGGGTGGACATGAAGTGGCAGCCGCAACTGACAACGCCGCCATGGGTCGAGGCTATCCGCTTCTACGTGGACCTGCTGCGAAACTATGGGCCGCCGGGCGCGAGCACCAATGGGCACAACGAGAACCGGGCGCTGTTCGCCAATGGAAATTGCGCCATCTGGGTGGACGCGACTTCGGCCGCCGGCTACTTCCTCGATCCCAACCAGAGCCGCGTTGCCCGAACCACCGGTTTTGCCCGGGCGCCCATCGCTAAGGTTCCGAACGGGGCCGCCTGGGCATGGAGTTGGGCGCTGGCCATCCCACGATCGTCTCGCCATGTTCGGGAGGCCAAGCAGTTCCTCAGATGGGCCACCGGCAAACAGTACGTCACCCTGGTAGGCAAACGCTTCGGCTGGGTACTGGCACCGCCGGGGACCCGCAAGTCCACCTACGAGAACCCGGCTTACTTGCGGGCCGCCCCTTTCGCCCGGCTGGTGCGGGACGCGATTCTGGCGGCGGATCTGACGAAGCCGAGCGCCCTGCCGGTTCCGTACATTGGTATTCAATATATGGGCATTCCGGAGTTTCAAGCCATCGGCACGGACGTCGGCCAGGAAGTCAGCGCCGCCTTCACGGGAGGCGAAACCGTGGAGCGGGCGCTCCAACTGGCGCAAACGGAAACCGAACGCGAATTGCGCCGGGGAGGGTACCTGAAGTGACCGGAAGCCGGTTGGCGAAACGTCCCCGCATCCGCACGGCCCCGCTGCTCGGGCCATGCGTCTTAGCGCTGTTCCTGTGGATGGTAGTCCCGCTGGCGATGACGCTCTGGTTTTCGCTCGAGCGCTACAACCTGCTCAGCATGGGGAAAGCGGCGTTTGCCGGGTTGGAGAACTACCGGTATCTTTTGACCGGCCGGACGCTGTGGGTGGCGATGGGCAACACCCTGCTCCTGGTTGGGCTGGTGCTTCTGGTGACGCTGGTCTTTGGAACGCTGTTCGCCGTGCTGCTGGACCGCGATTTCCCGGGCCGCAACATTTGCCGGCTTTTCGTTGTCGCGCCGTTCTTCGTCATGCCCACGGTGAGCGCCCTGATCTGGAAAAACATGCTCATGAACCCGGTGTTCGGGGTTTTTGCCTTTCTGACGCGCTCCCTGGGATTGGGAGTGTTCGATTTCTTCGCGAGGGCGCCCCTGCTTTCGATCACTGCCATTGTCGCCTGGGAATGGACGCCGTTTGCCGTGCTGATTCTGCTTCCGGCGCTCCAGTCTCTCGACAAGGACCAGAGGGACGCCGCGCGGCTGGATGGCGCCGGACCAATCGCGCTCTTCTATCACATCGAATTGCCTCACCTTCTGCGACCCATGGCGGTGGTGGCGATGATCGAGATGATTTTCTTCCTGAGCCTGTTTGCCGAAATCTACGTGACCACGGGCGGCGGTCCGGGGCTGGCCTCGACGAACCTCGCTTACCTGATCTTCCGGGACGCCCTGTTCGACTGGGACGTGGGCAGCGCTTCGGCGGGCGGCATGCTCGCCATCGTTCTCGCGAATGTGGTGGCGTTGTTCCTGATGCGCGCGGTGGGACGCAGCCTGGAGGATGTACGATGACAGGCGGCTGGAAGATGCGGCTCGCGTTGACCTTGGCCGGATGGACCATCGCGCTGGCAATGTTTTCGCCCATCCTTTGGATGTTCCTGACGAGCTTCAAAACGGAGATCGCCGCGGTTCGGACGCCGCCGGCCATTTTCTTCCGGCCGACTTTGGAAAATTATGCGGCCGTTCTGCAACGGGCGGATTACGTGCAATTCGCCCTAAACAGCGTGGCCGTCTCGCTGGGCTCGACTCTGCTGGCGATGGCGCTGGCGATTCCCGCCGCTTATAGCATGGCATTCTTCCCCACCCGGCACACGCGCGACATTCTGCTTTGGATGCTCTCCACCAAGATGCTTCCGGCGGTCGGCGTTCTGGTGCCGATTTACCTGCTTTGGCGCGATTTCGGACTCCTCGACACGCGCCTCGGGCTGATTCTGATCGACAGCCTCGGCGTGCTGCCGATCGTGGTCTGGATGCTCTTCTCATTCTTCCGCGAGGTGCCGCCCGAGATTCTGGAAGCCAGCCGCATGGATGGCGCCACGCAGACGGACGAACTGATTCACATCCTGCTGCCGCTCTCCATGCCCGGCATTGCCGCGACGGCCCTGCTCGCGATCATCCTCTGCTGGAACGAGGCCTTCTGGAGTTTGAACCTGACCACCGTCAACGCGGCCACCCTGACTGCCTTCACCGCCTCTTTCGCCAGCCCGGAGGGCCTGTTCTGGGCCAAGCTCTCGGCGGCTTCCACGTTGGCCACCGTGCCCATTCTCATCTTCGGATGGATCAGCCAACGGCAGTTGGTGCGTGGGCTTTCTTTTGGGGCGGTGAAATGACCGGAGACTCTGGACCATGGCAACAGTCGAATTGAAAGGCGTGCGCAAGCGCTTCGGCGCCCATGAGATCATCCATGGCGTCGATCTGCGGATCAACGATCACGAGTTCGTCGCGTTCGTGGGGCCCTCCGGATCCGGCAAATCCACCTTGCTGCGCATGATCGCGGGACTGGAAGAGATCTCGGAGGGCGAAATCCTGATCGATGGCGTCGCGGCGCAGGGCGTCCCGCCCGCCAGACGCGGCCTCGCCATGGTGTTCCAGAGCTACGCGTTGTATCCGCACATGACCGTGGACGAAAACATGAGCTTCAGCCTGCGGATGGCGGGAGTGGCCAAAGAGGAACGCGACCGCAAGGTGCGCGCGGTGGCCCGCATTCTCGAGATGGAAGCCCTGCTCGACCGCAAACCGCGCGAGCTATCCGGGGGACAGTTGCAGCGCGTGGCCATCGGGCGGGCCATGGTGCGCCAGCCGAAGGCCTTCCTGCTGGATGAGCCGCTCTCGAATCTCGACGCCGCGTTACAGGCCCAGATGCGCCTGGAACTCGTCCGGCTGCACCGCGAAGTCAACACCACCATGATCTACGTGACCCACGACCAGGTGGAAGCCATGACCATGGCGGACCGCATCGTGGTCCTCAACAACGGACGGGTGGAACAGGTGGGCTCTCCGCTGGAACTATACCAGCACCCCGCCAGCCTGTTTGTAGCCGGATTCATCGGCGCGCCGAAGATGAGTTTCCTGGACGTAGCGGTATCCTCGACCGCCGCGGGTTGGGTCACGCTCGCGCTGGCGAATGGTGTGAGCGTGTCGCTGCCCGCGCCGGCGGAGGAGGTCAAAGCCGGAACAAGGCTCAAACTCGGGATCCGGCCCGAGCACGTCGAGATGGATGGAAACGGAGAGTTGCAGGCCGAGATCGATGCCGTGGAACATTTGGGGCCGCGTGCCTACCTGCATACCCGGTTATCCGATGGAAGCAGGATGGTGGCGCAAGTCAGCGGCGATATTACCTTGCGCGAGGGAGACCGGACGGCGCTCCACATCCGTGCCGATGCCGGCCACTTATTCGACGAATCCGGAAAGGCGCTGGAGCGCCGCGCGCCGGCCAGGCCTCACCAGGCGGTGTAACCGCCGTCCACGCTGACAATCGAACCGGTCATGTAACTGGCCGCTTCGCTGGCCAGGAACAGAACGACGCTGGCCACCTCCGGAGGCTCGCCACAGCGGCGCATCGGTGTCATCTCCAGCCAACAGGCGTTCCACTCCGGGTTGCTTCGCCCGCGCAGCGTCATCTCGGTATTGATATACCCCGGCGCCACCGCGTTCACGCGAATCCCGCTGCCTGCCAGTTCGCACGCCAGCGATTTCGTCAGCATGTGGACCGCGGCTTTGCTGAAGTTATACGGAGCCTGGGGCTGCGGTTTGTTGACAATCAGCCCCGACATGGAACCCACATTGACGATACTGCCGCCTCCCTGGGACCGCATGTGGCGGCCGAAGGCGCGGCAGCAGAACCACACGCCGTCGAGGTTGATGCGCATGAGCCGGTGATACTCTTCATCCGGGTACTCGAGCGCGGCGATGTTGTCGGCGTACCCGGCGCAGTTTACCAGCACATCGATTCTTCCGTACTTTGCCGCGATCGCATCCGCGGCGCGGTCCACGGCGCCGGAGTCGGTGACGTCGAGAGCGCAGAAGCCGGCCCGATAACCCGCCTGCTTCAACTGCTCGGCCGCCTTACAGCCATTGGGCTCATTGATTTCTGCAATGATGACCACAGCACCGGCCTCGCAGAAAGCACGGGCAATCTCCAGGCCGATCCCCCGGCCGGCGCCAGTAACCACGGCGACGCGGTCCTTCACGCTGAATTTCTCAAGGTACATGGCAGATACCTTTCGCAGCATAACAACTGGTGCGCGGCAATGCCACCGAAAACGCTACGCAGCACTATTGAGCTAGCCTGGAATCGTGAACCTGCTGATTCTCTTCGCCAGCCTGTGCATGGCTGCCATGCCTTCGGCGGAAGCCGCCACATGGTTCGTCCGCGCCAGTGCGCCCGAAGGCGGCGAGATCTGGGCGGCGGCCTGCACCTATCACCCCGCGCCGGGAAACCACGGCGTGGCCTTCGCTCTGGCGCCAGGAGTGCGGCTGCACGGTCGCTTCCAAGGAAATTCCGCTGCTGCCGGCGCAGACCGGTACAGTGACGAAGAAAATCCGAGATAAATGGACCGCGCATTGACCCGGCCAGCGCCTGGGTCAAGATCCGACCACGAAGGAATTGACTCCCGGCGCAAGATCGCGGCGAGTACCACGCCAGGCGAATTCGCCGGCGATCCCCGGAGGCAGCGTCACTGAAACGCCGTAACGCCCGGTCTGGGGTTCAATCCGGACCTCGACTGCGCCCCGCGGGTGCGGGATGGAACCTCTCACGGACGATAGCTTTCCGAGATGCGGACGGACGGTGACGCGGCGGAAACCCGGCGCGGCGGAATCGACGCCGAGGACCGTACGGAAGATTTCGATGTTGGGACTGGCGCTCCAGGCGTGGCAGTCGGAGCGGGAGGCAGCGCCGGGACGGTCGACGACCTCGGCAAAGGTGGTGAGGCCGCGGGCGAGCATATCATGCCAGTCGCCAAGGAGGTCGAGGTAGCGGTCCCCTTCGCCGACTTTAGCGAGCGCGCAGTGCAGGTAGAACTTAAAGAAGAGTCCGGGTTGGGCGAGAGGGGGCGTTTGCGGAGCGAGGATCCGCCGCATCAGCCGTTGCGCCGCCTCACCGGTAATTACCTCTCCGAGCACGGCGAGGGTGTTGGCGTGCTGAGAAAAACGATTCTTCGCCGGGGTATCGGCGTACAGCTCGCGGCCGGAATCCCAATAAAGCTGCTGCACGGTTTCGCGCAACTGGCGCGCGCGGCTTGTATACCACTCGGCCGAGGCGGGGCGGCCCAGGGCGGCTTCGAGTTCGGCCGCCCAGCCGTAGGCGATCAAAAGCAGCATGTCGAAGAGCGCGGCGCCGCCGTCGGCTTCCTGGGGAGCGTCTCCGCGCGGCCAGGACGGCACCCAATCGAAATAGCGCCACCAGGGCAGAGTACGCAGCGAGCCATTGTCTTTTTGGTAGCGCTCGAAAAAGCTGAGCACGGCGCGCACGCCCGGGAGCATGGTACGCACGAATTCCGGGTCGTCCACGTACCACCAGTAGTCGTGCACCATGCCGATCCACCACAGCGAAAACCCGGGAATGAACTGCTCGAGGCGGGTGGGATAGCGGCTCATGGTAACCCCCTCGCTCTGGCGGGATTCATCGATCAGCGCGATGGCGTTGCGCATCAGGCGGGCATCGCCGCTGTTGAAAAGCGAGATGAGGCACTGGACGCGCGTGTCGCCGACATATTGGAGCTGCTCGTAGTAGGGACAGTCCATGTAAGTTTCATGCGCGCAAAGACGGGCGGTGCGCCAGCCGACATCGAGCATCCGGGCGATTTCCGGCGCGTCCGATTGGAACTGCGCACGGCGCTCGAAGGGATAGCCGATGTAAGTCGCGCGGAGGTCGTCGATGGTGAGCGGCTCGGCCTTGGTTTCGATTTCGAGTTGCAGATAGCGGTAGGTGCGCCACCACAGGGGGCGGAAGGAACGGGCGGAACCGCCATCGGCTATGAACTCGTCCGCGAAGCCGAGGAAGCGCTTGCCTTCGACGTCGTTGCGGTTGCCTTTGTCCAGCCCCCGCCTGCCGGGCCGCTGCGGTTCGAACAACGATTCGGCATACCACATCCTGACCGCGGCACCACGGCCGCCGCTGACGATCAGTTCGGGATAAGCGGTCGTCAGGTAGGTCTGGTCGAGCAACAGGGTGGCGTGGGTGGCGGCCGGTATGGCCACGGGCTCCCGCCGCGCCGGAAAAGACGCAGGCCGCGGAATGCCATCGGCGCGGCGCAGTTTCAGCAGGCGCTCGGGGCGTTCTTCTTCCATAGGGATGCTGCGCGGCACGAGCATCCAGCGGGAATGGACGTCCTGGGCCTCCCGTCCCGCGGCGGGGCAGACGACCACGGCGGGTTGCCAGGCGGAATCGTCGAAATCACGCTCCTGCCAGCCCCAGGGGTAAGCGGAGCCGTCGATGCGCTCGGCCGGACCCGCGGCGAAATAGCCGTGGACGCGGCTGCTGGTGACTTCCGACGGCGAGTAGGCGGCATTCGGTGCGCACTTCCAGCCTGGACCCGTATCCGCGACACGCTCGGCGGGACCGCCACCCTGCAATAGGAAAGCGGTTTCAAAGGTGATCTGGGCCTCCGGGGCCAACTCACCGAAATTCCAGACAACGGCCGCGAGAACGTTGCGGCCGGCATCGAGGTATGGAGCGAGATCGACGGATTCGTAGCGCCAGTGGAAGAGGTCGCCGCGCGCCGGTCCCCATGCGGCAGGATGGCCGTTGACGAACAACCGATAGCGATTGTCGGCGCTGATGTGGACCAGGAATTTCGCCGGTTTGGCCGGCAAATCGCAGACGCGGCGAAAGTGGTAGACCCCGTAGCCGGTGGGCGACGCGGCGGGAACGCGAATCCAACTCGCGGTCCACACGCGCCGCGAAAGGTCATTTTCCTGGGCCTTGGCCACGGCGCCGAGTGGCAGGGCACCTAGTTGCGCGAGAAAGGTACGCCGGGAGGGATCGGACATAGCATTACGATATCGAATTTCGGCGATACTGTCGGCCGCTTCGGGCAAGATTGCGCTGAAGACCGAAAGTACGCTCAAATGGATGCACGCGCGGAGAAGTTCACCCACCATGAAGCGGCTAGCCGGCTCCTCTACTACAGCCACCGGGCGCCCTACGATGCGCCGGAGGCAACGCGGGCTGTGAACCCGGCCGTTCAGGACGAACCGGCGCGCCTCCGCCGGGCGCTGGGGCTGTGGGACCTGGTGCTCTACGGCATCATCCTCATCCAGCCCACCGCTCCCATGCCGCTCTTCGGGGTGGTCTCGGACGAAGCCGGCGGCCACGTCGTCACCACCCTGCTCATCGCCATGACCGCCATGCTGTTCACCGCCATCAGCTACGGCCGCATGGCGCGGGCCTATCCCAGCGCCGGCTCCGCTTTCACCTACGTCGGCCGCGAGATTCACCCGGCCCTCGGGTTGCTCACCGGCTGGAGCATGGTGATGGATTACATCCTCATCCCCGTTATCTGCGCCATCTGGTGCTCCAAGGCCGCGGAGAATATTCTGCCTTCCGTGCCCTATGTCGGCTGGGTCGTCGGCTTCTCGCTCGCTTTCACCGCCCTCAACCTGCGCGGCATCCGCGCCACCGCCCGCACCAACGCGCTGCTCGCCGCGGGCATGGGCCTCGTGATCGCCTGGTTCATCGCCGCGGCCATCGGCTACATCCTGCGCCTCCACCCGACGGCCGCGATCTTCGCCCGGCCGTTTTACGACCCTGCCACCTTCTCCGCTCCGCGCCTGTTCAAAGGCACTTCCATCGCGGTGCTCACCTACCTCGGATTCGACGGCATCTCGACGCTCTCCGAAGAGGTGCGCGACCCCGAGCACAACGTGATGCGCGCCACCGTGCTCACCTGCCTTCTCACCGGCGTGCTGGCCGGCCTCGAAGTCTACCTCGCCCAGATCATCTGGCCCGCCGGCCAGCAGTTCCCCGATGTCGATACCGCCTATGTGTACGTGGCCGGCCGCGCCGGCGGCCCCCTTCTGTTTCAGATCGTCAACTTCACGCTGTTAGTCGCCAGCTTCGGCTCCGGCATGGGCGGCCAGCTTGCCGCCGCCCGGCTGCTGTATGGGATGGGCCGCGACAATGCCCTGCCGCGCCGCTTCTTTGCCGCGCTCGACCCCAAGCGCGGCGTGCCCCGCAACAACGTGCTCCTTCTCGGCGCCCTGCTGCTGGCCGGCTCGCTCGCGCTCAATTACCAACTCGGTGCCGAACTCATCAATTTCGGCGCCTTCGTCGCTTTCATGGGCGTCAACCTTTCCGCGCTGGTGCGCTACTTCGTCCGCAACAAAGACCGCCGCTGGCGCGACTTCATCATGCCGGCGCTCGGGTTCGTTATTTGTTTCTATATCTGGCTGAACCTGCGGGCGCCGGCGAAAATCGCAGGCTTCGCCTGGCTCGCCGCCGGAGTCGCCTACGGCGCTTGGCGGACCCGCGGCTTCCGCCAAATGACCGTGACCTTCGAAACCCCTCTGAACTAGTGCCAGGACCGGGAGATTCGTTTCGGTTTCCCAACAGGACCGTATGCGAACAAGATCATGCGGTCACTAGCTTATGCGCCGGCTATCCCGGCGTCGTCCGGAACGGCCGCAGCCGCGGCGCCATCGGCAGCGGAATGTGCATCACCACGATCACCCGGTCCCCTGGATGCGCCGCCATCTGCCCGGTAGCAACCCATTCCGCGGCCCTGACAAAGGGCAAGCGAAACGCCGGCTCCTGCATCGCGGGCACATCATGGCCGAGCGCGGTGTAGAATACTTTCCCCTGACCATACTTGACTGTCCAGAGGATCGGCTCGTCCTTGCCGGTTCCGCCGATTGCAGGATCGTCAAAGGCCACGGCAAGCACTTTCACGCCGGGTTGCATGCACATCCCGTGATACAACTCGTCATTGGCGGGAAGCGTTTCGGGCAATCCCCGCGTGATGGGATGTTCGGCGTCCACGAACCTGACCTGGAAAACGTGGCGTTTGGCATGGCCGGTTGCGGGCGGGCCTTTGCACCAGATACCGCCCAGCATCCGGGCATACTCGCGCCAGGGCGGCTCGAAAATGCCAGTCTTGACGTGCCGGTCGCCCAGCAATTCCAGTTCGCCGAAAGAATAACTGGCGCCGTGCACAGCGACCAGTCCCCCGCCCCCGCGCACGAATGCTTCAAGCGCCTTCTCGGCCGTTTCACCCCACCGCGGGCCGTTGTAATCAAGGACCACCACCTGATAGGCCGCTAATGTCTCGGCGGTCATGCCGGCGGGCTCTTCATTTACGCGCACGTCGAATTTTCCGGTATCGAGAAGGATCTTGCGCAACTCCGGAGTAGTGCTACGCCAGTCGTGATTATTCCGCCCGGAGAGGATCAACGCGCGGATGGCACCCTTCTTGAAAAATGGAAGCGTGTTCTGTCCGGCCGCCGGCAGAGCCAGCACCAACGCCAAGGCGGCCGCCAGCGTTGCCGCATGAGTGCGGTTTCCAAAGTCGCCTCCGAAATGATTGCGGCCTCTCATTTGCGCCGCTCAGGAGACTTGCCATGCGGGACGCATGGAGCGGTCGAGCATTTTCGCGGCCTCTTCGTCGCGTACGATGGCTTCCCGCTCGGGGTCCCACTGAACCGGCCGGCGCAGACGGATCATGATGTTGCAGAGATGGCTGATGGTATCCGAGCGGATGGCCGTTTCCAGCGGGCTGATAGTCCGCTTGCGGCTCTTCACGCAATCGATGAAATTCTTGTGATGGTTGTCGCTTTCATAGACGCGAGTGGCGTTCGCGTCGAATTTGACATCGTTCAGCGACTCCTTGCTCACCTCGATGCCACCACGATCCACGCTCACCCATCCTTCGGTGCCGAAGAAAGTGGTGCCATGATCCGACCAGCGCTTGCGGTACTGCATGACCTCCGGCTTCGCCACGCGGAAGTCCATAAACCGCATGCGAACGCCGCTAGCGTAGTAGCAATGCATGTCCCAGCTTTCGACGGTATCGAGCAGGCCGTACTGCGGCAGCGCGCCGGCACCCTCGTAGAATACCGGGCTGGTGCCGTCCGCGTCCAAGCCCCACTGGGCGATGTCCAGCGGATGAGCGCCCCAGCCTGCGATGAACCCGAGCGCGTAATCGTAAATATGATAAGCGCCGAACTGCGTGCAGCGGTCCACCGTGTAATCGCGCAGCGGCGAGGGGCCGCACCATAGATCGAAATCCAGGCCCGGCGGAGGCGGAGCGGGCCGCAGCGATCCATAGCGGTAGACGGAGAGCGAGGGTCTCCCCGCAAAGGATTCCCATTGCTGGGAGGCATCCGGACACCACGCCTCGACTCTCTGGATTTTTCCGATGCAGCCATTGCGCACCAACTCGCAGGCGTAGCGGAAGCGCCGGTCGGAGCGCTGCTGCGTCCCATATTGGAAAATCCGGTCCTTGCCCTTGATCTCGTTGCGCAGGCGCCAGGACCACTTCATGGCAACGCTGAGCGGTTTCTCGACGTAGCAGTCTTTGCCCGCCCGCACGGCGGCGAGCGCCAGCGGGACGTGCCAGTGGTCCGGCGTGGCGATTACCGCGGCGTCGATATCCTTGCGCGCCAGCACCTCCCAGGGATTGTGGTAGGTCTTCACGTAGTCGCCGCCATACAGCTTGTTCCATTGCTCTCGTTTGGCTTCGCGGCGGCTCTGGTAGCAGTCACAGACGGCCAGGAAGCGCGCGTCCGGGAGTTGGTTGAAAGCCGTGGTGTCGGCTGTCCCGCGTCCCCCCACGCCGAAGGCGGCCAGGTTCACACGATTGCTGGGCGCATTGGCTCCGAAAACCGAGGATGGAACGATCATGGGCGCGCCGACGAGCGCCGCGGATGCGCCACGAAGAAAACTACGGCGCGTGGTTGGGTGATTCATTTTCAGCCTCCTTCAAATATTGCTGTTGGGCAGCCCGCAAGTCCTCCGCGCTCCAGCGCCCTTCGTGCACCACGACGCGGTATCGGAGGGTGAGCGATTGCCTCGCCTTCAACACGTATGGCCGATAATAGATGAGCGCGGCCTGCACGAAAGCGAAGTTTTTTTCCGGATTCATGACCGTGTACCAGGGCGTTGGAGCATTCAGATTCGAGGGATAATCCAGGAGCGCAACTCCGGCTTCCTTTCCCGCAATGCTGCCGCTGAAATCAATTCCCTCCTCACCTGTTTCGGCATGGAATTGATCTTCCGGTACGCGCCCTTTGGTCGAAACGGCCCTCCACTCGCGAAAATCCCGCGCAAACCGGATCGAAAGCCCGGCGTATCCTCCGAAGGGTTGGCCATTCGGCTCACCGGAGATGGGAGTGCGGTTCAGATCGACATCCACGTCCTGCGCGGTGAAGATCATCGTCCAATCAAGATGATATTGCCCGCCGCGTGGGGCGGAGATGCGAATTTCCCGGCGTTCCGTGAGCACCGGGCGATGCGACGGCTCGTGATAGGCGAGTTCCATGCGGATCGAGGCGCTGAAATCCTGGCCGCGCACGACTGACACGTTTCGCCAGTTGGTTATGCCTGCCGTTTCGCGGCCTCCGCGGTCCTCTTCCCAATAATTTACATGGTTCAGATATTTCCAGGAGAACCATAGCGCGTGATGCCAGGGATGGTCAGGCGGCCGATCCCACGTCAGGACTGTTCCATCGGGCAAGGCGAGCGGATGGAACATCGGCTTGGGAAGATTCTCGCCATATTGAAATTGCCACACCGTCTTCCCCGCATTGAGCAGGGAAACGGATGCGGCATCGGCTTGCCACGCGAAGGATGCCGGCGCGGTACGGCCGATCGGGATGACCGAAATCGCAGCCAGTCCAGCCAGCCAAACGATATGCCCGCCTCTGGTCATCGGGCTGGCACTTCCGCGACGGTTTGCCGCCGCAACTTTCCCGTGAGGTGTTGCAGGCTGGCTTCGGCCTGTTTGGACGTTCCGCATTCCACGGAGAGCACCCCGCTCCAATTCGCCGCGCGCAAGATGCCGATCACGCGCCCCCAGTCTATGACACCTTCGCCGCAGGCGCACCCGACTGCGGTGCCGGTCACTTTTCCCTTCTCATCCGCGGCCTGCCGGATGGATATATCCTTGGCGTGGATGTGCACCAGCAACGGCAACACTGCCTGGAGTCCGGCATACGGATCCTCCCCGCTGAGAAATGCGTTTCCGGTATCGTAATTCACCCGCAGGCAATCGGATTCCACCAATGTGGCGATGCGAAGCAGCCCTTCGGTTTTGCGGGTAATGCTTTGGTGCGGCTCGATGCCGATCGAGACGCCGTAACGCTCGGCCACTTGGAGCACCTTCTTGAGCGTGTAACGCATCACCTGGAAGCACTCTGCATCATCCAGCCAGAGCGGCCGGATTCCCTCGTCGGTATTGATCACTTTTGCGTCGATCGCAGCCGCCAGCCGGATGGCTTTTTCAAGATAAGGAACACTGATTTCGGGACGCATCAGCGGGCAGTGGGCGCTGAGGCCGGAGGCTGCGACACCGTACTTCTGGAGGATGTCCTTCATCTCCAGAGGGTCGTTGTCCATGGAGAAAGAGTGGAAGTAGCCCGCCTCGCTGAGCAGTTCCCGGCCATTGTGGACCATCGGCTCGACGAACCGGTAACCAATCTCCGCTGCCCGGCGCACGCCCTCCTCGAAGCATTTGTCCTCAGAGCGGATGAATTCCATGTTCAAGCCTGGGTGAATATGCATTATGTTCCTCGCGATTATCAAGCGGTTTCTGCCATCAAGCGGTTTCTGCCCGCAACCGGTTCATCCGGTTCTTGAGCTCCTCAATCGTCCCGGCGTACCGCTGGTTCCCATAAAGGTTCTCCAACTCACCGGGATCGGCTTCCAAATCGTAAAACTCGAATTCTTCCGGCGCTTCCCAGTAATGGATCAACTTATATCTTTCGGTGCGGATGCCCCGGCTTTTCGCCGCGTACCGCTCGTCGTAGTATTCGTACAGCCAATCCATGCGCCAGTTCGTCGCAGTGTCCTGCTTCAGAAGCGGAACCAGGCTGCGCCCATGCATCCGCTCGGGCAGCTTCACTCCAGCCAGATCGAGTATTGTGGGAGCGATATCGATGTTCAGCGCCATGCGGTCGCAAACCGCTCCGGGCTTAATCAGGCGGGGGTAGCGCACCGTCAGCGGCACGCGGATCGAGGGCTCGTGCATGAGCATTTTGTTGTACAAACCCCATTCACCGAGGAAGAAGCCGTGATCGGAACTGAAGACGATCGCGGTGTCGTCGAGGGCGCGGGCCTGCTCCAGCGCGTCAAGAATCCTCCCGGCGTTGTCGTCCGTGGCAATTACACCGGCGTAATGATCCTTTACGAGTTCTTCGAGTGAACGCGGATCGTCGCTGCCGTACCCGCCGGTGACGAACTTGCTCATGCCCTCGAGGAAGGCGCGCGGTTTGCCGGGATAGCCCTTGAGATCGTCATCGAAGGTCTTAGGCTTGGGAATCCCGAGCCCGTTATAGAGGTCCGCGTGCCGCCGCGCCCGATAGAAAGGCGCGTGCGGCGCCAGAAACCACAAGAAAAGGCAGAAGGGCTTCTCGCGCTTCTGATTCAGCCATTCGACGGCTCGCCCGGCGGTCACGAAAGTGGCCCCCGTTGTCAAGACCATTTTTCGGGCGC
>JAJYLS010000141.1 GCA_021787555.1 Acidobacteriota bacterium | reverse complement strand
TGTCGAAACCGCGAACGCGCGGTTGTCGCCGGCCTTTTCCGCCCCGACCTGTACTTCCGTGAAACCGGAGGGCGAAGCGATGTTCTCACCGCGCAGACCGGCATAGGGACGAACGTCGGGCGGCTCCGTATCCACATGGAAAGTGGTGGCGCCTGGCGCATCCCGCAGGATCATGCCGAGAAATACCGGCCATTCGACGGCGGGATCGTCGGGCGGCACGGCTACCGGCGAAGGCGCCCGATTGACCGGCGCACAGGGCGGCTGACGTGGATCGAAGTCCGCGGCCGTGCCGCTCATCAGCCGGACGAGCGCCTGTTCCGCGGTCCGCGGGCCGTTGCACGCCGGCTGGTCCGCCAGCGAGTAGACGAGGAACGCGGCGATCGAATCCGCATCCAGTTGCACCAGGTAACCCGGAGCGATCAGGACCTCCGCGGGGACGATCAACTCGCGCCCGAACCCATCGATGGCGACGCCCGGATCCACCAGAATCGAGCCGAAATTGTCCCGCAGCGCCAGCCCCCGCACGATTCCCCAGTCGTGCTGCGCGAGATTGTGGCGGCGCCGCGCACCGATCAGGTACTGTTGTTCCGCTTGCAGGCTGGACAGGCTGACGGCCTGGCCCTCGCTGTAGCGGATCCGTGCCAGTACCGTGGATGAATCGACTCTGCTCATCGTCCGCTCGCTATGGCTGTGACAGGCTCTTGGCCTCGGCCAGGATATCCGCGATCGGCTGATCGGCAAGTGTCGGGAAGATCTTGCTGAGCTCCTGCGCACTCATCGCGGAGATCTGCTTATATGTCGTGATGTTGTTCTGGTAGAGCGTTTCCTGCCGGCCTGTGCCTATATTGGGAAGCCTGGTGAGATCGTCCCTGGTGTTGGCCGCCGGTTGGTCCGTGCCGGCGGGCTGCTGCCTGAAGCGCTCTCCGCAGAATCCGACCACCCGGTAATCGAAATTGCCGGTGTCATAGTATTGCAGGATCACCTCGCTCCCGCAGTTGATGATCGGATTGCAGTCCAGGCGGGCCTTCAATTCGGCGAGCGTGGGCGGCAGCTCGAATTTGCTGACGTTCGTGTCGTTCACTTTGACTCCCAGGCGCGAGGCAATCTCGCAAGCATCGCCGAGGCGGTGCCAGAGGAGACGGCCGAGGTTGATGAAGCCCAGTGGCGCCGGCCAGCACTGCGGCGAGAGATCGCGGCGGAATGGCGGATAGGGATCGACCCTCAGAACGCGGCAGGGTCCGTCCTGCTGCGCGCGCAGCCACACGCGGGCCAGGGGCACGCCCTCGCTGCTGGTGCAGGCGTAGCAGTCACAGGCGGCCAAGGCATTGCGGCAGTCCTGCACGATCCAGAACAGCCACCGCGCCAGGGTCTGCTCGTCCGGCGCCGCGGTAGCCCCGCAGATGCAATCGCGCACGAAGCAGAAATCGTTCAGCATGTGGCTGTCGAGCCAGTTCAACAGCCACGTGCGCACTTCGTCGAGGGCCGTCTCCGCTTTGGGATTGTACTTGGCGAAGCGCGTCATGAACTGATCGATGACGTCCAGGCACTTCTTGTAATTCGCCAGCCACGCGTCGGCCGCCGCCTGCACCGGGTCCGAGCTTTCCACGCCCTGCACCACCGAGATCGTGTAGCTCTCGTTGGTGCGGGTGTACTCGCAGGAGGCGGTTTGACCGCAGGACCCGCGGCCGAGCGCCGTGGTGGGGGCCGCCTTCTTCTCCTTGTAGCCGATGGATACGTCGAGGATCCGCAGCTCGGACGCCGGCATCTCCACGCAGCCCACCTTCACCGTGCCGGTGGGCGGCGGGATCTTGAACCCCGCGCATCGATCGGGCAGCGGCTTGCACCAGTTCGACAGATCCACCGGCGCGTCCTTGCACACGACGATGTCGTCGCCGCAGCAGCTCACCGCGTACCCCGGCGAGACAATCAGGCTGCTGCGCGACTTGGGATCGCAGCGCACGTCCAGGCCGCACACCACGCCCCACCCGTGGCGATAGCGCGCCAGGCGCAGCTTGTCGCGCGTCCAATCCACCAGCGCGGTCATATCCTGATCGGTGAGGAGCTGGCCGCAAAAGAATCGCGGCGCCGTCAGGCATTCGAGCCGGCAGCAGGATTCCGGCCGGGAATGGCATCCGCAATCGCCGTTCTTGGCGGTGGCTGGCGTGCCGTTCGGTATCGTTACGGTGGTCATTATGCCTCCTTCACCCGGAACCAGCTACGGAAGGTGCTGCCCTTCTGGCCGTTGCCGGTAGGGAATCTCGCGCCCAGGAAATTTCCATCCACGGGATTGCCGCGGCAGTCTTCAATGAAATCGCAGTACAAAGTTACGAAGATCATGTGATTGGATAGCGTCAGGCCGCGGCCGTCATCCACCAGGATGGGCGGATCGATCGGGTAGACCGCCACGCAATCTCTTTCCAGGCCGGGCAGCTTGTTGGGATCGATGGGCAAAAACTGGACGTCCCGCTGGATGTCGCCGTACTGCACCACGAAGGTAAATTCGTTGATGCCCGTCTTGCTGCCGTCCGCCGGCTTGATCTTGCGGTCGAAGTACACTTCCAGGCGGCCATTGAGCTGCTCCCGCAGGTGCGTCATGGTGATGGTGCCGCCGTGCGGCCAATTGGTCCCCACGATGTGCGTGAGGAACTCCGGTGCGGTGGGCAGCGTGCGCCGGCCGTCGGTATGGATGCGGACGACGTTTTTGGGGTCCTCGGGAACCCACTGAATCAAGGCCAGCGGAACCGTATCCTGGCAAGGGCATTTGGGATCGAGGCAGATCCCCGCCGGCCCGGGCACCGTGTCGTCGCAGTCCTTGCAGCAATCCTTGGATGGATCGAACGGTATCGTATTGATGCGCTTCCAGCACCCCGGGACGTCCTTGGGATCGAGGATGACCAGTTCGGCCGATTCGCACACGCGATTGTATTCCTCGCGCATGGGGTCGCAGGCGTTTTCACTGTACAGAGCCGGGACCTTCTCGATCCTGGTTTCGGCGTAGCGGAGGCAAAGCAGGAACTCGGCCTCGATCGGATAATCGGGCTGGGGCGGCCGCTGCGGCGGACGGACATCGGCCGATGGGGCGGCCGGCAGGTACGGGGCGGGCGTTCCGGCAGCCGACTGCACCGCCGCCGGTTGGGCTGATGCCGGCACCACCTCGGTTCTGACCGGGGCCGGTGCGACAACTTGCGCCACCGGCAGCGGAAGCTCGAAGGCGGTGTCTTTGAAAAGCACCAGTTCGCGGCCGCAGCAATCGATCGCAATGCCGGCTTTCGCCACCACCCACTTTTTGGCGCAGACCGGATCGGGATGATGGAACACCGCCAGGCCGCACACCACGCCCCACCCGTGCAGCACGCGATTGTGCAACCGGTGGCGGCTCAGGAAGTAATCCTGCTCGACCGTGAAATCGCGCGCCGCCATGTACTTTCCGGTGAAGTAGCGGTTCCGCTGGGTGCCGATCCACCCGCATCCGGATGGCTGGACTTCCTGACAAGGCTTGTTGGACATCTGCTGTCTCTCCTTCAACTCACGTCAATTTCGAATCGATTCCCACACGCGCACCGGCATTCAACTGGAGAACCGGGGTTGCGGCCGGATTCGCGCCCAGCACCATGTCGTAGCCAAGACGATTGTGCGGTTGCCGGCTGGGCGCCTCTCCCGAATCGTGTGAGCAGCCGAGATGCGCGACCGGCATTGCTCCGACAATCGTGTCCACTCCGACCGTGGACTGAATTCCCACGCGGAAGCGCGGCTCCACCAGGCACAGCTCGTACTCCGTGTGCGCCGGCTTTTCGGAGTCGAGCGCGCGCCGCAGCTTGGCCTCGTCGTCAGCGGTGCGGACCCACGCAGCGGGAATGAATACATGAAAGCGGTGGGCGAACTGCTGGAATACATCGTGCTCCGGATCCCCGGTGGACACCATCCGCACGCCGCCGACGGTCGAAAACACACCGAGCTGGCAGCGGCTCACGACACCCGCGCTCCACAGCGGCAATCCTCCCAACCCGGTGGCGCCCTCGCGGCCGAGCATCAGGTATCGGCGCGCGCGGAAGTCTTCCAGGATTTGCGGATAATCCAGGTTCATCATCTGACCGGGCGTGGCTCCCGACATGTTCTCCAGGTACGCGCGCACATAGGCACGCAGGCTGCCCGCCGTGCCGCGCCGTCGATAGAAAATCGGGGCCGCTTCCAGCAGCGCACGCTTCTGTTCGGCGCTCCAGGTCCCTTCCAGCGGTAGCGCCAGCCATTGGGCCAGGTATTCCAGCGCCGGCCCGGCCGGCACGGCTTTGGGATCGAACAGCGCCGCGAGGTTGCGGATGCGATCTTCCAGCCGGTCCCACTCGGTCTGCGCGATCGAAAGATAGCGTTCGAGGAACCAGCTCCCCTCGTCATCCTGCTAGACCGCCGGCAAGTATGCGAGGTACGACTGCCGCGGATAGTGAATGCGCAGACCGGCCACCTCGGGCGAGTTGTAGCCGTCCCCCGAAAGCTCCAGCCGCACGATCAGGAACCGGCCGGTGCGGCTCTGCACCAGAAACTCGAAGTCCCCCGCGGTGCTCGCACCGGGCTTCGACTGCATTGGGCCCGTGATGCTGAAGCGCGCCGCCCAGAGATGCTCATGCAAAGGATCGGTGAGGTCCCAGGTGGGCGGTTGATCGGCGCTGAAGGTCGAAAGCTGCACCTTCGTCCCCGGGGGCAACGCCGCCAGCGACAACTCGATGCGATGCCACTGGCAGCGCGGGATCGCGCTGTCGAGCGGCGTGGTGAACCACAGCGCGTCCTTGCGATACAAAGCCGGCCCTGGAGGTTCCGCAAAACCGCGTGTGATGCGGTCGCCGTCGCGATTGAACAGGCACGGCACCACCGAGCCGTCGGTCTGGGGAGGGCAGGCCGCGAGCGGAAGTTCCGGCGCCGCGACCGGGTTCGGCGATTGGCGATGGCATAGCCGCGCCAAACTCGGTGGCAGGCAGAATCGCTGCTGGAAATCCATCCGGATGGCCGGATCGTCGAACTCGCCCGCAAGCTGGCTCGGATCGGTGAGATACTGCTGCCCGGTGAAAGACCACAGCTTCTGCTGCGCGCCATCGAGCAGATAGATCCCGCCCTGCCGGTCCACCGCAATCCGGCTCCATCCGCTTTCCGACGGCGGTGCCTCCAGCGCCGGATACGGCCGGTCGGCGCCGGCGCGGTGCGCGTATACGCGGCCTCTTGCGCCGTCGAGCAGCCACGCGGTGCGGCCGCGCGCCGCGACGTCGGTCCCGCCGGTCTTCCACAGGTAGCGCAGCGCCAGGCTGGGCAGTGCGAAAACCTGCACGCGCGCATTGCCCGCATCGGCAACATAAAGGTTATCGCCCGCAATCGCGATGTTCGCCGGCTGGTGGAACATGCGCGCTTCGGCACCATCTCCGCCAATTCCCGAAAGCAGCTCGAAGCTGCCCGATTCGGGATCGAAGCGCTTGATCCAGGGAGCCGTCAGCCCCAGCAAATAGACGATGCCGCCGCGGCCGATTGCCATCCCGCGTGGCAACGCAAGCCCGCCCAGACTGCCATCCGGTGAGTCGAACGCGAGCAGGCCATTCGGGTCGCCGGGCAACCGTATCACGCTGGCATCGCCGGCTTCGTGGCCGGCCGAATCGTTCATGCGCCAGCCAGTAGCGCTATTCAGCAGGAAGAAGGTGGGCGAAGGCGCGCGCATGTTCTACTGGCCTCCCGCCGGCGCCACCGTGATCTTGTGGCCGCTGCCGTAAAATAAATCGCCGGGATCGATCTTCGAGGCCGTGCCGGGATCCTGCACCGGCACTTCGTCGATATAGACCTGCATGCCGGTCACCGCCGCCGCGCCTGCGTCGATCATCACCGCGTAGAGTTGGGTCGGATACAGCGGCTTGCCGAAACCGAGTTTGCCCGCGACTGGATCGAGGAAGGCATCGAGCGCGTTGGCGATCTCGATGCTTACCTGATCGGGCGCCTGGGCCGGGTCGGCAAGCACTTGCGCCTCCACCCGCACCGCGTGGTACCTGGGGCCGCGCACCCACAACTCGGTGGTCAAGAGCCGGAACTGGTTGAGATACGCGCACACCGAGCGGATCAGGTCGGAGGACGGCGTGGGCGGCATGTCCTGCGACGTGGGCACGATCACCACGGTCACCGCCCCTGCGACCATGACGCCCGGGTGCTCGGGACTCGCCAGCGCCAGCGCGGTCGCCTTGGCGACTCCGCCCGCCTGCGCCGCCAACACGGCGAAGTCCTCGGCCGTTACGGCGCGATTGCGCGCCCGCAACTCGCGCGGCGCATATTGCTTCAGCTCGTCGAGGGTTTGCTCGTCGGCGCCGCCAACTGCCGGACGGTCGTTGTTCACCTTGTCGACTCCGGGCACGCCGCCGCGGATCGACGAAATTGCGCCTTTATCGACGTTCCCCGCGACCCCGCCGCCGTAGCGATACTGCGCGGCGGTGATTTGCGCACCAGCGACCGGAATCTCGCCATGGGTGCCGTCGCCGAACTGGATCTGGCCGGTGCTCAGATTCAGCACGTAATGCAGGTCGGAGTTCTGCGATGCCAGAAAGTCCTCCACCTGCTGCCACTTCACCGGCTGCGCATCCGGATCGTTGGGGTTGGGATCGTTCGGGTTGTTGGTGACGGTCAAAGTCAGTGAATCCGGCAGCACCGGCTTGTTCTGCAGCGTGAACGTCTGCCGCGGCGTGCCGTCGCTCTGTCCCACATCCTCGTCCGCTACGGTCGAAACGTTTTGCGCATCCACCGTGTTGGGGCGGATGAAATCGATTTGCGGCGTCACTCCCGCGCCCCAGTTGCTCTGGTCGACACGCACGCGGATCCAGTACCGCGGATCGCTTTTGGGATCCTGCAGTTTGCCTTCAAGGGTCGGTACCGCGTCCTGCGGGCCTTCTACCTGGATGTAGCCTTCGCGCATGAAACGGGCGGATTCGTCACGGTACACCTTCAGCGCCTTCCACTTCGCCGGATTGATCCGGCTGCGGTACTCCCATACCAGGGTGACCGGGGGCGGTGGCGGCGGTGGAGCGGGCGGAATGCCCAGGAGATCGGCATTCTGCGCCGCTCCGGCCGTGGGATCGGGCGGCAGAAACACGCGGAAGGTCATCTCCAATGGAAACGCCGGCAGCGTGACGCCGGCCGGAACGTTTTTCGGCGGAGCGAAGCCGAGGTACAAAGCGCTCTCCAACTGCGGCTGGAATCCGAACGGCTGGATCGCCGGTCCGGGCACCTGGTTGGCTTGCGATACCACGGTGAACGACGAGCCGTCGTAGACCTGCACGTCGGTCATATCCAGCGCGATCAGCGCCAACTCCGATTGCGTCTCGAAGATCAGCGATTTGCCGTCCGCCGATTGCGCTGTGAGCTGCGTTCCCGCCGGCACCGGACCTACGGCCGTCGCTCCCGCTTTGGCCGTGAAGGTCACGTGCGCCACCGCCGGCTGTGCCGGCCGCAGTTCCATCCCGAGCAACTGCAAGAACTTGATGTAGTTCAGCTCGGGCACCTGGTTCAACCGGTAGAACATCATTTCGGTAAGCCAGGCGAAGAGTTCCAGCAGCGTGACGCCGGGATCGCTTTCGTTGAAGTCGGTCCACTCCGGGTTGTAGCGGGGGATGCGCAGCAGCGCCTCGCGCTTGAGGTCGTCGAACTTCCTGATGTCCAGATTCGGCGGTGTCAGCGGCACGGCATTGCTCTCCTCTAGCTGTTCCCTTCGTTAATGAAGAACGGATAGACCAGGTTGTAAAACGCGTTGTTGGCGCGGATGCGGTAATCGATGCGAATCAGCAGGTAGTTCCGCTGATCGGCCGGCGTCTCCACGCGCACGTCCAATACGTCGATGCGCGGCTCCCAGCGAGTCAGGCTGCGCTTTACCTGATCGCGCACCAGGTTCCATAGCACGGGCGTGTTCGGCTCGAAAACCAGGTCGTGGATGCCGCATCCGAAATCCGGCAGCATCTGCCGCTCGCCCGCGGCGGTCGAAAGGATCAGGAAGATGCTCTGCCGCACCTTTTCGTCGCCCGACGCCAGCGGAAGCGAGTGCGGCGCCGCGTCCGGCTTCACCGGAAATGCCCAGCCTGTTCCGAGGATGTTCTGGTCCATCTCAGCCTCCGATATTCACCGTGCTCACCGCGACCACCGTGCCAACCGGCGCATCCACCGGATCGTTGCATGTCAGCGAAGTGTCGCCATTGCGCGCCGCCGGCTTTCCGTTGATGAACACCGTGGTGCTGCCCGAAATAATCGTTCCCTTGTTGGTGGGCGGATTGACGAAGGTCCCCCCGATCGGCACGTGCGGCGGCGTATTGGTCGACGTGCTGCCCACCGTCGCCGCCGGCATGCCCTGGATGTTGACGTTGCTGCTCAGGCTCCCGTCGATGATCCCCGTGAACGGATGCGGCACCAGCACCGGCGAGGTCGGGCCGGGAGGCTGGATGAGATGCATGTCCGTCGCGGTTACCTGATCGCCCTGTTTGGCTGCCGGTTGTCCCATCGCGTCCTCGTCAGTTGATATTCACCGTTGCGCCCTGGATGGTTATGCTTCCGCCGGCCTGGAGCGTCATGTCGGACGACGCGGTAATCTTGACGGTCATGGCCTGAACGGTCACCGTTCCCGAATTCGCCGTTACTTCGATATCGCCCTGGTCGCAGCTCACCTGAATCTTGCTGCCTGAACTGTCGATCACGATCCGGCGCGCGCTGTCCTTGTCGATGATCTCGATCTTCTCGCCGCCGCTGGTGTCGTTCAGCCGGATGATGTGGCCGCTGCGCGACTTCATGAATCGCCAGTTGTTCTGTTTGGCATTGCCGTCGTCGGGCGGCGGTGTGTCCTCCGTGCTCCACACCGATCCCAGGATGTAGGGGCGGCGCGGATCGCCGTGCTCGAACGCCACCAGCACCTCGTCTCCGATTTCCGGCCGAAAAAAAACGCCGCGGTCCTTTCCCGCCATGGGCGCCACCAGCCTGGCCCAGTCGCTCGGCTGATCGCTCAGATGCGGGAAGCTCACCTGGATGCGCCCCAGGTTCTGCGGATCCTCCAGATCGATCACGATTCCCGTCACAATCCCGTTCTCCCGCGCGCTCGCCATATCAGGACTGCAATTCCTCTCTGCGGCACTCGAACTCCGTGGTATAGCCGCCGTCGCCGATTGTGTGGGTGGTCGAAGTGACGAAATACCGGCCGCTGAATCTGGTGCCGAGGCGATCGATAATCAGGATGCTGCCGGCGCGCAGATCGGGCAGACCGACCGTCGAGCCGCGGCCGGTGAGCATGCCCTTGGCGATCTGCTCCAGCGTCTGGCTGGCGACCTTCTTCGCCTCCGCCTCCGTTTGCACCGGATGATGCGCGATCACCTCCTGCCGGTCCTTGAACGACTTCTCGAGGTCCGCCTCGCCGCCCTTCGATCCCACCCCGCGGGTCGTGATGTCGCTGCGAGTCGCCGTGGCGGTTATGGCCTTCTTCGAGCTGGTGCTCCAGGACTGGACCACCACCTGGCCCACCTGTTTCGAAGTGGAAAGCGTGGGCTGAAACTGGATCAGCGACTTGCCCCACGTCAGCCGGTAGGTCACGTGTTTGAGATTGACCGAGGGGCCGAAGTACAGCCGGCTGGGCTGCGAGCTGCCGTTCTGCCCGGTTTCTCTGACGACTAAATCGTAACCGTTATTCCGCGCGCGCTCCATCAGAAACAACAAGTCATATTGGTTGTTTTGCAGGATGTAATCGTTCTGCACTTCGCCCGCTTCAGCGTTCGGATCGGTGTCCATGGTGACGCCCAGGCGCTGGCCCACCTGGCGCGCGATGGCGCTGTCCTTCATGCCCCTGTACGCCTGCGACTGCTGCTTGCCGCGGAAGCGGTGCAGCAGATTCAACCCGCTGATCGAGAGAGTGGGCTGGCCGGACGCGGGAAAATCGGGGCGGAGCTGCGTGATCTCGCCCTTCATCATCAGGCGCAGCGAATCCTGCCCGCGATACCCCATCCACAGCTCGATCTGCTTGCCCGGATCGAACAGGTTCTGGTCGCTGTACTTGAACGTCAGATCCCCGGCGTCCCAGTTGTTGATGGCGATCTCGAAGCTGTCCACCTGCTCGATGTCGTCCTTGTACGTCACCTCCTGGATGTCGCGGATCACGTCTTGGCCCGGCTGCCTCCCCTGCACCTTCACCTGGAACATGGGGACGTAAAAGTCCTGGCCCTGGTAGATCGGGATGGGATTCGCGCTCATGGCTGTGCCACCGGCTTGCCGAAGACCTGGGTCGGCGGGACAAGCAGTTCGGTGCCGGGCGCCGGCCGCCGCGGATCCACTCCGGGGTTGGCATCCGCCAGCGCGCGCCACATCGTGGCGTCGTTGTACTCGGCCACGGCGATCCGGCTGAGGGTATCTCCGCGGCGCACGATGTACTTCTTGTAATGGTCGTCGCTCTGTAGATTGAGCTCGGTGATCTGGTCTTCCAGCGTCTTGTATTCGCGGAAGGTAACCGAGAGCGTCGCCCGCAGCGGCACGCCCTGCGGATTGAACAGCGTGAATCGCTGCTGCAGGCTCTCCACGATGGCGCGGAAGCTGAGGCTTCCCCACACGAACGTGATGCGCGGAAGCGCGTGCGACTTCGATTGGATCTTGACCAGTTGGTAAAGGGGCGCCGTGAGCGTGGTCACGTCGGTGGCGCTGTCGCCCATGCCCTGGTCGGTGGTGTCGAAGAACAGGTCGAGCGTGAGCTTCTCGTTCTGGCCGCGGATGAATTGCAGCACCGGCGAATCGATGCCGGGAATCGCAATCTCGGCGATCTGCGCGCTCTTGTTGAGTGTGTATTCGGTGGGATTGAACTGGACGACGATCTTGTCCGGCAGGTTCCGCGAGGAATCCACGTCTCTCGGATCGACCTGAATGACCGCTTTCGTCAACGCCATAAGTTAAAGGGGACGTGGCAGGCTAAAAGCCCGCGCCACAGTCCATACCCACTACCCCACGTCCAATTTCGGCGCCACGCCGGCGTGGAGTTCGGTTGCTTCCTCCGCCTGCTCGCGCGCGCGCTTTTGTTTTTCCAGCCGCTGGCAGACCAGCTTCACCAGCTTTTCGATCTGCGAATGCGAGAGCGGCAGATCGCCCTCCATCACCGTCACCTCGCTCGCGAATTCGCCTATATGTACCGGCACAATCTCTCCTATTGCTGGCGCTCCAGCCCCTGATGGCACAGCTCCAGCGTCTCCACCGCCACCTGGCTCTGCGTGGCACTAAGATCGGGGCCGTGGAGCTTGCAGGGGAAGGCCCTGCGGAAATGCCACTCCATCGCCACGCTCGCTCCCGACGGATCGCGCACCAGGATCGATCCGTTGCGGAAATCAATCGTTCCCTGCGTCAATTGGAAATACCAGTCCCACAACTTGCGGTCCACGATGCCGCGCTTCAGCACCAGATTGACCTGCTTGGTGCGCGTCGGGAATTTGCGCACGATGCTGTTCAGGCCGCCTTCGTTGTAGTCGAAAACTTCGGTCTCCAGTTGCAGTCCGGTGCATTCGCTGAAGCCCGCCACCGGCAGATCGTCGATCTTCACTTCGAAGCGGAATGCGAGGAACGGGTCGTTGCGTCCGGCAGTCTCAGCCATTGCCGCCTCCCGGGTTTTCGACGATCAACGTGCGGTCCTCCATCTTGCCGATGCGCACAATCACAAATTCGGCCGGCCACGGGGGCTGCACGCCGATCTTGCAGATCATCCTGCCGGCATCGGTCTCCTCCGGCGGATTGGTCGTTTCGTCACAGATCACGGTGTACGCCTGTTCCGCTGTCGAGCCGTCCAGCATGCCGCGCTTGAACAGGTCGTCGAGGAAACTCACCGCCACGCGCCGGATCTCGCGCCAGAGATCGGGATTGTTCGGCTCGAACACGGTCCACTGGCACGACACGTCGATCGATTTCTCGATGAAAATCAGCAGCCGGCGCACGTTCACGTAGCGCCAGGGCGTGTCGCTCGAAAGCGTGCGCTCGCCGGCCACCCGGATGCCCCGGCCCGCCTGCGAGCGGATCACGTTCACGCCCGCATCGTTCAGGTCCGCGTGGGCCAGGTCGTCGATGGCCAGTGCCAGGTCCATGACGCCATCCACGATCTCGTTGGCCGGCGGCTTGTGAACCCCGCGGTTCAGATCGCAGCGGGCATAGATTCCCGCCACGTGGCCGCTGGGCGGAATGCTGCGCAGCAGCCCGTCGAGCTCGAGCGGGTCCGGCGCCGCAACCCAGGGATGATAGAGGGCGGCGTACCTGGTATCGAACTGCGTGCGCCAGTCGAGCACTTCCGCGGCGGCGGCATTCGCGACGGGCATTTCCAGGACCGCCACGCGGTACTTCAGTGCCTCACAATGCTGGATCAGCCCCTGCTGGAGCGCGGAGATCTGCGACTCGTCGAACTCCGGCGGCCACTCAGGCGGGATGACCGGCGGGTCCGGCGCGAACACCTCGATCAGGCGGCAATCGCGCTTCCGGGGCTTGGGCGGCACGACGACGTGCGGCTTGGGCATCATGTCCGGCATGGCCACGATGCCGATCTCGTCGACATTTTCCAGCGCGGCCAGGCCGGCTAGAAAATGATCGCCCGCCAAGCTGCCCAGCCCGTCGACGCCGCCTTGCGGCAAAACGCCCGGCGTCGGATCCGGCGTGTTGTCGGGAAAGTCGGTGACATCGGGAATCGACGCCACGAACGCCAGCTTCGATCCGGTCAGCGAGCCGTCCAGCGTCCCGTCGCCGAGCATCGTGCCCGCGAAACGCGCATCGCCGGTCAGAAGTGCCGACCCGTTCCGCAGGTTCGGCGCCAGCGGATCGGGCATGGGGTGCGGCGGTTTGCCGTCCGTCAGGTCGCGCGCCCGGACCATCGTCGAGCCGGCGAGCACCTGCACCGCATACGAGTTCGACCCCGGATCGGTGCTCAAGCCCTTAAACGTTTCCTCCCGGCCGTCGGGTCCCTCGACGTTGAGCGTAAATGCATCCGGAGCGGTAAGCGCGAGAGTCACCGTCACGTCTTCCGTCCACAGGGTCCGGTCGGACACGGCCACGCGCAACACGGGCACGCCGGTGGGATCCAACAGGTCGATGCTCGGACCCTGCATGCTCAGGTTGCGCCAGGATTCCTGCGAGCCATCCGGAAGCCGCAGCGTCAACGTGAAGCGGTCGGCGCCGTTGCGCAGCACCGAGACGTTCATGCCCGACGACCACGTGCCCGGACTGTCGGCCTGCACCACCAGCCCCGTGGCGCCTCCCGCGGGCAGCGCCGCCGCCCCGGTCTTCGCCGCCGCTGGGTTCGCCACCCGCACAATCCAACACCCGCTGCCGCCGTTGGTAAAGAATCCCGCCACCGCGTACGCCAGATAGGCATTCGGCATCGGCCCTCCGAAGATGCTTTGGAATTGCGCGGGGCTCTCCACCTTCACGGGCGTCAACAGCGGACCCCGCTCGGCAATGCCGACAAAGGCGGCGATGTCCGTGCGGACTCCCGCGATGGCGTGCAGACGGCTGTCCAGCCACTCGAAATAAACGCCCGGTGTGCGGTAGGCAAACATGACGGTACCTTGCGGCCGCTACTCCACCAGCTCGATCTTCTCGACGGTGATGTTCAGCGTCTCGATCGCTACATCGTTCGTCTTGGCGTTCATGGTGGGCCCTTCCCATTTCGAGGGCCACCCGAAGTAGAAGTTCCACCGAAGCGCCGGCTGGCGCGCTTCGTTCAACAGCGTGATGGTGCCGTCGCGCCGCTCGGTCTTGCCGTCGAGCACGGTCTTGCGCCACTCCCACAGCGACTTGTCGTTGGTGTATCCGCGCTTCAGCACGATGTTGGTGAATTTCTTCAGCCCCGGCAGCTTGCGGACCGTGATGTCCTCATTGCCGTTGCGGTATTCGATTACGTCCGATTCCAGCGTCAGGCCGCTGCATTCGGAAAAACCGGCGACAGCGCCGCCGATGTCCACCAGAAAATTAAATGCCGCAAAGGGGTCGTTTCGGCTTCCAGTTTCTGCCATTTCTTTCCTCCTTCCCGCTATGAACTCGCGTCAGCGGTCAATTGGCTGATGCGGAAAATCACGAACTCCGCCGGCTTTACCGGGGCGATTCCCACCAGGCAGATCAGCCGGCCGTTATCCAGATCGTCCTGGGTCATGGTGGTCAGGTCGCACTTGACGAAGAACGCCTCGTCCGCCGTAGTCCCCATCAGCGCTCCGCTGCGCCACACGCTGGTCAGGAACCCGGTCAAGCTGCGGCGCACCGCCGACCACGTGGTTTCGTCGTTGGGCTCGAACACCACCCACTGCGTCCCGCGGTCGATCGACGCTTCCACAAAGATGAACAAGCGCCGCACGTTGACGTACTTCCACTGCGTATCCGTCGACATGGTGCGCGCGCCCCATACGCGGATTCCCCGCCCTTGATTGCGAAAGTCGCGGATCACGTCCACGCCTTTCGGATTCAGGATGTCGTGCTCCTGTTTGTTGATGATGTAATCCAGCGGCTTGCGGTTCGGGCCCAGGTCGCGGGTCACGATCGCCTGCACCACCTCGTTGGCCGGGGCCTTGTGGACGCCGC
>JAJYLS010000140.1 GCA_021787555.1 Acidobacteriota bacterium | reverse complement strand
GTGCGGTCGCCGAAGCGCGCGTGCACTTGCGAATCGCCCGACCACTCGTATCCGGCCAGCGCCACGAACCGCCCGTCCGCATTGAGCACCGACGCGATCGCCTGCTCCACGTAGTACATCGAGCGCGTGGTGCCCGGCCAGTCGTGATCCGTGAGCGCCACCGCGTCCAGCCCGAAGCGGTGCCGCGCGCTCAAGTAGAACCGGTCCACCCAATCGCGTATGTAGCGGTCGAGCGGCTGCTCAGTGAGGTGATCGTGCATCTCACCCCAATAGATGCGGTACTCGCGGCTGCCCACTGCGATCTGCTCGTGTGGCCATGCCTGCGTCTGCTCCGCCGCCGCCGCGCCCGGCGGCGCCGGCACCGCCCGCGTCACCGCGCTCCCCCCTGCCTGCGGATAGGGCTGCTTGTACCGCAGGAACTGCATGGAGTTCATGGCCCACACATTCCCTTCCTCATCCACAAACGGCGCGGCGTACCCCATGGCCGTTTCGCTATCCGGCAGCGTGTGCAGCCCGGCGGAATCCAGCACCGCCATCGCCGTCACTGCCGGCCTCGGCGCGGCCTGCCAATCGAACAAAATCCGCTGCCCGCGCGCCTGGAAGAACCAGAAGCGGTCGTGCGGGTCGATGGCGAAGAAATCCGGACCGTTCCTCCAAAGCTCGGTGAGCCCCGGGGCCGCGTACCGCTGCCCCGCGCGGTCCACGCCCAGAAGCCGCCCCGAGGCCAGCACCCACATCCGCCCCGAATGGTCCGGCACGATCTGGGGCGCGCGCGCCTCCGGCCCGCCGAACACGTCGATGTCGCGCGACCAGTTCTGCCCATTGCGCCATCGCGCCAGCGTGCGATACTGGCTGCCTTCCGCGCGGTCCCACGCCAGCCACAGCGCGCCGTTCGAATCCACCGCCGCCGCCGGGCGGAACTCCTGCTCCCCCGCCTCCGAAAGCGTCTGTGCGGCGCTCCAGTTCCCGCCGTGCCACGTGCTGCCGCGGATCGTGAAGCGCCCGTTCAGCACGCCCGCCCACGCCGCGAAAATCTCGCCCGAGGGCAGTGCCGCCAGCGCCGGTTCGAGGCTGATGCGCGAGCCGCGATCCAACTCCGCCACGGCGCCGAGCGTCCCGTGGTCCCACGCGCGCGCCAACACGTGCCACACGCCCTGGTCGAATTGCGACCACGCGATCCACACTTTGCCCGCCGCATCCACCGCCAGCGCCGGAAAATAGACGATCCCCGGCGCCGAGAGGAAGATCGGCGCGGTCCAGAACCCTTTTTCGTTCACCAGCAGCGTGACCGCCTGGTGCGAGCCCGTGGTGTGCGGGTCGCCGATAGTTTCGACTCCCACCAGGATCTTCCGTCCCGCCCGATCGATCACCGCCTGATGACAGTCCTTGGGCCGCGTGTTATAGCTCGTCCAGATCTTCGGCCACGGCGGGTAAAGGTCGGCGCTCGAAGCGAAGCACGCTCCTAGCAAAATAGAGAGAAATACCCTGGAAATTCGCACGACGCACACTTTATCACAACCCTGCTTTGGTGGAAGGCCTTCACGCCATCGCGATGATCTTATCCAGCGCCGCCGAAACCTGCTTCAACTGGTCCGGCTGGTTGCGATCGTACCCGATCTCCGGCGACAGCGGCCCTTCGTACCCCACCTTCACCAGCGCGCCCATCACCGCTTTCCAGTTCACGTCGCCTTCGAGCAGCGCCACGAACCCCCCTTGCTCCCCGCGCGACCGCAGCTTGTAGTCCTTAATATGCACGCGCTTGATCCGCCGACCCAGCGTCAGGATCCAATCCTCCGGGTAGCCGTACTCCATGCAGTTGCCCGTATCGAAATGCACGCCCACCCACGGGCTGTGGAACTGATCCACGAACGCGCGCATTTCTAGCGGGCTCAGCAGGAACTTGTTCCACACGTTCTCCGGGTCCAGGTATACCTTGGCCCGCTCCGCGTCGGGAACCGTCTTCCGCATCTCCGCGGTGAAGCGGTCCCAGGTGTCCTGCGAACCCACCTCCAGCCGCGGCCCCGTCCCCAGCCGCACTGCGTAAAGCAGCAGCGCATTGGCGCCCAGTGCCGTGGCAATCGCGATGGTTCTGCGGATCGCCTCCACGCCCCGCGCGCGCACCGCCGGGTCCGGCGAATTCAGCGGGTTCTTGTGTAGCGCGTCCGAAACCCACACCGTCACGATGCGGATGCCCGCCTTCTCCGCGGCATCCGCCGTGCGCCGCAAATCGTCGTTGCCGATGTCGAGCGCCAGATCGTGCCCCACAGCCAGCTCGATGGCATCGAACCCGGCGGACTTCGCCGGCTTGAAGTACTCCGTGCACGGCATCGTCTTCGGGAAAATGGACGAGCAGATGCCCTTCACGAAACGCGCGCTGGACTGCGCGCCCGCGGCGGCGGCAGCCGCTGCCAGCGGAACGGCCAGCGCTTCGCGCCGCGTCATGGCTAGATCTCCACCCCCATATCGCTCCACGTGACCACTTTCTGCTTGACCATCGCCTCCGTGCCCAGAATCGCCGTGAGCGCCGCCTCCGCGCCGATCTTAATATCCACCGGAGGTTTCGTGCCATTTACCACCGCATCGAAGAACGCCTCCTGGTGCGCGTACTGATCTTCCTGCGTTTTTTCCGCCAGCACGGACGGCCGCGCGCCTTTCTCCCGCGGGTACATCATCCCCTGCATCAGGTCCGCCGCGCCTTTGGTACCGTACACGTAAACATACTGCCCGCCGTTGGGCATCGAGGCGGGATGAAACACGTTCTGCGTGAACGACATCAGCACGCCCCCGGGATAGTCGTACGTGATGCTGCCGCAATCGAAGATGGTGCGTCCCGGCGGATCGTTCTTATAAAGGAGGATGCCTCCGAACCCCGCCGCGCGCGTCGGATGCGCGTTGATCGCCCAGTTGCATAGATCGAGGTTGTGCACCGACTGCTCGATGAGATACCCGCCGCCCTTGGACATGTCGAAGTACCAGTCGCCGGAACTGCCGTCGTGCGCCAGGTCCGCCGGAGCGTGCCGCTGCGCCTTCACCATGATCACGTCGCCGATGATCCCATCATGAATCTTGCCGACGGCCTCCACCAGGTGTTTCATCGAGCGTAACTGCTGCCCCGGCACAAACACCTTGTTCGAGTGCCGGGCCGCTTCCACCAGCGCGCGCACCTGCTCCGGCGTGATCCCGATCGGCTTCTCGCAATACACGTTTTTCCCCGCCTTGAGCGCCGCAATCGCCATTTCGGAGTGCAGGTACGGTGGCGTGGCGATGAACACGGCTTCCACGTCATTGCGGTCGATGATCCGCCGCCAGTCCGCGGTGGTCGCCGGATTGTCGCGCGCGGCCGCCGTCGCCGCCCGGTCCAGCCGGTCCGGCTTGATATCGCACAGCGCCACCACCTTCGCGTTCGGCTGGTGCAGCACGGCCTGAAGCAGATACGAGCCCCGGTTGCCGACACCGATCATCGCGGTATTCACGGTTCTCTCCGATTGGGAAAAGGCCTGCGTAGCGGCGGCCGACCCCAGCAGAAACATGCGGCGGTTTACTTTCATTGTGCCCTCTGGGATAGTCTACATGAAGAGGACAACGATTATGTCAAGCCGCTGCTTTATGCTTTTCTTCATGATTTCCGGCCTGTGCGCCGCCCAGGTGCCGAAAAACCGCGCGCTCTTGCCCAACGAGCAATGGGTCCGCCTGTTCGACGGCACGGACCTCAACGGGTGGGTTCCGGTCGGCCACGAGAAGTGGACCGTCGAAGACGGCACCATCCATGGCCAGGGCATTACAAAGGAGTACGGCTACCTGCGCACCGAAAAAATGTACAAGGACTTCTGGCTCTCCGTCCGGTTCAAGTGCGAGAAGGACGGCAATAGCGGCGTCTACTTCCATACCCAGTTCGAGCCTGGCACCGTCCGCATCGTCAAGGGAATGCAGTTCGAAATCGACCGCACCCTCGACCACCACAACGGCGGCCTCTACGGCGATGGCCGCGGCTGGATCGCTTGGCCCTCGCCCGAGTATGAGCAGGTCATCCGTCCCACCGATTGGAACACGTATCTGCTCAAAGTGGAAGGCAACCACATGGTGTGCATCCTGAACTCCATCAAGGTCCTCGACTTCACCGACCCCACGCCGAAATCTTTCGACGGCTATATCGCCTTGCAGCTTCACTCCGGCGGCGAAGGCGACATGCGCTTCAAGGACATCTATCTCCGCGATCTCTCGGTGCGCTAGCCATGAAGTCGCTTCCGGCGTGCCGAAAATGGGGACTGGAGCATTTTCCGCCGCTTCTTGGCGGAAAATGGGCCAGTCCCCATTTTCTTGCGTGTAGCGCATTGCTGTGGGCCGCGGCCGCGATGGCGCAGCCCCGGAGCGCCACCCCCGTCTACCTCGATCCCAAAGCGCCGGTGGAGCGCCGCGTCGACGACCTGCTCCGCCGCATGACCCTCAAAGAAAAAGCCGGCCAGCTCAACCTGCCCTGCGTCTACGTGGCCGCGCTCGGCCGCGATGTCGCCTCGAAAACCGAAGCCTGCAAGCGATTCGCGGCCGGCACCTACACCGACGAAATCGGACCCGGCTCCGGCTTCTTCACCCTGGCCAACCAGATCCTGCTCGAAGGCACGCGCCAGCAGGCCGAATTTCTCAACGCGCTCCAGCGCATCGCCCTCACCCAAACCCGCCTTAGAGTTCCGCTGCTCGAAGACGAAGAAAGCACCCACGGCGTCATGCTGCCCGGCGGAACCATCTTTCCCGAAGGCCTGACTATCGGCAGCAGCTTCGACATGGATCTCGTCAAATCCATCTACTCGGCCGCCGCGGCCGAGGCGCGCTCGCTCGGCATCCACATGCTCTCGACGCTGGTCCTCGAAGTCGACCGCGACCCGCGCATGGGCCGCAACGAGGAAGCCTACACCGAAGATCCTTATTTCTACGCGCAGATCGCGAAGAACATCGTCGAAGGCACCCAGGGCACCAATATCGCCGCGCCGGACAAGACCATCGCCGTCCTCACCGATTTCCCCACGCAGAGCCAGCCCACCAGCGGCCTCGAGCGCGGCTCCATCGAGCTTTCCGAGCGCACCATCCGCGAAGCCTTTCTGCCGCCGTGGATCGCCGCTTTCCGTGCGGGCGGCCTCGGCGTCATGGCCGGCTACCCGGAAATCGATGACGTGCCCGCGCACGCCTCCAAGAAATGGATGAACGACATCCTGCGCACCGAACTCGGCTTCAAAGGCATCGTCGAGAGCGAAGGCGGCGGCTTCGGCACCCTGATCTACGAGCACATCGTTCCCACGCAGAAGCAGGCCGGCGCGCTCGCCGTGCGCGCGGGCGTGGATCTCGACATCACTTATGAGCCGGCCTACATGGGCCCGCTCATCGAAAACGTGCGCGAAGGCCGCGTCCCCATGGCGCTGGTGGACCGCGCCGTCCGCCGCATTCTCGAACAGAAATTCCGCCTGGGCCTGTTCGAGCATCCGTACATCGATCCCGATCGCGCGGTCCGCATCGTCCACTCGCGGGCGCACCAGGATCTCGCGTTGCGGGCCGGCCGCGAGGGCATCGTGCTGCTCAAGAATGAGCGCAACCTCCTGCCGCTGAAGAAAGATCTGAAGTCCATCGCAGTCATCGGTCCCAATGCCGATGACGCCCGCAACCAGATCGGCGATTACTCCCCGCGCGCGCTGCTCTATCCTGTGACCACCATCCTCCAAGGCATCCAGGCCAAAGTCTCGCCCGAAACCAAAGTAGTTGCCGTGAAGGGCTGTACCGTCACCGGCAGCGACAGGAGCGGAATCGCCGAAGCCGTGCGCGAGGCCAAAGCGGCCGATGTGGCCATCGTGGTGGTGGGCGAAAGCCAGCCGGGAGGCACTGGTAACCACCATGAACGCGCAACCGATGGCGAAGGCAACGATGTCGCCAGCCTCGACCTCAGCGGCGTCCAGGAAGATCTGGTGCAGGCGGTGTATGCAACCGGCACGCCCACGGTTCTGGTGCTCACCAACGGCCGCCCGCTCTCCATCCGCTGGGAAGCCGAACACGTCCCAGCCATCCTCGAGGCGTGGCTTCCCGGCGAGTTCGGTGGAACCGCCGTGGCCGGCGTCCTGTTCGGCGATTACAATCCCAGCGGCCGTCTGGCCATCACCATTCCCCGCGGAGTGGGCCAGTTGCCCGCGTATTACAACTACAAGCCATCGAAAGCCTACTGGATCGCGGAGCGGCACCGCGGCTACGCCGATATGCCTGCCACGCCCCTCTACCCCTTCGGCTACGGCCTGAGCTACACGAGATTCGAGTACAGCAATCTGCGGATCTCGCCGCCGCAAATCAAACCTGCGGGCACCGCGCGCGTGAGCGTCGATATCAAAAACACCGGCGCGCGTGCGGGCGTGGAGACCGCGCAACTATACATCCACGAGGCCTACACGCCGGTCGCCATGCCTATCGAGCAACTGCGCGGCTTCGAGCGCGTGGCCCTGAACCCCGGTGAAATCAAGACCGTGACCTTCACCCTCAAGCCCACGGACCTCGAACTGCTCGACGAGCATATGCGCCGCGCTGTGGTGCCCGGCGATTTCGAGATCATGGCCGGCAAATCGGCCGAGGACCTGCCTCTCAAGGGAACGCTCGAAGTGCGCAACTGAAAATCGCCGCTATTCCAGCGTCTGAAGCTTCAGGTTCTGAAACGTGATCTCGTAGTGCTCGGCTTCGAGCCCGATGTATCCCCGCCGCAAACCGCAGTTGGGAACCGTGCTCACCACCGCGCCGTTCACCGCCAGCGTGAGGCGCGGCCCCACCGCGCGGATTTCGAAGTGGTTCCACTCGCCCGCCGGCTTAACGCGGTTCTCGGTCATCTCCTTCCGCAGGTTGAAGCCCTGGAGAACGCCATCCACGAAATTATTCCCGAAGAAATAGGCGCCGCTCAAGCCCGTCTGCGCCTGGTACCAGATCTCGCCGTATCGCGACAGCCGCACGCCGATGCCGCTGTTGTACCGCTTCTCTTCCGGCCCGCGCGGCGTGAACCGCCAATCCACGTCGAGCACGAAATCGCCCAGCACTTTGTCGTAGCGCAGCCATTCGTGCTGGCCATCGCCGGCACAGACCAGCACGTGCCGCGCCGGGTCCACGTGCCACTGCATCTTCGGCTGCACGCCATCCACCGGCGGGATGGGGATCCGCGTCCAGCCATGGAGGCTCTCATCAGGCATCAAATCAACGGTTGTGGCCGTCTGTGCAAAGGCCGCGCCGGCGCAGAACAATACGAGGAGCAATTTCATACCTGCCATTATCGCGCGCCATCGCCGCCGTCCCTGGCATAATGAAGCGTGGCGGCCGTAGTCCTCGCGATTCACCTGATCTGGATCGGCTGGGTGATCTTCGGATGGCTGATCGCCCGCAACCGGCCGCTCCTGCGCTGGCTCCACTTCGCCTCCTTGATCTACGGCATCTTCATCGAGGTCGCTCCCTGGCCCTGCCCGCTGACCCTGCTCGAACAGTACTTCGAATTGCGCGCCGGTATCGTGCCCTACCGCGGGCCGTTCCTGGTCCATTATCTCGATGCCACGGTCTATCCGAATATCTCGGACGCGCTGCGGATTTCGCTCGCGGTCCTCGTGTGCGGTGGAAATCTATATCTGCATTTCAGGCACTTCCAGCGCCGTGTCCAGCGCCGTGCGGTCACTTATAATTGATCGCGTGCGATCCCAGATAGCCGTATTCCTCCTGGCCGCCTGCGCCGCCTGGTCCCAAAGCCGTTTCGAGCCGGGGCTGAAACCATTCCTTGCCATCGATGCTCCGGTCGTGGCGCTCGAACACGTGCGCGTGATCGACGGCACGGGCGCCGCTCCGCGCGAAGATCAGACCATCGTCATCGACCACGGCAGGATCGCCGCCGTAGGTCCCGCCGCAACCATCGCACCGTCCGCCGGCGCTCGGGCGCTCGACCTGACCGGCCGCACCGTGATCCCCGGCCTCGTGGGCATGCACGAGCACCTCTTCTATCCTTCCGGCGGCGGCATCCCGATTTATAGCGAGGACGCCTTCAGCTTTCCGCGCCTCTACCTCGCCAGCGGCGTCACCGCCGCCCGTACCACCGGCAGCCTCGAACCCTACACCGATCTGAATATGAAGCGCCTGATCGATTCCGGCCGCATGCCCGGCCCCAAGCTGTACATCACCGGGCCGTACCTGGAAGGCCGCGGCGCGTTCACCCCACAGATGCACGAGCTGACCGGCCCCGACGATGCCTCGCGCACGGTCGAATACTGGAGTGCGGAAGGCGTCACCTCGTTCAAAGCCTACATGAACATCACGCGCGCGGAGTTGAAGGCCGCCATCGATGCGGCGCACCGGCACGGCATCAAGGTGACCGGCCACCTTTGCTCGATCGGCTTTCGCGAAGCCGCGGCGCTGGGCATCGATAACATCGAGCACGGCCTGCTGGTCGATACCGAATTCCATCCCGGCAAGCAGCCGGACGTCTGCCCGCCGCAGTCCGCGACCCGCGCCGAGATGGAGCGCCTGGATATTTCGAGCGCGCCGGTCCAGGAGATGATCTCCGGCCTGGTGCAGCATCACGTGGCCGTCACTTCCACGCTCGCGGTTTTCGAGGCGTTCGACGGCAACCGTCCGCCGCTCGAAGCGCGATTCTTGGACGCGCTCACACCCGAAGCCAGCGTCAGCTATCTGACCGCGCGCGCCCGCGCCCGGAGCGGCGCGAGCTCATATGCGATGGCGGATCTGAAAAAGGAGCTCGAGTTCGAGCGCGCCTTCGTGAAAGCAGGCGGCCTGCTGGTCTCCGGCGCCGATCCCACGGGCAACGGTGGGGCGCTCGCCGGCTTCGCCGACCAGCGCAATCTCGAACTGCTGGTCGAGGGCGGCTTCACGCCGGTGGAGGCCATCCGCATCGCCACCGCGAACGGCGCGAAACTCCTCGGCGAGCAGGACCGCTTCGGCACCATCGCCGAGGGCAAAACCGCGGACCTGGTCGTGATTGACGGCAATCCCGCCGCGCACATCTCCGACATCCGCAAGATCCGGTACGTCTTCAAGGACGGCGCGGGCTACGATCCGGCGAAGCTGCTGGATTCCGTCCGCGGCTCGGTGCCGCTGCACTAGTCGCGGTCCCCGAAGGTCACGCTGCTCTCGGTCCCGTACTTGTGATAGTCGCGGTAGGCGACCTCGTTCCAGAAGCGCTGCTTGCGCTCGCCCGAACGCACGTCCGAACGGAGCGGCAGGAGGTACCGCTGGCCGCCGATCTCGACGAAATCGTATTCCAGGTCCACCGAGGCACTCCGCACCGGGAAATCTATGGGGATGCCGTCGCATTCCATGTGCAGGCGCATCACCATGTGGGTATCGCGATCGGCAAAAATCTTCCCGTGGATGGGCACGTGGACGGTGCGTTTCGAGTCCCGGTCCCGGATGGAGTAGACCGGCTGCATGGTCCGGAAGGAAAGCACGTAATGCCAGTGCTGGTTGACGACCTCCCAGCGCCACCAGTCGAAAGTCGTTTCGGACTTCGGCGCGAAAATCCCGCCAAGCATGCTGCCGAATTCGCCCGTGGAGGTCGCTCCGCCGACCTGGTCGTGCCGGAGGTTCTGCCGGGCGACTGAGCGATTGTCCACCATGAGGACCTTGTAGCTCTCCCGCTGCTCGAAAAAGCTCAACTGCTCGACTACGGTACCGGCGTCGCGCCAGCCCCGGCCGGAATCCTTGTGGCGCCGTGTGACTTGCGTGCAGACATAATTGGGCAGGCCCTTGGTGTAGTTCTGCACATTCTGACGGATCTGATCGAGGACCTGCGCCTGCTCGATATACGAGGGCGGCGGCGGCTCCGTGGTCTGCGCGGTTGCCAAGAGCGCGATCAGCACACCGCCGATGAGAATCCGCAACATACTTTATGGTAGCGTGGCAGCGTGGGGCTGAGATTCCGCATCGCCGCCTGCCTCGCTTGGGGCGGGCTTCTTCCGATTGCCGCCGCGCCACTTCCGCGCCCTTACACCATCGAGAGCTACGCCGTGCGACTCCAGCCGGATCTCGCCGGGCAGCGCCTCGAGGGCGAAGCCACCATCCGCGTGCATAACGTGGCGGAGACTCCGATTTCCGCCCTGGACCTGGATGCCGGCAAGGCGATCAAGGTGACGAGCGTCGTCGAGGGCAAGGCGGCGCAGTGGTTCGAGCGCAAAGACGCGTCGCTGGTGGTGGTGCTCACCACTCCACTCGAACCGGACGGGCACCGCACCATCACGGTGCGGTATGAGGCTGGCCCTGCGTCGGGGCTGAAATTCTATCCCGACCAGGTCTATGGATCGGCAGTGGCCGACTGGCTGCCGTCGAGCGACCGCCCCACGGAGCGCGCGACACTCGATCTTACGATCGCCGCGGCGTCGGATCTGAAGGCTGCCGCCAGCGGGAAATTGGCCGGCAGCAACCAATGGCGCCTGGACTCTCCGATCGCGCCCTCCTGGTTCGGTTTCGCTCTCGGCCGGTTCTCCGAAGCCGAGTCGAAAGCCGGCAAGGTGACGCTGCGCGTTTTGGGAGCGAGTGCGAAAGCTCTCGGTCCCACTGCCGCGGCCATGCGGTATCTGGCGGACCATACCGGCAAACCTTACCCCGACTCGACCTATACCCAGGTCTTCTGCCACGGCGATGTGACCCACGCGATGGCCGCGGGTGTGGTGCTGCTGCCGGAAGCTTCGGAGGGCGACCGGCGGCTGATCGCAGGCGAACTGGCGCAGCAGTGGTACGGAGTGTCCATCACTCCCAAAGACTGGCCGGATCTGTGGCTCAGCGACGGGCTCTCGGCATTCCTGGCGGATGCGTTCCTCGGCGATCAAGCCTATGAACACGCGGTCGAACATTCGCGCGAGATCTACAACCAGTTGCGCATGCAGGGGAAAGACGAGCCGCTCGCCGATATCGAATCGACCTCGCGAGCAATCGCGATCGATAAAGGCGTATGGTTCCTCTACCTGCTGAAGCAGCTTGTGGGAGACAGCGGCTTCTGGGAAGCGCTGCGCGCCTACACCGGCGGGCAATGGGGACACGCGGCCACCACCGAGGATTTCCAGAGCGCCTTCCTGACCACGCGCATGGGCGCGAAGGGCTCGCCCAAAGCCGTCAACAATCTGTTCGACGTGTGGGTCTACGGCATCCCGGGCCGCAAGAAGTAGCACTGCGTTACCATTGGCGCTGTACGCAGGATCTCATCCTATGAACCGCAGATCGTTCCTTCAAACCGCGTCGTTCGCGGCGGGCGCCTTCGACGCTGCCGCGCAGCAATACGCCGGGCAGCCCGCCGGCCATCTGGCGGAGCCGCCGCGCCCCGCCGGGCGTCCCAACATCCTTTGGGTTTTCGGCGATCAAATGCGCGCGCAGGCCCTGGCACACCACGGCGATCCCAATTCGCGCACGCCCAACCTCGACCGCGCCGCCGTGGACGGCGTCACCTTCGCCAATAACCTCGCCGGCTTCCCGCTGTGCTGCCCGTTCCGCGGTTCGCTGATCACCAGCCGCTATCCGCACCACTGCGTTCCCGGCCACGAGTATCCGCTGCCCGAGGGGCAGAAGACCGTGGCCGATGTCTTCAACGCCAACGGCTACCACACCGCGTATTTCGGCAAGTGGCACCTGGGCGGCTGGCACGAGCGCAACGGCCGCGCCGCCTTCTTCATCACCGACCCGGCGCGGCGCGGCGGGTTCCAGACCTGGACCGGCTACGAGAACAACAACAGCCAGTTTGACTGCTGGGTGCACGGCGGCTCGGGCGCGAACGCGTTCCACTACCGCCTGCCCGGGTACGAGACCGACGAAACCACCAACCTGCTGATCAACTACCTGAAGGAGCGCGCCGCGCAGCCGCGGCAGCCGTTTTTCGCGGTGATGAGCGTGCAACCGCCGCACAATCCTTACGTTGCGCCCGCGCACTTCAAGGCCGACTACAATCCCGAGCGGCTGGTGCTGCGCCCGGACGTGGCCCACATTCCGCAACTGGAGAAGCAGGTCCGCGAGGACCTGGCCGGCTACTACGCCATGATCGAGAACCTGGATTGGAACTACGGGCGGGTGATCGAGACGCTCACACAGTTGAAGCTGCTCGACAACACGCACGTGTTCTTCTTCTCCGATCACGGCGACATGCACGGCTCGCACGGCAAGTTCCGCAAGATCGTACCGTACGAGGAATCCATCCGCACGCCGATGATCATTTCCGGCGCCGTGCCGCGCTATCCTCCGATGCGCAACGGCAACCCGCCCGTGCTTTCGAACCACGTGGACATCGCGCCCACCTCGCTGGGATTGTGCGGCATCAAGAAGCCGGACTGGATGGAGGGCACGGACTACTCGCATTACCGCGTGGCCAAGCCCGCCGCCGGGCCCGAGCCGGATTCGGCGTTCCTCGAATGCGTGGTCCCGCCCGGCCACGGCGAAACGCTCAACACGCCGTACCGGGGGATCGTGACGCGCGACGGATGGAAGTACTGCTGCTTCGAGAACCGCTCGTGGCTCCAGTTCAATTTGAACGAGGACCCGTACGAAGAGCAGAACCTCGCGCACCTGGACCGCTACCGGGCCGAGCGCAAGAAGATGATCGCGCGGCTGAAGCAGTGGATCGCGGATACGGGCGATAAGTTTTCCGTGCCGGAGAACTGAAGCGGAGAGCGAAAAACCGGCAGCGTGCTGCCGGTTTTTTCGGAAGATCTGTTGCAATAAAAGCACTTGCGCGTGCGAAACCGGCAGTACACTGCCGGTTTCGCGAGTATGCCGACGGCATGCCGGCATGACGGACTGAAACTCCGCGCTACGCCGTTACCAACTGGTGGCCGCGGGCCTCGATGGGCACGAAATCGCGCTTTTCCGCACCGGTGTAGACTTGACGCGGGCGGGCGATCTTCTGCTCGGGATCAGTCAGCATCTCCTGCCACTGCGCCAGCCATCCGGCCGTGCGCGGAATGCCGAACAGGACGGTGAAGTGGTCCGGGGTGAAGCCCATAGCCTGATAAATGATGCCCGAATAGAAATCCACGTTGGGGTAAAGCTTGCGCTTGATGAAGTACTCGTCGGAGAGAGCGATGCGCTCGAGCTCGACGGCGATATCGATCTTGGGATTGCGGCCGGTGACCTCGAAGACTTCCTCGGCCACCCGCTTGATGATGCGGGCGCGTGGATCGTAGTTCTTATAAACACGATGGCCGAAGCCCATGAGCTTGCACTTGCCGGCCTTGACCTGCTCGATGAAGCCGGGGATGTTGTCCTTACTGCCGATTTCGTCGAGCATGCGGAGCACGGCTTCGTTGGCGCCGCCGTGGAGCGGTCCGGAGAGCGCGGCGATGGCCGCGGCGGTGGTGGAATAGGGATCCGCCTGGGAGCTGCCCACGGCGCGCATGGCGTTGGTGCTGCAATTCTGCTCATGGTCGGCGTGGAGGATGAAGAGGACCTCGAGCGCCCGGGAAAGCACCGGGCTGGCCATGTACTTCGGCTCCGTCCGGCGCCACAGCATATTCATGTAGTTCTTGGTGTAGCTCAACTCGGGATCGGGATAGATGTAGGGCAAGCCTAGCCGGTGGCGGTAGGCGAAAGCGGCGACGGTAGGCATTTTCCCGATCAGGCGGACGATCTGCTGATAGCGAACGTTGGGGTCGGCGATGTTGCGGGCTTCGGGGTAGAAGGTGGCCAACGCCGCGATGGTGCTCATCATCATGCCCATCGGATGGGCATCGTAGTGGAAGCCCTCCAGGAAGCGTTTGCGTACATTTTCATGGATAAAGGTGTGATGGGTGACCTCCTCCACCCACGCCGAAAGTTCAGCTTGGGTGGGCAGCTCGCCGTTGAGCAGCAGATACGCTACCTCTAGATAGGTGGACTGCTCTGCGAGCTGCTCGATGGGATAACCGCGATAGCGCAGGATACCAGCCTCACCATCAAGATAGGAGATGGCGCTCTCCGACATCGCGGTCGTTACCAACGCCGGGTCCAAAAACCATATCCCGGGAAGGTGCTTACTCCACTGCTGGGCAGACACAGTGCCATCAACAATGGGAACCTCGAACGACTCACCAGTTCGGTTATCTGTGATCGTGATTGACTCAGCCATCTATTCTCATCCACCTCTTCTTTGTCTACGGCTTTACTTTGCCTCCACTACAAAACGGTACACACTTGTGTCACGAACTACAAACCCGACGGACTCATAGAGACCGTGCGCGGCTACTCTGGTCGATCGAGACGTAAGGTCGACGGTTGCCACCCCAAGTTGACGTGCCTTCTCAATGGCATGCTCGGTCAACAGGCGACCGACCCCCTCTCCGCGAAATTCGCGATCGACGACCACATCCTCCACCCACGCCCGCCAACCCGTCAGAATTGGGAACACCACCAGGGTGAGCATGCCACCCACTAGTCCCGTGTCACTGATCGCGAGGTAGAGGTGTGACGAGGGCGCCTCCAATACCTCGCGGAGCCGTTCAGATGTCACGAGGGGTGCCCGCGTTGAGAGCTGTGGCAAGAGACGATTGATCGCCTGTGCGAGATCATCGGTCACCTCCGTCGCCCGTTCGACTCGCCAGCCAAGGTCCATCT
>JAJYLS010000139.1 GCA_021787555.1 Acidobacteriota bacterium | reverse complement strand
CGACGTGACCGAACTTTCCAACCTGGCCCTGGCCGATTTGAAGCGGCTTCCGCCCGGCACGCTGCCGCCGGTGGTCCTCAAATTCGACGCCTCCAGCCTTCCCGTCTGCCTGGTCACGGTGAAGGGACAAGGCTTGAATGAGACGCAACTCCACGACCTGGCGCAGTTCCAGATCCGCAACCAGATCGCGGTGGTCAAGGGCGCGGAAATTCCGCCTCCCTTCGGCGGCAAGTACCGCCAGATCATGGTGTACGTGGATCCCTACAAGTTGTACGCCAGGGAATTGAGTCCGATGGACGTGGTGAAGGCGGTCAATTCCTCCAACCTCATTCTTCCGGCCGGCGACGTCAAGATGGGCCCCTACGACTACTACGTCTATTCCAACAGCTTGGTGGAGAAGGTCAAAGATCTGAACGACGTGCCTCTGAAGACCGTGGGGACCAAATGGGTTTCGGTTGGCGACGTGGGAACGGCCAAGGACGCCAACCAGATTCAGTACAACATCGTGCGCGTGGACGGGCAAAAGTCGGCCTACATCCCCATCATGAAGCAGGGCGGCGACACCAACACGATCGAAGTGGTCAACGGCATTCGCGAGCTGATCCCTAAGCTGGTCGATCTTCCCAAGCAATTGATCGAGACGGTGGTGTTCGACCAGTCCGTGTACGTGAAGGAAGCGCTGAAAACGGTGCTGCACGAAGGCTTGATGGGACTGGTGCTGACCAGCATCATGATCCTCATCTTTTTGGGAAGCTTCCGCGCCACTTCGGCGGTGCTGCTGTCGATCCCGCTTTCGGCGCTGACCACCTTCGTGATTCTGTTCATGATGGGCAGCACCATCAACACCATGATTCTGGGAGGTCTGGCGCTGGCCTTCTCCCGGGTCATCGACAACTCCGTGATTTCGCTCGAAAACATCTACCGCCACCTGGAGATGGGCGCGTCGCCCGCCGTGGCGGCGGAAGTGGGCGGCGCGGAGGTGAACCTGGCGGTGCTGGCGGCCACCCTGGTGGACGTGGTGGACTTTTTCCCGGTCACCTTCCTGTTCGGCGTGAGCAAGTTCCTGTTCTCGGCCCTGGCGCTGGCCTTCTGCCTTTCGCTGCTGGCGTCCTTCGTAGTGGCCATGACGGTGATTCCGCTGTTCTGCTCGAAGTTCCTTTCGGCCATTCCCCACGAGCACGAAAAAAGCCCGCACGATCTGCCTGGCTCGCCTTGGGACAAGTTCACGCACCTGTTCAACCGCGGCTTTAACAAGCTGCTGGACGCCTACGAAGTGGCCGTACGCAAGGCTTTGAAGCGGCCCGGGCTGACGGTGGCCGCCCTCGCCGGTTTGTTTGTCGCCAGCTTCGCTATCTATCCGTTTCTCGGCCTGGCGTTCTTCCCCCGCACCGATGCGGGCCAGTTTACGATCAACGCCAAGGTGCCGACCGGCACGCGCATCGAACTTACCGATGAATATGTCGCCAAGATGGAGAACATCATCCGCAAGACGATCAAACCGTCGGACCTGAAGATGATCGTTTCCAATATCGGCGTGGTGCCGGACTTCTCCTCGTTATATACGACCAACGCCGGACCGTACACCTCGACCATCCAGGTAGAGCTCAACGAACCGCACTCGAAGAGCAGTTTCGAATACATGGACATGGTGCGCGATGCCATTAACCATGACCTGCCGCAGGTGCGTATGTTCCTGTCGAGCGGTTCGATGGTGGATGCCATCCTCAACATGGGCATGCCTGCTCCCATCGACGTGCAGGTGAGCAGCGAGAGCCTTCCGGCCGCCTATAGCACCACCCAGACCCTGGCTGCCAAGTTTCGCCAGTTGCCCGGCGTGGGCGAGGTCTATATTCCACAAGACCGGGATTACCCCGCGATTCAACTGAATGTGGACCGCGTGCACGCGGGCGAACTGGGCTTGAGCCAGAAGGACGTTATCGACAACGTCATCACCGCGTTAAATTCCAATTACATGATCGCGCCCAATTACTGGGTGGATTATAAGACCGGCAATGACTACTATCTCACGGTCCAATATTATGAGCACGGCCAGCCGTCCATTCATAACGTCCTGGACTTTAGCGAGATTCCGCTGAAAGCCCCCAACCTGACCAAGCCGACGACGCTCGATACGGTCGTGTCGCTGGCGCACGAGCAAACCGACACGGAAATCGATCACTACCAGATTCAGAGGGTGATGGACGCCTACGTCACGCCGAAGGGCGAGGACCTTGGCAAGGTGACCGCTCTGATCCAGGGCGTAATCGCGCAGACCAAGATGGCGGGGGATATCCGCATCAACCTGCGCGGCATGGTCAACGGCATGAACGAGTCCTTCAGCAGTTTCGGCGAGGGCTTCCTGATCTCGTTTATTCTCCTCTTCCTGATTCTGGTGGCGCAGTTCCGCTCGTTTGTCGATCCGTTCCTCATCATGCTCGCCATTCCCATGGGCTTCATCGGCGTGCTGGTGATTCTGCCGCTGACGCACAGCACCCTGAATGTGATGTCGCTGATGGGCGTGCTGATGCTGATCGGCATCGCGGATTCCAACAGCATTTTGATTGTGGACTTCGCGCACCGGCTGGAAGAGCAGGGGCTGTCGGTCACCGACGCGGCCATCACTGCCTGCCGCGTCCGGCTGCGCCCGATTCTGATGACCTCGCTCGCCACCATCATCGGCATGATTCCGATGGCCATGAAGCTTGGGGAGGGTGCGGAACAATACGCTCCCATGGCGCGCGCCATCATCGGAGGACTTACTTCATCGGTTCTCTTTACCGTATTCATCGTGCCCGCGGCCTACCTGCTGGTTTACGGCCGCAAGCGCAATCGCGTACCCGCGCAGCAATAAAACCTGGAGAAAGAAAATGCGAAGAGCCTTTCTATCGATCGTTATCGCTGCTTCTTTTGGAACCGCGTTCGGCCAGCCAGCGCCGCCAGCGGTCAAATTGAACTTGCAGGACGCCGAAACCCTGGCGCTCAAGAACCATCCGCAGGTGCTGGCCGCGCAGCAGAATGTCGCGGCCGTGGGCCAACAGCTTGTCGAGGCCAAGTCGTCCTACTACCCCGTGGTGGCAGCCGATGGGACCGGATCTGCGGGCAACCACGACGGGCGCATCGGCGCTGGTTTCATCACCAACTCCCGGCTGTTCGACCGCCAGGGAGACGGGGTCAGTATCAATCAGTTGGTCACCGACTGGGGCCGCACTCCCAACCTGGTCGCCGCGGCCAAATTCCGCGAGGGGGCCGCGCAGCAGACTTACACGGCCACCCGCTACGACATTCTGCTGCGGGTCAACCGCGCATACTACAACGCCCTGCGCGCGCAGGCGACGATCAAAGTGGCGCAGGCCACCGTGGCGGCGCGGCAAACGATCGTAGACGAGGTGACCGCGCTGGCCGATAACAAGCTGCGCTCGGAGCTGGACGTAACCCTGGTGGACGTGAATCTTTCGCAGGCCAAGCTGCTGCTGCTACAGGCGCAGGACCAGGTGCAGGAAGCTTTCGCGGAGTTGACGCGCGCGCTGGGCACCGCGCAGTCCGCGGCCTACACGCTCACCGATGAGCCGCTTCCGCCGAGCCCGCCGCCGAATGCCGAGGCTCTGGTGGCGCAGGCGATTGGCGCGCGGCCGGAGTTGGCCAGCCTGCGCCTGGCGCAGCAGTCGGCCCAGAAGTTCGAGCGCGCCGAGCGCGACCTCTCCTACCCCACGGTGAGCCTGGTCGCGGTCGGGGGCTATATGCCCTATATCGACCAGATCACCTTGCCGCGGTTCATCCCCAACGAATACGGCGGAGGGGCCGTGGATATCCACATCCCCATTTTCAACGGCCACCTCTTTACCGCGCGGCGCGAGGAAGCCCATGCCCGGGCACTCCAGGCGGACCAGAACCTGCGCAACGAGGAGCAGGTCATCGCGCGCGACGTGCGCACGGCCTGGGCCGCCGCCAGTACCGCGTATCAAACCCTGGACGTGACGGCGCAATTGCTGCGGCAGGCGACCCTGTCGCTCAGCCTGGCGCAGGGGCGCTACGACCTGGGTTTGGCGAACATCGTCGAGCTGACCCAGTCGCAGTTGAACCTGACGTCGGCGGAGATCCAGAACCTCAACGCCAAGTACGATTATCAGAACCAGTACGCCGCGTTACAATACACGCTGGGAGCGTTGCGGTAGGCTGGCGCATGGCGCGGCGGGAAGCGGTCTTGTTTGCGGAGGTCCAAGCCTTGCGCCGATGGCGCACCATTGTCCTGTTGGCCTTCCCGCCTGCCGCGCTGCTGTTCATCGCCCTGCGGCAAATCGTCTGGCACAAGCCCTGGGGCCATCCGCCGACGTCCAACGGCGGCCTGATCTTCCTGACCGTGCTCCTGCTGGCGGTGTATTTCCGGCTGATCACCGTGAAGCTGGTGACCGAGTTGCGCGCGCGCGAGCTCACGGCCGGGATGCGCGGGCTGTGGAAGGGGCGGACGATTCCACTGGAGCAGATCCGCTCGGCGGAGGCGGTGACGTACGATGCCACGGCCGATTTCGGCGGCTACGGGATTCGCTCCGGGCGGCGCGGCGCCGCCTACATCGCGCGCGGGAACCAGGCGGTGGAGCTGGTGCTCGCGAGCGGGCACAAGATTCTGATCGGCTCGCAGCGGGCGGCCGAGCTGGCGCGGAAGATCAACGAACAGCGCAAGGCGGTGCAGCCTTGAGCCGCAGAACGAAGTGGAACCTGGCGCTGGTGGTGGCGGGGCTGGCCTACATCGCCTCCGCGCTGGCCGTGGGACTGAGCAGCCCGATCTTCTCGGTTCTGTTCATTGCGCTGGTGCTCAATGAGATGAGAGTGGCGCACTCGAAACGGTAAGACGGCTATTTGCCGATACAGAACGTCGAGAATATCCGGTTCAGAATATCGTCCGCGGTGGTGGCGCCGGTGACGGCGTCGATGGGCTTCAGCGCCCCGTAGAGATCCAGCAGCAGCATTTCGTGCGGGATGCGCGATTCCGCAGCGCCGCGCGCTTTTTCGAGCCACCCGATGGATTCGCGCAGGAGCTGCTCGTGGCGGATGCTGGTGATAAAACCGGTCTCGTGCTCGAAGGCCCCGGGCGGAGCGATGGCATCGAGGATGGCCGCGCGGAGCTCGGGGATGCCCTGGCGGGTCAGCGCGGAAACCACGCACGCATGCATGCTTTTGGTACAAACTCCCAAGTCGCACTTGTTGGCGGCCACCAGGTGCCGCCCCGCGCGGGCGATCAACTGCTCGTCTTCGGCCGCGATGGGCTGGGAAGCGTCGATGACGACGAGCGTGAGATCGGCATCGGCCATGGCCTGGTAGCTGCGCTCGATCCCCAGCGTTTCCACCAGCCCGGTACCGCGGCGGATGCCTGCGGTGTCGAAGAGCTTCACCGGAATGCCGCCGATGGAGGCCGTTTCCGAGACCACGTCGCGCGTGGTGCCGGGAACCTCCGTGACAATCGCGCGGTCCTGTTCCAGCAGCGCATTAAAGAGGCTGCTCTTGCCGGCGTTGGGCCGGCCCACGATGGCCAGCGCCAGCCCGCTGCGCACCAGCCCGCCGTACTGGAAGCTGGCGGCCAGTTGCCGGAGCGCGGCGAGCACGGGATCCAGGCGGCCGAGGATTTCGTCCCAGCTCGCCACGCTGACATCGTCTTCGGCGAAATCGATGCCCGCTTCGAGCAGCGCGATCAGATCCAGCAGTTGGTTCTTGATGGGTGCGATGCGCCGCGAGACCGAGCCCTCCGCCTGCTGCGCGGCGATGCGCGCCTGGTAGAGCGTGGTGGCGTCGATGAGGTCGCGCACGGCCTCGGCGCGCGGCAGGTCGATGCGGCCGTTGAGGAAGGCGCGGAGGGTGAACTCGCCGGGTTCGGCGAGGCGGCCGCCGGCTTCGACTGCGCGCTCCAGCGCGTGGCGCAGCACCACCGGCGAGCCGTGGCACGAAATCTCAACGACGTCTTCGGCGGTGTAGGAGCGGGGCTTCTCGAAGAACGTCGCCACCACGCGGTCGATGAGGTGACCGTCGCGGTCCAGCAGCTCGGCCAGGTGGGCGCGCCAGGATTGCCATGGTTCGATGCCGTGGAGCAGCCCGGACGCAATCTCGCGCGCCCGGGCACCGGAAATCCGAACGATGCCGAGACCTCCGCGGCCGGGAGGAGTGGAAATCGCAACGATGGTGTCGTCGAGATTCAACGGCGGCGCGCGGGACGCCCAGCGGGCCCATGCGGCGCCCCCTGGCCGCGATCGCGGTCGCGCGGCGGTCCACCCGAACCGTGCGGAGCGGCTTGGGCGCGGCTGCGCGGCACGAATTCGCGCGGCGGCTCGGGGAGGCTGGCCATGCCCGCCGGATAGACCACCACCTGGCGCGACAGGCCCGCGCCCAGGCTCTCGCTGCGCACCTCCGGCTCGTTTCGCAGGGCCATGTGGATGACGCGGCGCTCGCGGCTGTTCATCGGGTTGAAGCGGAACGGCACACCCGTGCGCTTCACCTTTTCCGCCGCGGTCATGGCGCTCAGCCGCAGCTCTTCGATGCGCAGCAGGCGGTAATCGTTGGCGTCGAAGGAAATGCGCGAATGGTCCTCGGAGGGCATGCGCAGCATCTCCATGGTGACGTGCTCCAGCGCCAGCAGAAGCTCGGCGCGGTTCGATAGCAGCAGGTCCACGTCCGGACCGGTGAACTTCACCACCACGTCGGGGGTCTCGAAATCGTCGCCGGCCGGATGGCTGTCGGTGATCTCGAAGCTCAGGTCGAAGCCCGCGGCGCGCAGCGTGGGTCGGAGGAAGCTCTCCACCCGCGGACCGATTGCGGCCGCCAGATATTTTCGCTCAGTCACGAGTTATTTCCTGCCGTTCTTTTTCCTGGGCGGCTCGACCGAGCGCTCGGCTGCCAGCGCCGCATCGGTACGGTTGAAAAACCATTGCTGCCCCATGCTTACCAGGTTGCTGGTCAAGTAGTATAACACCAGGCCACTGGGGAAATTGTAGAACATGAAGCCGAACAGCAGCGGCATCAGCAGCATCATTTTCCGCTGATTGGGGTCGCCCGCCGGCTGCGGCGTCATCTTCTGCATGAAGAACTGGCTGGCGATCATGATGATAGGCAGGGGATGGATGCCCGGCATCCAGGAAATGTGCTCGGGCTGCGAAAGATCGCTGACCCACAGCCAGCTCGCCCCGCGCATCTCGATCGCCACCGTGAAGACCTTGTAGAAGGCATAGAAGAACGGAAGCTGGATCAGCATGGGGAAACAGCCGCCCATGGGATTGACCCCGTTCTTCTTATACAGCTCCATGACCTCCTGGTTCTTTTCCCCGGCGCGCGGATCGGTCATCTTGACGTTCTTGTACTTGGCGTTGATGGCGTCGATCTGCGGTTTGAGCGCCTGCATCTTCTTCATGGACTTCATGTTCGACAGGCGCAGCGGGAACAGGGCGAAGGTGATGGCGACGGTGACCAGGACGATGGACCAGCCGTAGTTGTGCACGAACGCGTTGTTGGTCCAGTTGACGATGAGGAACAGCGGCTTCGCCAGGATGCTGAAGAAACCGAAATTCACCAGTTGTTCGAGCTTGGGATTGATGGCACGCAGGATGTTCAGGTCCTTGGGGCCCACGAACAGGTCGAAGCGGTTGGTGGTTCCGTCCGCCACCCCCACGCCCACGAACGGCATCTCCTTGGCGTCGAGCACGGTTCGCGCGGTGTTGCTGAACGTGACCTGCTCCACCGTGGCGGAGTTCCGCGGCAGGAAGGCGGCCGCGAAGTATTGATCCTCGATGCCGGCGAAGCTGAAATTTCCGCTGGCCGTCACGGGACCCTTGGCGGCGGTTTTGGCGGCAATCTCCTCGATCTTGTTATCGGCCTGGTTGTAGTAGATCGCGTGCTCGGCATTGGCTGGATTGGGCACCGTGAGGTCGCCGAATCCACCGCGCCACTCGATCATGGCCGTGACCGGCTTGCCGTCAATGGTGACCTCTGAGGTCACTTGCAAGAGATAGCTGTTCTTCTGGAACTGGAAGCTCTTGCGGACCTGCGTGTGGCCGTCGCTGAAGGTGTACGTGACGCCCAGACCGTCGGGATCGGCGGTTTGCGTGTAGTAAGCCTTGTTGACGTCGGTAGCCGGTTTCCGGCCGGGAAAGTACAGGGAAAACGGGTAGACCTGGCCGGCCGCCGTATTGGTCAGCTCCAGCGGCTTGTTATCGTTGTCCTTGTATTTTTCGAGCAGCCAGCTTCGCACCGTGGCGCCCTGGTTGCTGAAGGTCACCCGGAACAAATTGGTCTGGACGACCAGCGGTGGCAACGCCTGCGCCGACGTGGCGGGGGCGACAGGGGCTTGCGCGGCCTCGGCGCTCGCGGTCGTGGCCGGAGCAGCCGGGGTAGTAGGCACGGCGGGCGCGCCCGGCTGGTGAACCACCGCGGCGGCGGGCGCCTTCTTCCCGGGCGGGGTCTGCGACTTGAAGAAGTACGGCGTTAGGAACATCACCGCGCCCATCAGCAGGAACGCCAGCAGGAGCCGCAACTCCATCGAGATTTCTTTGGGCGGCTGAGCGCCGCCGGATACTGTTTCAGGCATTCAAAAAAATTCCGTTACCCGGCTTAGGGGACGGGGTCGAACCCTCCCGCATGAAACGGGTGGCAGCGCGCCAGGCGGCAGATTCCCATCCATACCCCCTTGGCCCCGCCATGCCGCTCCACCGCTTCGCGCATGTATTCCGAGCAGGTCGGGTAATACCTGCAAGCCGAGGGCAGCATCGGCGAGATCCAGAGTTTGTACGTCCGCAGCAGCAGCACTAGGACCCATTGCAGTGGAGAAACAGCCGTTGGACCTCGCGTTCCAGCTCCGGCAGGGGAGCTTCCAGTACCTTGCGCCGCGGATTGATGACAATGGACCACCGTGGATTCAGCCGATCGAGGTGCCGGCGGACAGCTTCCCGCATGCGCCGCCTGATGCGATTGCGCGCCACTGCCTTGCCCACCACGCGCGGAACAGTAAAACCGATTCGTGGCCCGTCCTCCTGCGCCTCGCGCACACAAAATGCCGCGAAGAAGGGACCGGAGAACCGGCTCCCCTCGTCATAGACTCTTCGGAAATCCTTCGATCGCAGCAGGCGGACACGTTTCGGAAAACCAGAGATGGAAAACTACCTCTCGGAGCTGACCGTGAGCTTTTTTCGGCCAGCCGCCCGGCGGCGGGACAGCACCGCACGGCCGTTCTTGGTCTCCATCCGGGTGCGGAATCCGTGCGTCTTGGCGCGCCGGCGATTGTTCGGTTGAAAGGTGCGTTTCGGCATTAGGATCTCAAGACTTAGTATAGCATTCGCGAGGCCCGCACCCGTTCTGGATCGAGCTCCGCTTTACAGCAGGGCGGCCAGTTCCGTTACCCGAATTCCCACGTAAAACGAGCCGAACAGGGCATAGACCGCGCTGACTTCGTCGAAGCGCATCTCGTAGATGAGCTTCTTGAAAATCAGCGGATCGTCGGCGAAGAGATCCACCCCCCATTCCCAATCGTCGAAGCCGATCGAGCCGGTGATGATCTGCCGGACTTCCCCGGCGTAGCGGCGGCCGATGAGGCCGTGCTCGTGCATGAGGCGCTGGCGGCGCGGCATGGGTTCGGTGTACCAGTTCACGGATTCGCCGCGGCGGCGGTCCATGGGGTAGAAACACAGGTACTTGGAACCGGGAATCTGCGGCCAGAGGCGGGGCGCCATGGCCTGCCGCTGGCGCGCTAAGACCGCCTCGACTTCCTTGTTCCATTCCTCGCTGTGCGGCTCGGTACCCTTGTCCGCTAGTTCCTGGTAGACCTTGGCGGTGGATTCGTACAGCCCCAGTTCGATGACCGAAAGGTAGGAGTTGGCAGGCTCCAGGTAATCGCTCAGGCGCAGGCGGGCGATTTCCAACTCGGCGCGGTTGAGCTCCTCGAAGCTCTGGCGGAAGTGCAGGAGCATCAGATCGCCCTTATGCCCGAGCAGAGAATAGATCGCGGTGTTGGACATGCCGCCGAGCGTGCACCCGGCCTCGCTCAGGATTTCGGAGCGCAGGTCGCCGGAGAGCGCGCGCCATGCCGGCCAGCGGAAGCGCATCATCTGGTGCAGCACGCTGGCGCCCTCGATGGTCAGGGGAACGGCGGGGAAAGCGCTTTCGGCGGTGGTCCAGGGCGTCATCTTTTCCATTATAGGCGGCGGGCCCATTGCGCCAGGTAGGATTCCGCGGCGGTGGTTTCCAGCTCGCGATCGTACGCCGCATTCCATTCGGCGAGGCGGCGCTCCCGCATGCGCTCGAGCAGGCGGCAGCGGCGCCGGGCTTCGGTGACGGCGCCGCGCTGTTGGGCTATCAGGCCGGCGCATTCGGCGCGCCGGGCGGCGAGTTCCTGCGCGCGGCGGCGGAGCGAGGCGCGGAATGCGGCCAGCGCGGCCAGATCGGCGCCGTCGAGCTCCGCGCCCTGGCGCACCTGCCGCTCCGCTTGGACGCCGGCGGCTTCCAGGCCGGCGCGGCCGCGGTCGAGTTCGGCCAGGGCGGCAGCCTGTTGGCGGAGCGTCACTTCTTCAAGTTCGAGCTGCGTCTGGCGGTATTCCAGGACGCGCTGGAGGCGGAAGCGGAAGGTGGTCATAAGAAACCCTCACCGCCGAGGCGCGGACGCGCCGAGAGAGAAATCATGGCTTCCCTCCGCGCCTCGGCGCCTCGGCGGTTAATGCGGCGTTCGGTTTTTGTTCGAGGTGCGCGGCCAGTTCGGCAAGCCGAGCGAGGGTGTCGGGCATGGCGGAATTCGAGGCGTGGTCCTGGCGGAGAAAATCCAGCAATTCGGCACGCACCCGCATGCTGGCATCCAGCTCGGGATTGGCGCCCGCAACGTAGGCCCCGAGCTGGATGAGGTCCTCGGCGTCGTGCCAGGCGGCCAGCGCCTGCCGCAGTTTGCGCGCGGCTTCGTTCTGCCCGGCCGCGGCCACCGCCGTGCTCAGACGGCTCACCGACTGGAGCACGTCGATGGCTGGAAAATGGCCCTGGGCGGCCAGGCGCCGCGAGAGCACGATGTGGCCATCGAGGATGGCGCGCACGGCATCCGCGATGGGCTCGTTGAAATCGTCGCCCTCCACCAGCACCGTGAAGAAGCCGGTGATGGAGCCGCGGCGGAAATTGCCGGCGCGCTCCAGGACCTTGGGGAGGAGGTTGAAGACGCTCGGGGTGTACCCCTTCTGGCTGGGCGGCTCGCCGGCGGCGAGGCCGATCTCGCGTTGCGCCATGGCCAGGCGCGTGACCGAATCCATGACCAGCAGCACGTCGGCGCCCTGGTCGCGAAAATACTCCGCCACCGCCAGGGCCACGAAGCAGGCGCGCACGCGCAGGGGCGCGGGGCGCTCGGAGGTGGCCGCCACCACCACCGAGCGCCGGCGGCCCTCCGGTCCCAGTTCGTTTTCGAGAAACGCGCGCACCTCGCGGTTGCGCTCGCCCACCAGGGCAATCACGCTGACATCGGCGGAATTGTGGCGCGACATGCCGCCCAGCAGCGTGCTCTTCCCTACCCCGCTGCCGCCGAAGATGCCGATGCGCTGGCCTTTGCCGCAGGGCAGCAGGCCATCGATGGCGCGCACGCCGGTCACCAGCGGCTGCGTGATGGGCTCGCGATCCAGCGGATTTCCCGGGGTGCCGTACAAACCGTAGCATTCCTGCGGGTCGATGGGCGGACCGCCGTCGATGGGCTTGCCGAAGCCGTCGATCACGCGGCCGAGCAGTCCCGGCCCGACCTCGACGCGCGCCTCCTCGCCGCGCGCGACCACCGGATCGCCCAATTGCAACCCGTCGATCTCTTCGAGCGGCATGGAAAGGATGCGCCCGTCGCGGAAGCCGACCACCTGGGTGCGCAGAACGCGGCCGGCGGAGGTCAGCACCTCGCAGAAATCGCCGATGGCGCAGAGCGGCCCGCGCGACTCGATCAGCAGCCCCACCACTGCGGTGACCTGGCCCGTCCAGACGAACGCCGGAATGCGGTCGAGCTCGGCGATGTAGGGCTCAAGAGAAAGCGGGGTCATCGGTTCGCCCTCCGCAACCGGTCGGCCAGGCCGCGTTCGATTTCCTGGAGCTGCGTTTCCACCGAGCCATCCAGATTGCCGCGGCCGGTTTCGAAGATCACGGATCCCAGGTCGCGCGACGGGTCGGCAGCCACTTCGACAGCCGCGCCGAGTTCACGCAGGCAGGCGCCGACCAGCGGGGCGTGCGCCGGATGCACGCGGACGCGGGAGACCTCCTGTCCTTCGAGCTTTTCGAGGGCCGCGTGCACCAGGCCGCGTAGCGCGTCGGGATCGACGGCCATCTCGCGCCGCAGAATCCGGCGGGCGATGGCGATGGCCAGCTTCACCGTGTCGGCTTCGGCTTCCCGGCGCAGCCACGGGCGGAACTGCGCCAGGTCGTCGATGGAGCGCGCCAGGCGGTCGAGGACCGGCTGGAGTTCGGCGGCGGCGCGCGCGCGTCCCTCGGTTTCGCCCTCGCGGGCGCCGGCGGCGCGGGCTTCGCGCACGCGCTCTTCGCAGACGCGCTCGATCTCGGCGAGTTGGCCGCGCAGCTCGGAAGACATTTCCACGGCTGCGGGCGGCGGGGGCGCGCCGGGCGCGAGGACCCGGCGCCAGCCCACCGGCGCCGCCAGCCGCGGGTCGTCCGGCATCAGAAGCTTAGACGACATACTGTTCGCCCACCGCGCCCTTGAGACTCAATACGCCTTCGGATTCGAGTTGCCGCACCACGGCAATGATCTGCTGCTGCGCCGCGTCCACTTCCTTGATCTTCACGGGTCCCAGCGCCTCGATATCCTCGCGCAGCATTTCGGCGCCGCGCTGCGACATGGAACCGAGAATCTGGTTCTTGAGCTGCTCGCTGGTCCCCTTGAGCGCGACGGTGAGCACCTTGCGATCGACCTTGGCAAGGACCTCCTTCAGCCCCATCGGGTCGATGAGCAGCAGGTCCTCGAAAACGAACATAAGGTGCCGGATGGTTTCCGCGAGATTGGTGTCCTGCTGATCGATCGTGTCGAGGATCTCGCGGCTGGAGGACGAATCCAGCCGGTTCAGCACTTCCGCCACCGCGCGCACGCCGCCATAAGATTCGCGGCTGAATTCGCCCAGTGCCCTCAGCTTCTGCCCGATCACCCCGGCGATTTTCAGGATGATTTCCGGCGAAATCTGGTCGAGGCTGGCCATCCGCTGGGCCACGTCCGAGCGGAGACCGGCGGGCAGCGACATGAGCAGGGCGGCGGCCTGCGACGAGTTGAGGTGCGACAGCACCAGCGCAATGGTCTGCGGGTGCTCGTTGTGGATGAACTTGGCGAGTTGCTGCGGATCGGCCTTCTGGATGGCGTCGAACGAGGCGGCCTCCGAACCGAGCGCCCGCGTCAGGCGGTCCAGCATGCGCTTGGCGATTTCCGGAGCGAAGGCGCGCGTCAGCAGCTTGCGCGCGAAATCCACGCCGCCGCGCATGACGTAATCTCCGGCGGTCGAGATCTGCTGGAACTCGTTCAGAATGCCTTCCGCCTGCTCGGCCGAAATGGCGGTGATCTTGGCCACCTCGCCCGAAACCTTCTGCACATCTTCTTCCGAGAGCTGTTGCAGCAGGTCCGCGCTGGTCTGCTCGCCGAGGACGATCAACAGCATGGCGGCTTTGCGCAGTCCCGAGAGATTGTCGAGATCGGATTTGGGGCCGATCACGTTGGATGTGCTGTTGAGGATCATGGGGCCGCCTCAGTTCTCCTCCTCGCGGATCCAGGTCCGCAAAACCTGGGCATTAACCTCCGGTTCCTGCTTGATTTTTTCGCGCAAATGCTTGGCCAGCACTTCGGCGGTTTTGGTGATCACCGGCTGGAGCTTCAGGGCGTTGAGGGCCTGCGTTTCGATCTGCTGCTGGAGCGCATCGCGCTCGGCCAGCTCCGATTCGATCTGCTTTTCCAGCGGATCGGACGTTTCCCCGGGGTGGCGGTTCTCGCCTTGCGGCAAAGCCGCCGGACCGGTGACCTCAGCCCGGGAGCGACGGCCGCGCGGCCGCAACAGCCGCGCGCCCACCAGCAGCAGCGCCAGCAACCCCACGGCGGCCGCGCCGCCCATCAGCATCGGGTTGCGGTCCCATTTCGGCGGACTGTGGGGCGCCGGTTTCTGCGCCGGCGGCGCGCCGGGCGGCTCCAGCAGCAGCGTGGTTTCAAAGGGAAGGGTTTCGACGACCAGTTGATCGCCGCGTTTTTCGTCGAGGCCGGTGACTCCGGCCACCAGGTCGTGAATGACCTTCAACTTGTCGGGCGCGGGTGGAACCAGCACGCGCTTGTAGCCCGTCCGATCGCGCTGCCAGGTGACATCCTGATCCACCAGAACGGCGAGCGACATGCGCTTGACCCCACCGGCGGGGAGACGCATCTTGCGGACCGTGCGGCTGGTTTCATAGGCAATGTTTTCGGTGCTGCGGGAAACCCGGTTGCCGCCGCTCGACCCGGGCCGGGAGGTGGGCCGGGGGAGCGCCGAGGCGGTTCCGGGAACACCGCTCGTGGCGAACAGGCCGGTGCTGTCCTCGGTGCGCTGCGAAGTGGTCATGACGCTGCGCGTGGGATCGAACACCTCTTCGCTCTGCTCGCCGTCGGTGAAATCGCAGTCCACCGAAACGCTGGCGCGGAAGCGGTTGGCCCCGAG
>JAJYLS010000138.1 GCA_021787555.1 Acidobacteriota bacterium | reverse complement strand
AAAGCCGTGGGCGACGATTTCGATATCGCGGTGGATGCGCACGGGCGCTGCACCACGCCCATGGCGATCGATTTCTGCTGCCGCGTGGAGGACCTGAACCTGCTGTGGGTGGAGGAACCGACGCAGCTCGAGGACCTGGGCGAGTTGGCGCTGCTGCGGCAGAAGACCAGGACGCATCTCGCGACGGGCGAGCGCTCATTCACCAAGTTCGGGTTCGCGGAGTTCTGCTCGCGACACCTGGTGGATTACGTGCAGCCGGACGTGTGCCACGCGGGCGGGATTTTGGAGCTGAAGAAAATCGGAGCGCTGGCGGAGGCGTACCGCATCGCGCTGGCGCCGCACAATCCGCAGAGCTACGTGAGCACGATGGCCTCGCTGCACGTGGATGCGACGACGCCCAATGCGGCGATTCAGGAATACACGCACCCGCGCACGCCGTGGGTTACCGAGCTCTTCGAGGGCGGCGGGCCGGTGGTCAAGGCGGGATATACGGAGCTGCCGTCGAAGCCGGGGCTGGGGCTCACGCTGAATGAGAAGGTGGCGGCGGCGCATCCGTACAAGCCCACGAACCGGCCGGAATACAAGTTCTTGGATGGGTCGGTGGCGGACCAGTAGCGCTTACTGCCGATCCAGAATGATCGCAGTGGCGTCGTAGTCGCCGCGGAGCAGCACGTTGAGGCCGGCGTGCATGAGGTATGCCCCGCTGAGCTGGGGTTGCTTTTCCGCCAGCTTGCCGTCGAGGGCTTCCACGCCGTACATGGCGCGCTCGTCCAGGCCGCGCGGAAAGATGGCCGGAGCGGCGGTGTTGTATTGCTGCGAGTGGCGCAAGGCGAAGATCACCGCCTGCTTCGCGTCCGGCGAGACATATTCGTTCACCGTCGTATCGGCCGTGCGCGGCGAGGCCAGGCGGTAGAGGTCGCCGGTCTGCACGGTGGGGCGGATGCGCTTGTAGAGGGCGATCAGCCTGGTGGCCGTGGCGAAGTCCTGCTCGGTCCACTTGTTGAGATTGGCGCCGATGCCCAGCGCGCCCTGCATGGCGGTGAGGAAACGGAACTCGAGCGGCGTGCTGCGGCCGTTCATATTGGGAACGTCGGTGACCCACGCCGACATGATCTTGGGCGTGTAGGCCTCGGTGAAGCGTTCCTGGATGCGCAAGCGGTCGAAGGCTTCGGTATTGTCGGAGGGCCAGACTTCATCCACGCGCTGAAGGATGCCGAGGTCCACGCGGCCGCCGCCGCCGGAGCAGGATTCGATTTCGAGCCGCGGATGGCGCGCACGCAGGCGGTCCATGATGTCGTAGAGGTTGCGGACGTAATCCACCCACAGTTTTCTTTCGTTCCCCGGGCCGGCTTCCGGCCAGCCGGGCTCGGAGAAAGACCGGTTCATGTCCCATTTGAAATAGCGGATGTGATCGTCGGTGGCAAGCTTGTCGAGCACGCCGAAGATGTATTCCTTCACATCCGGGCGCGCGAGGTTGAGGACCAGTTGGTTGCGCAGTTCGCTTTCCGGGCGGCCGGGAAAATGGAGGACCCAATCGGGATGATTGCGGTAGAGGTCGGAGTTGGGATTGACCATTTCGGGCTCGACCCACAGGCCGAAATCCATGCCGAGGCCGTTCACGTGATCGATTAGCGGCTTCAGCCCGCGCGGGAATTTCTGCGGGTTGACGTACCAGTCGCCGAGGCCGGCATGATCGTTGGAGCGGGCGCCGAACCAGCCGTCGTCCATGACGAACAGCTCGGCGCCGAGGCGCGCGGCTTTATCCGCCAGCGCCATCTGGCCGGCCTCGTCGACGTGGAACGTGGTGGCTTCCCAGGAATTGTAGAGCACGGGGCGGAGGCGGGACTGTGCACCGCCGGGGAGGATCTGCTCGCGCTCGAAGCAGTGCAGAAGGCGCGAGGCGGCGCCGAAACCGCCGCCGGTGAAGCCGGCATAGAACGCGGGCGTTTCGAGAGATTCGCCGGGCTGGAGCGGGTAGGCGAAATCGAAGGAGTTGAAGCCGCCGGTGACGCGCACCTGCTGGTAGGGCGTCTGCTCGACGGTGATGCGCCAGTTGCCGCTCCAGGCCAGGGCGCCGAACCAGACGCGGCCGTGCTCTTCGGAGGCGTTGCCGTCATCGATGGCGAACCAGGGATTGAAATTGTGGCTGGTGTGGCCCTTGCGGCTCTCGAGGACCTTCTCGCCCTCGTGAATGGGCTCGTGATTGATCTGCTGTTCGGCGACCCAGCGACCGGAGAGGTAAGTGAGCTGATAGCCGTCGCCGGGCGGCAGGTACCACGCGGCGGATTGCGCGCTCTCGATGGTGAACGGCTGCGCGAGGCCGTTGCGGATGGTGGCGCTGCGGCGCAGGATGCCGTAGTCGGGATAAACGCGGTAGTGGAGTGTGACTTCGACGTCGTCGCGGATGTCCTTCAGCGCGACTTCGAGATTGTTACCGTCGATGCGGTGCGAGACGTAGTGGAGGACGAGGTCGCGGTTGCCGTCCTGGCGCGTGATCTTCAGCGCGGGCTCGTAATAGCGCGGGCCGCCCCACCCCGGGAACTCCTCGTTTTCGAGCATCTGGCGCGGATCGAAGGAGGAGATATCGTGGCGCGGCGCGGGCGCGGGGAGATCGTCAATGCGCCACAGCGGCGCGCCCCAGTAGAGATGGCGCGGGGCGCCATCGGCGGCGACGCCGAAAGCGTAGGAGGAATCGCGCGTGGTCAGCAGGAAGACCTTGCGCGACTCCGAATATTGGATGGGCTGCGCGGGTAGCATGGAAGCCGCAAGAAAGAGGATAGCAAGATAGCGGTGGGGTACCGGCATAGTAAAGATAATTGTAGGGCGGCGCGGGGGCGGGTGCAGTGCTAGGATCGAATCGTGTGGAGTTGGCGATCCGGATTGGATGAACTCCCGGGTCTGGTTGCACAGGGACGCACGGTCGCCGAGGCCCTGGACATCGCGCGCGATGTCGCACGCAAGCTGATCGAGGCGCGGCGGGAGCGCGATGGCGTGGTCAACCTGCCTACCGCGAAGTCGTCCGAAAACTGAAGGTGCTCGGTTTTGAGTTTGACCGGCAGGCTGCCGGGAGTCATGAAATCTGGTTCTGTCCGAAAAAGGGGACAGGCCCATTTTCCGCGACAAACCGGCGGAAAATGCTCCAGTCCCCTTTTTCGCGGCCTGCACGGTCCCATCCACCCCATCACATATAATCAAGGATGATGTCCAACAATACTTTCGGCGCAGCGGCGAAGCTGCGCGTGGAAAACGCGGAGTACGCGTATTTCCGCCTCGCTTCTTTGGACGAAAAGGGCGTGGGCAACACGGGGCGCCTGCCCTATTCGACCCGCATTCTGCTCGAAAACCTGCTGCGGCACGAAGACGGCCGCCGGGTCACGGCAGACGATGTGGACTACGTGGCGCGCGGCGTGGCCAGGCCCAATGGTAAAGAGATCAGCTTCATGCCGGCGCGCGTGCTCCTCCAGGATTTCACGGGCGTGCCGGCGGTGGTGGACCTGGCGGCCATGCGCGACGCGCTGGCGGCCATGGGCGCGGACCCCAATCGCGCCAACCCGCTGATGCCCGCCGACCTGGTGATCGATCATTCGGTGCAGGTGGACCGCTTCGGATCGAGCGACGCTTTCCAGGTGAACGCACTCATGGAATTCCAGCGCAATCGCGAACGCTACATGCTGCTGCGCTGGGGACAGACCGCGTTCCGCAATTTCCGCGTGGTGCCGCCGGATACCGGCATCGTGCACCAGGTGAATTTGGAATATCTGGCTTCCGTGGTGTTTCGCGCGGATGGGCAGGCGTATCCGGATTCACTGGTGGGCACCGATTCGCACACCACCATGGTGAACGGCCTCGGCGTGCTGGGATGGGGCGTGGGCGGCATCGAGGCGGAGGCCTGCATGCTGGGCCAGCCGATTTCCATGCTGCTGCCGCCGGTGGTGGGATTCAAAATGGTAGGGCGGCTGAAAGAGGGCTGCACGGCCACGGACCTGGTGCTGACCGTCACCCAGATCCTGCGCAAGAAAGGCGTGGTCGGAAAATTCGTGGAGTACTACGGGCCGGGGCTGAGCGCGCTCAGCCTGGCGGACCGCGCCACGGTGGCCAACATGTCGCCGGAATACGGCGCCACCATGGGATTCTTCCCGGTGGACCAGGAGACCATCGCCTATCTGAAATTGACCAACCGTCCGAAGGACCTGGTGGCGCTGGTGGAAGCGTACACCAAGGAGCAGGGGCTGTTCCGCACGGATTCGTCGCCCGACCCGCTCTATGCAGAAAACGCGGAACTGGACCTGGGCACGGTGACGCCGTCGATGGCCGGTCCGAAGCGGCCGCAGGATCGCGTGGAACTGCCGGACGTGCGTAAGAATTTTTACGCCGCGTTTCCCAGTCCGAAAAAGAGCGTGAAGGCGCAGCTCAACGGGCACAGCGCGGAGATCGGCAACGGCGCGGTGGTGATCGCGGCCATCACGAGCTGCACGAACACCTCGAATCCTTCGGTGATGCTGGCGGCGGGAGTGCTGGCCAAGAAGGCCGTGGAGCGCGGCCTGAAAGCCAAACCATGGGTGAAGACCAGCCTCGCGCCGGGATCGAAAGTGGTTATGGATTATTATCGTGAGGCTGGCCTTCTACCCTACCTGGAGCAACTGAATTTCCACCTTGTGGGATTCGGCTGCACCACCTGCATCGGCAACAGCGGGCCGCTGCCGGAACCGGTGGCGGAAGCGGTAACCAAGGAAAACCTGGCGGTGGCGGCGGTGCTCAGCGGCAACCGCAATTTCGAAGGGCGCATCAATCCGCTGGTGAAGGCCAATTACCTGGCGTCGCCGCCGCTGGTGGTGGCGTACGCGCTGGCGGGCACAATGGATATCGACCTCGCCAACGAACCGCTGGGCAATGGCAAGGACGGCAAGCCGGTTTACCTGCGCGACATCTGGCCCTCGAACGAAGAGGTGCGGGATACGGTGCGGGCGAGCATCCACGAGGGGATGTTCGAGCACGAATATGCGCACGCTTTCGACGGCGATCAGAACTGGCAGGGCATGCCGGTGCCCAGCGGCGGCACGTTCCAGTGGGACGCGCAGTCCACTTATATCAAGAAGCCGCCCTATTTCGAGAACATGGTGGATCCGGAGACCTCGGTGGCGGACCTCGCCGGCATGCGGGTGCTGGCGCTGCTGGGCGATTCGGTTACGACGGACCACATCTCGCCGGCGGGCTCGATTCCCAAGGACGGTCCGGCGGGCAAGTACCTCATCGCACAAGGTGTGGAACCGAAGGATTTCAACTCTTACGGATCGCGGCGCGGCAATCACGAGGTTATGGTGCGGGGCACGCTGGCCAATATCCGGCTGCGCAACCAGCTTGCGCCGGGAACCGAAGGCGGCTGGACCGTGCACCTGCCCGAGAGCCAGCAGATGTTCATCTACGACGCCGCGATGCTGTACCAGCGGGAAGGCGTGCCGTTGCTGATCGTGGCGGGCAAGGAATACGGCTCGGGGTCGTCGCGCGATTGGGCGGCCAAGGGCGTGATGCTGCTGGGCGTGAAAGCGGTGATTGCCGAAAGCTTCGAGCGCATCCATCGCACGAACCTGGTGGGAATGGGTGTGCTGCCGCTGCAATTCGCGGCTGGCGACAATGCCGCCAGCCTGGGACTGACGGGCAAGGAGACCTACCACATCGAAGGCGTGCGCGAGGCGCTGGAGGGCAAGAGCCGGAAGGCGCGCGTGCGAGCGGTGGTGGACAACGGCAAGGAGAAGAAATTCATCGTGGACGTGCGCGTGGATACGCCGCAGGAAGCGGAGTATTACCGGCACGGCGGAATTCTCCAGTACGTGCTGCGGCAGTTGGCGGGGTAACAGTCTACCGTTCCCTAACGGTCGCGGCTCGGATCGGAGCCGCTTCGAAGAAGCACGACCGTCAGGGAGCGGTTCATAATCTATTCATCTGGGATCGCGCACAATAGAATTTAGGGTGTAATTGTGCGTGTGCTGCTGGTGGAAGATGAGCCGCGCGTCGCGAACTTCGTGGCGCGCGGGCTGCGGGAGCAGAGCTATGCCGTGGATATTGCCGCGGACGGCACCGGCGCCCTCTACCAGGCGGCGGTGAACGATTACGACCTGGTGATCCTGGACATCATGCTGCCGGTCAAGGACGGTTATGCCGTGTGCCGCGAGCTGCGGGCGTCTGGATTCCGGGCGCCCATCCTGATGCTCACGGCGCGCGACGCGGTGGACGACCGCGTGGCGGGCCTGGATTGCGGAGCCGACGACTACCTCGCCAAGCCGTTCGACTTCAAGGAGCTGCTGGCGCGGATCCGGGCCCTGCTGCGGCGCGGTCCGGCGCTCCGCCCACAGACGCTTCAGGTGGCCGATCTGAGCATCGATACGGCCCGCCACGCCGTGGTGCGCGCGGGCAAGAGCGTGAGCCTCACGGCCAAGGAATACGGGCTGCTCGAATTTCTGGTGGTGAACGAAGACCGCGTGGTGAACCGCGATCAGATCGCGCAGCACGTGTGGGACGACGCCTTCGACCCGCTCTCGAACATCATCGACGTCTACATCAAGCGGTTGCGCGCCAAGCTGGACAGCGGCCAGGCGCGGCGCCTCATCCACACGCGGCGCGGGGAGGGATACATCCTGACCGCGCAGCCGGAGCCCGGCGATGAATAGCTTCCGGTTCCAGCTCACCGCCTGGTACGTGGCCTTCTTTGCCGCGCTGTTTTTGTTGTTCAGCTTCTTTCTCTACAGCGTGCTGGGGCGGGCGCTCCAGGCGCGGCTGGACGATACGCTGCGTTCGCAAGCCGCCACGGGCCTCAGCCTGCTACAGGACGAGATGGAGGAGGAGCATGGTGAAAGCCAGATTGCGGCCCGGAACGCGGTCTCAAACATGCGGCCGGGGGCAAGCACGGTCGCGATTTACCAGGGCAAGCGGCTGCTCGCCGCCACCGGACCGGCGCCGCAATTGGCCGGCCTGGCTGCGGGGGCGCCCTCCGGCCGGCTGGTGACGCTGGCGGGGGAGCGTGTCGCGGTCAACCGCTGGAAGGATTTCGAGATCGTCGCCTCCCAACCGCTGGATTCGATCGCGGTCAATCTGGCCGTCGTCCGGGAGGTGATGGTGTTCGCTTTCCCGCTGTTCCTTTCTCTCGCGGGTATCGGCGGCTGGCTGTTGGCGACGCGCAGTTTGCGCCCGCTGCGGTCGATTGCCGGGCAGACGCGCAGCATCACCAGCCAGAACCTGCATAGCCGGATCGAGCTTGGACGTGCCGCGGACGAATTCTCGATTCTGGCGGGATCGTTCAACGATCTGCTTGCGCGCCTCGACCGGTCTTTCGAATCGATGCGCCGGTTTGTGGCGGACGCCTCGCACGAGCTGCGCACGCCCATCTCGGTGATTCGCGGCGAGGCCGACGTGGCGCTCTCGCGCAACCGGAGCGCGGCGGAGTACCGCGAATCTCTGGCCGTGATTCTGGACGAATCGAAGCGGCTCTCGCGGCTGATCGACGATCTGCTCAACCTGGCGCGCGCCGATGCCGGGCATGTGCGGCTCCAGATGGGCGAGTTGTACCTGGACGAGCTGCTGGCCGAATGCTGCCGGTCGATGGAGGGGCTGGCGGCGGCGCGCGACATCGCGATCGAGCACCGCTGCCCGGCCGAAGTGCCGATTCATGGCGACGAGCAACTGCTGCGGCGGCTGGTGATCAACCTGCTCGACAACGCCATCCGCTACACGCCGCCGGGCGGACGGATTGCGGCGGAGCTGGAACGCGCCGCGGGCGCAGCGGCGCCCAGCGTGCGCATCCGGATTTCGGACACCGGCCCGGGGGTTCCGGCGGCGGCCGCCGCGCACATTTTCGAGCGCTTCTACCGGGCGGACGAAGCGCGCTCGCGCGACAGCTCGCAGCAGGCGGGCGGCTTCGGCCTGGGGCTTTCGATCGTGAAATGGATCGCCGAATCGCACCACGGCTCGGTCGAGCTGGCCAGCACCTCCGAAGCCGGCAGCACGTTCACGGTGACGCTGCCGGTGGGGTGAGGCAAACGGCGGCAATCACGGGTATATTTAAAGTAGATCCATATGCGAAGCGAGACCACAGTTTCCAAATGGGGCAACAGCCTGGCCGTGCGGATTCCCCAAGGGATCGCGAAGCAGGCCCGAATCAACGAGGGCGACTGCGTCGCGGTCGCGCTCCAGCGCGACGGAACCATTGTGCTACGTTCCACCCGGCGGCGCTACGACCTGTCGAAGCTCGTCTCGCGGATCACACCGCGGAACCGACATCGGGAAACCGACTGGGGACCTCCACTCGGCGAGGAATCCTGGTGAAGACGGGCTACGTACCCGAGACGGGTGATTTGGTCTGGTTGACTTTCGATCCCCAAGCCGGCCGTGAGCAGGCTGGCCGGCGCCCGGCCCTCGTGCTCAGCCCGGCAATCTATAACGCCAAATCCAGCCTGGCGCTTGTCTGCCCGATCACCAATCAGCGAAAAGGATACCCTTTCGAAGTCGCCGTTCCCAGCGGCTTCGGCGCAACTGGCGTGATCCTGGCGGATCATGTCAAGAGCGTGGATTGGAAAGTGCGCCTGGCGGAGAGAATCGGGCGCTGTCCAACGGAAACTGTCGAGGAGGTTCGGGCAAGGCTCGCTCCGCTGCTCGGATATTGAGCCGGCCGCACTCCCCTACCGCTTCACCACCGTCAACCGCACCTCCGAGGCATACTGCGCGGAATGGTGCACTTGGTTGTGCGCCACCACGCCTGTGCTTTCGTCGTAGTTGTTGCCGCCGGTGTTGAGGTTGCGGTCGAAGCGCGGGAAATTGCTGCTCGAGACCTCGATGCGGATGCGGTGGTGCGGCGCGAAATAGTTGCTCGTGGTCATGGGCTGGAAAGCAACTTTGTAGACTTTGCCCGGCTCCATCCAGACGGGCGGGTGGTCGTAGCCGTCGCGCCAGCGCAGGCGTTGGATGGTTTCGTCCAGGTTATACGCCGTGCCGTCCGGGTAGACATCGATCAGCTTCACGGTGAAATCCGTGTCCTTCACGTCCGAGGAAACGTAGAGCGTCACGTCGATGGGCCCGCTGGCCTCGACACCTTCCTTCAGCGGCTCGGAGCTGTACACCAGGATGTCGTGCCGCGCTTCCATCTTGCGCTGGTCGAACGCGCCGCCGGTGACCGCATTGCCGGTGCAGCAGACGTTGCCGCCGTAGGATGGCACCGGGTCCATGGGATCGTAGGTGAAGCGGTCGGGGTTATCGGCGGCGGGGGCGGCGGAGGCCAGCGCGCCATCGCCGTGCCGCGTGTTGGCCTTGCCGCCGCTTTCGAGGAAGAACGTCATCGGCTGGGCGCCTTCGGGCGGCCACGTGTCCGACGACTGCCACTTGTTCAGCCCCATGGTGTAGTAGCGCACGCGCGGCATTTTTTCGAGGATGCGGTTGTCCTCGCCCTTGAGAAAATGGTCGAACCATCCCCAGGTAAGCTCGTCGTAATTCAGCCGGGCGTCGCCCACGCTGCGCTCGCCGACCACCGTATTCTCCGTGGCGCGCTTGTACTGGCAATGCAGCGTGGGCGCGATGACGGCGTACTGCTCTTGGGCGATGTCCGCGCGGGCGGTGCGCCGCACGAAATTATACGCGGCCAGGTTGGGGCCGATCGAGACATCGTACCAGGACATGAACCAGAAGCCCGGCACGTTGATTTTCATGTTGTCGTGCCACAGGCCGCCGCGGTACCACGCCGGATCGTTGGGCGTGCGGCGGATCATGGCGCCGCCGGTCGGAACCGGCATGGGGTCGGCGAAGATTCCGCGCGGCCCGCCCACCGCTTTGATGATATCCATCTCGGGCAGGTGGCGCAGCGCTTTCGACCAATCCACCGGCGGCATCTGCGGCGCGAGGTCGAACATCTTCGAGGCGAGGATCAGATCATCCTGCGAGGTGCCCGGCGGAAACATGGGCCGCACCTGGTTCTGCTGCCCGTACAGCCAGGCGATGAAGAGCATCTGGACCGCGCCGCCGCGAAACCAGTTGCCCTGCTCGAAGTACGGCCGCACGCGCCCCACGCCCGCACCGAAGCCCTGCGGGATGATGGCCGCCAGCGCCGGATTGCCCTGCGCCGCCACGCCGAGCTGCCATTCCGCCGTGGAGGAGCAGCCAATCAGCCCCACCTTGCCGTTGGACCACGGCTGCGAGGCCATCCAGGAAATCTCATCGTTGCCGTCGGCCAGCGGCGGCCCGAGGATATCGTAGTTGCCTTGCGAGAAGAAGTGGCCGCGTTCGTTGATCTCGACGTAGGCGTAGCCGCGCTTCACCGCGTCCAGCTCCGCTTTCATGTCGCGCGGCGCGCCGGTGCGGACGTCCCAGTAATTGAAGTTGTAAGGCGTGCGCACGAAGACGATGGGGTACTTTTTCGAGGCGTCCTTGGGACGGTAGATGTCCGCGGCCATGCGCTTGCCGTCGCGCATGGGCACCATCACCTTGCGCTCGATGATCGCAACGGATTCGAGCTCCGCCTCGGTGGCGTTGCGCGCGTCGATCAGTTCCTGGTTCGGCCGGTAGCGCTGCTGGGCCGTGCCGGACGTGAACGCGGCGACAATGGCAACCGCCACGGGAAGGTAGTTTTTCGAAGTCATAAAGTTAACTTACTCGCCGAGCTTCCACAAAATCTGCCGCAGCATCCCGAGGAGCACCGGCGCATCGCGCTCGGGGACGTCCAGCCGCCGCACCAGGCGGCGGACTTTCTCTTCGGTGGATTCCGCGGTGACGGGATTCACGTACCCGCTCTTTTCCAGGACCTCGATCAGCCGCGCGGTGATCTGCTCGTTGGCTTCGGCGGTGGCGCGCGCGATCTTCATGGGCCGGGCGGCGGCGGCCCGCGGATCGCGCGCCAGTTCGTAAAGGCACAGCGCCACCGCCTGTCCCAGGTTCATGGAAAGGTTCCGATCGACGGTAGGGATGCGCATGAGCCAGTGGCAGTGGCTGAGGTCGTCGTTGGAGAGGCCGAATTTTTCCGAGCCGAACAGCAGCGCGACGGGCGCGTCACCCTCACCGCCGGCCAGCGCGCCGCGGATGAGCCGCGCTCCGTATTCCAGGCGGCGCAGCGGGTGCTGCAATTCGCGGTGGCCGACCGAGGTGGTACCGATCACCAGCCGGCAATCCGCCACGGCTTCGCCGACGCCCGCATATTCTTCCGCCGCGCCCAGCAGCGGCGCCGCGCCCACCGCCGAGCGCGCCTCGCGGAAGGCCACCTCATAGGGGTTAACCACGCGCAGGCGCGAAAATCCGAAATTGGCCATGGCCCGCGCCGCGGCTCCGATATTGAGCGGATTGCGCGTCGCCACCATCACGACGCGGAGGTCGTCCTTCCACGCGCTTTCGATGTTTCGATCATAACTCGCGGCAAATCTGGTACCCTGCGTCTTTAAGAAAGGAATCCGCATGCCAGCAAAACCAGCCAAAACGCCGGCGCGCGCCAGGCGCAGCCGGACGGAAGTCCAGCAGGAGTTCGAACAGGTCCAGCGCGAGGCCGAAGAAGCGCGCGAGGTGCCGGACAGCAAGCGCGAAGAAACCGCTCGCGTGCGCGAGGAGGAGGTGCGCCAGGCGGTCGAGGGCGTCAGCGTGGAGTCCGTCGTGCAGCGTATCGCCGGCCTCGGCCTGGAAGTTTCGAAGGCGTTGTCGGAGGTCTCCGGCAAACTGGCGGGCGAAGTCGAGACGCTAGCCTCCGTGCGGGAGGCCGTCGCGCTGGAACGCCGCGAACTGGAGCGCCTGCACAAGATCGATATCGCCGCCACGGCGCTCGATCAGATGGTGCAGGATTACGCCCGCGAAAAGCAGCGGCTGGAAAGCGAGATCGCCGCGCAGCGCTCCGATTGGGAGCGGGAAACCGAGCGCGTCGAGCGCGAGCGCAAGGAACAGGAGGAGAACCTGAAGAAGCAGCGCCAGCGCGAAATCGAAGACTACGAGTACAAGAAGACGCTGGAACGTAAGAAGGCGCAGGACAAGTACGACGAGGAGATGCGCCTGACGGAGAAGAAGAACCAGGAGCGCCAGGAGACGCTGGAGAAGTCGTGGCAGCAGCGCGAGGCGGCGCTCAAAGAGCGCGAGGAAGAACTGGCGCGGCTGCGAAAAGAAGCGGAGGCATTTCCGGCAAGGCTCGAAAAAGAGGCGCAGGCCGCCGCCGCGCAGGCGCGCCGCGAGATGGAAGCCAAGGTCGAACAGCAGATGCTGGTCCTCAAGAAAGACGCCGAGGCGGAAAAGCGGCTGGCGGAATTGCAGGTGAAAACTCTGGAGGACACGGTCTCGCGCCAGGCGGCGCAGATCGCTGCGCTCGAAAAGCAACTGGCCGACGCCAAGCAGCAGGTGCAGGACATCGCGGTCAAGGCCATTGAAGGGGCTTCGGGGGCCAAGTCGCTCTCGCACATCAACCAGATCGCCATGGAGCAGGCCAAGAACCGCCCACAAGGATGAAATAGCCCTACGGCCCATTCCGTACAGCCAAAAGATAATACCGCCGCCGGGTTCCGGTTGACATAATGAGAGGCAGAGACCCGGGGTGCCGGGTGGGGAGGCATCCGCTTCAGTCCGGATCTCTTGGGGAGAGTATATGAACGTCCAGTTCATCCGGCTGGATAACGATGTGTGTGGACCCCTGAACCAAATGGCGCTCGACGAGAGGCGCGCCGTTTCGGACTTGGTGAACCAGGTTCTGCGGGAGTTTCTGAAACAGAAGGGTGGGGAGTCCATCGAAGGATCCGGGCACGCCGGGGCGGGGCGGCCGGTCGGCTGATTTCGCCGGGCTTGACGATTTGACAATTCACCGTCCCGCCCGCTACTCTAAGTATTTTGCAGCAACGGAGTTGGAGACGTGTGTCAATGAGTACCGAGTTCCCCTCGAAGAGCGGCATCGCGCGGCAGTGGCATGTGATCGACGGCCAGGACGTGGTCCTGGGCAAATTGGCCAGCAAGGCCGCCATGCTTTTGATGGGCAAGCATAAGCCTTCCTATACGCCATTTCTGGACACGGGCGATCACGTGATCGTGATCAACGCCGGCAAGGTGCGGCTCACCGGCCGCAAAGCCGAGAAGAAAGTGTATCGGCATTTCACCGGCTATCCCGGCGGCCTGGTGTCGAAGAGTTTCGAGCGCGTGCGGCAGGAAAAGCCTACGCGCATCGTGGAAGAGGCCATCCAGGGCATGCTGCCGAAGACCAAACTGGGCAAGCAGATGTTCCGGAAACTGAAGGTCTACGCGGGTGATCGTCATCCGCACGCGGCGCAAAAGCCCGCCGCGCTGGCCGTAAAATAGAAAGGTAGGGACAGGCTGAAAGCCGTCCCGCCAAAAGGTGCAGACGTAGTGGCAGCGACGACAGTTCAATATTTGGGTACGGGCCGCCGCAAGAGTTCGGTGGCTCGCGTGTTCCTGCGGCCCGGCAAGGGCGATATTCGTGTCAACGATCGCGCGTTCGATAATTATTTCCCGACGGAAAGTTCGCGCGCCCTGGTGCGGCAGCCGCTTTCGGCCACCGAGACGGTGGACAAGTTCGATATTCTGATCCTCGCCGACGGCGGCGGAATCGCCGGCCAGGCGGGGGCGGCACGCCTGGGCATCGCCCGGGCTTTGGTGGAGTTCAACGCGGAACTGCGCTCGCGGCTGAAGAAGCTCGGCTATCTGACGCGAGACCCGCGTGCGCACGAACGGAAGAAGTATGGCCAGAAGGGCGCCCGCAAGCGGTTCCAGTTCTCCAAGCGTTAGTTCTCCGGTGGGGTCCATTTTTAGCCCCGTGGTGCAAATCTCGCTTTGGGCGCGCCACGGGGAAGTCACAGAGGGAGGAAGTCCCTCTCAATTTAATGAGGAGGTAGTTTGCCCGCAATTTCGATGAAGGAATTGCTCGAAGCTGGCGTTCACTTCGGGCACCAGACCAAGCGCTGGAATCCGAAGATGAAAGAATACATCTTCGGCGAACGCAACGGCATTTACATAATCGACCTGCAAAAGACCCTGAAAATGTTCAAGGACGCCGCCCGCTTCGTGGGCGAGATGGCCGCGCAAGGCAAGAATGTCCTGTTCGTGGGGACCAAGCGCCAGGCGCAGGAGGCCATCGCCGAAGAGGCCCAGCGCTGCGCCATGTTCTACGTGAACCAGCGGTGGCTGGGCGGATTGCTCACCAACATGGCCACGGTGCAGCGCTCCATCAAGCGTTTGAAGGACCTGGAGGGCATGGCGTCGGTCGAAGGCGGTTATGCCGGCCGCCCCAAGAAAGAGATCATCCGGCTGGAGCGGGAACGCAAGCATCTGGATCAGAACCTCGCGGGCATCAAGGACATGCCCGGTCTGCCGGATGTGCTGTTCGTGATCGACTCCAACAAGGAAGCCATTGCCGTGCGCGAAGCGCGGCGGTTGGGCATCCCAGTGGTGGCGATCGTAGACACCAACTGCGATCCCGACGAAGTGGACTGGATCATTCCCGGCAACGATGACGCGCTGCGGGCCATCCGCCTGTTCGCCAGCAAGATTGCCGACGCGGTGATCGAGGGACGCGCGCTGGCCACCGAGCAGGAGTTCAGCGCCGAAAAGATCGTCACCGACGAAACCCCGGCCGGCGAAGGCATGATGGAGTACACCGAGTACGTGGACCCCAAGTATGCCGAGAAGATTATGGCGGAGAGCCTGAGCATGGAAGAAGAGCCGGCTCCCGCTTCGCAG
>JAJYLS010000482.1 GCA_021787555.1 Acidobacteriota bacterium | reverse complement strand
AGGATCGTGTTGCCCGAATCACGCTCCCGGGGATCCGAAACGAGGTCGGCCAACACTGACGTGTTCTCAATGAGCGGCGCGATTCTTTGTCGGGAAAATCGCTTCGCCAGCTCGACGGTCGGTTCGACGAGCATCGCCGGGCCCGGCGCGTAGTGGATGATGTACCCGAGCATGTTCAGCAGCACCTCACTGCCGCCGATCTGCGCCGGCTTCATGAACACCGTGCGCGTGAATGGCGAGGCCGGGCTGAGACAGTCCATGATCTCCCGCAGGAACGGCGTCCGCGGCGTGCGCCAGCGGCCCGGCTCGCCAGCCGAGACGCGCGAGAGGATGCGGTATTGATCGGCCCATTGGCTGATGGTCAGGTCCGGGTCGGGCTTCAGCGCCGACGCGAAGGCGACGTCCATGCCGGCTAGGATCTGGTCCGGCGTCGGGGGTGGGGATGGCGCGAAGCTGGTCATCGTCAGATTCCACCGATTGCAGTTGCCAGCGCGTCCAACTCACGCGAGATCTCGGTCGTCAACAGCACGTGGACCTTCCGATGCTCCATCCCCGTTTCGGCCGCGATGCTGCTCGATATCCGATCCGGAAGCCCCAGTAGACCGTCGCGCAACGCCCGGACGTGCTCGGCGATTCGTCGGCGCACCGCCTCCGCCTCGATCAGCCGGCCCTGCTTCGTTTCGAACTCCAGCCGGCGAAGCTTCGCCCGGAAGACCATCTCGATCCGGCGCGCCTCGCCAAAAGTCGCGCCTGGCTGGGCGGGCGGGTCAGCCGGTGGCCGGGATGGCATCTGCGCGATCCGCGCAGGCACGACAGGTGGCGGCTCCACGTCGTCCACCGGCTTGTCGTCCAGCACCATGTCCGAGGCACGGAAGTCGACCTTCTTGCCGCGCATCACCAGGACGCCGCTTTTGGCCAGCTTGCCGATGTATTGGTGCGACACGCCACGATGCCTGGCGTATTCCTGTTTGCTGCCAAATCGTGGCGCCGATTGATCTCCCATCCGCGATCTACCATACGCCATTTCGTATCGCGGACACAAGGACGCGATCTCGCACGGAATCAGGAGATTGGACCAAGTGGCTCAAAATCGATGCGCAACCAAAACGCAACCGAACGCAGCCGAACGCAGCCTAGTTTCGGGGCCTATCCGTGGGCGAACGCCGCGCCATTCCAACCCGCGGCCGCCGACCCCGGATCAGGTCCCACGAAATTCCCGCCGTGCCGGCACAGTCTATCGGGTCAGCATCCCACGTGGTGCCAGCGATGCAACCTCCATGACGCCGCGCCGGAATCAGGCGCTTACGTCCACGGCAGCCGCACGCGCGGCGATCTACCAATCGAGCGTCGTTAATCGTGGGACTTGGGCGAAGTGTGCGTCCCTGGTCGCGAGCGGCAGGTCGTGCTGCCGTGCCGTTGCTGCAACCCACAGATCGTTATCCGGAATCGGCTTGCCAAGCTGAGCGAGTTCGGCTTTGATTTGGCCGTAGATCGCGGCTGTGTCGTGGTCAGGGAACAACACCTCGGTGAAGGTCAAGAGATCACGTATGTAGGCGAGCTGCTCCTGCTTGCGCTGTGCCCGCTGGGCACCGTAGTAGAGTTCTCCCAGGACAACCCAAGGGAGATTCACCGTGGTTGCGCCAGTGAAATTTGGATGCAGCTTCCGGTCACCGCGAAAGTACGCGACCACGACGTTCGTGTCCACCAGGACACTACCAGGCGTGTTCATTGATCTGCTCGCAGCCTTCTTCGATGGTCCTCTCCAGTTCGTCGGCTTCTTCCTGCGAGAGGCATCCGAACGTTCGGGCAAGAGCGGCGTCCCGTTCCGCCGGGCTGGTCGGCTTCAGCCGCCGGACGTAATTGGCGGCCAACTCAAGCCTGTCCGGCGGGAGTGCCTTCAGGTCCTCAACGATGTTTTCCAGAGGGCTCACAACCACAGGTTACACCGGCCGGCGTCAGCCGGCAATGTGCATACTGACAGAGGAGCACGAGACGAACAGCAGAGAGAATTTGGGGCTTTAGGATGTGGTGGTACGATGCTTCGTATGCCGTTGCCGCTGGCGCTGGCGCGCCGAACGATTTCCATTCAGGTTCGGGAGGATGAATTCCTGCAGTTGCGGAAGGAGTCCCGCGCGGCTGGAATGAGCATCGCCAATTACCTCCGCACCGGCCGAGGGCTGCCGGAAAATTCGGCTGGCAAGCCGACAATCGAACAACTCGAACGGGAATCCGATGAGGCATGGAACAGGCTGAAGGACCTCGGCCTGAACCCGGAAAAGTATTTCCCGCCGGACGACGAGTGGATGGATGAGTATCGGCGGTGAGGTATGGCCCAGCAGCTAATCTATGGACGTGAGGCATTGCGCCGCTTCCGCGAGCAAGAAGCGCGGAGGGAACAGGCGGCCAAGGATGCCGAAGCGAAGGCCAGAACCCGACGGGCGCGACGGTTGTGGTTGAAGGCAAACGTATCGCCCGACGAATACGCGGAATTTGAGAAGCTGGCCCGTGCCGCCGAGCTCACGCTTGCCAACTACGTACGGCAGCGATTGGGTTTGCCCTTGACCCGTCCGGGGCGGCCACGGCGCGCCAAAAATTGAGACTCATTTTCTTCCACGGCCGCCACTCGCGATGCCTCACAGCCGAATCCCTGAAAGCCTAGTCGTTCGGCGCCGCACGGAAGCACGGGGACAATCCGCGGGGGCGGCGATGAAAATTGAGACTCAATTTCCGGGCGTGCCCGCCGGTGCTTCCTCCTTATAGGGAATCCAGAATCCTGTCCCTCCAAAATTCGAGAGACAGGCAGAATCCCAAAACCAACCACCCATCACCTTGCATAGCCGTGCTAGGATGAAACGTCGGGAAATTCTGGTTTTGGACCCTGGCTGGACCCTGAAATTCCGCAACCAACGGAAAACAAAAGAGATATTTTGAAAAAGGTACTGCTTGGGGTGCAAGAGGTCCCGGG
>JAJYLS010000137.1 GCA_021787555.1 Acidobacteriota bacterium | reverse complement strand
GTCCAGCGAACTGGCCAGCGAGTAGAGGAATTTGGAGCTGCTGTCCGGGTCCATGAAGGCGCCGGCATTGAATACCAGCGGGTTTTGCAGGTTGAACTGGGCGGGGTCTTTCAAAAACATCACCAGAATCGTTAATATTCCGGAAAAGATCAGCGGTAGCTTGGCGTAGCAGATCACCGCGAACACCTGCTTGAATTTGAGCGGCACGGACATGAGTCCCGCTACGATGCCAAGCAGAGCGGCGGCGATAATCAGATAAGTGGTCGGCGTTCCAAGCAGGGCCCCCGCAATGCCGATGAGCATGCCCCATCTGGACCACAACGCGATGCCCCGCTCGATCTGCTGCGGAGTCATCTGGCTGGCCCGGGCGCTCTGCCCGATCTGCTGCCGGACCATTTGTTCCCAGCCCACGTGTTGCGTGAACGCAATCACGACGACCAGTGACACCGCTATCGTCAGCAACAACGGCACGAGCCAGCGCGGCCGCTCGCCAATATCTTTGAAAGCCTTGCCGGGCTCGAAGAAGACGCCCGTCAGCCGCGAGAATTCGCCCATCCCCGCGGGTTCCATTTCGGACGCACTTGCTGGGGACATATGGCGAGATTGTACCCTATGCGGAATGCGTTGGCCAGCCCGTGGCGGTGCCGCTTAGCGCCGTCAGGTACCATAGCTGCATGCTCGCGCTCTTCCTGATGGCGGCGGCGATAGCTCCGCCCGGGGTCGTCATAGACCATGAGCCCGCGGCTGCCCGGCGCTACATCGGCTCGCCCTCGATCGTCGTCCTCCAGGATGGCTCATACGTCGCGTCGCACGATTTCTTCGGGCCGGCATCCAACGAGAACGTCTCGGGCGTGACCCGTGTTTTCCGCTCGACGGACCGGGGAAGGTCCTGGCAGCGCGCGGCGGATCTCACGGATCAGTTCTGGTCGAACCTGTTCGTCCATCGCGGCGCGTTGTACCTGATGGGCACCAGTTGCCAATACGGGAGGATCGTCATTCGGCGCTCGCGCGATGGAGGCCGCACCTGGAGCGGGCCGTCGTTCCTCACCGCCGGCCCCCACTACCACACGGCGCCTGTGCCCGTGGTTCTCTATAAGCACCGCGTTTGGCGCGCTTTCGAGTACCACCCGCAGGGCCCGTGGGGCTTCTTCCAGGCGCTTGTGCTCTCGGCGCCGGAGAAGGCCGACCTGCTGGATGCGCGGTCGTGGACCATGGCGCCGCGTCTGCCGTTCCCGGCGGATGCGCCGCAAGGCAAACACTGGCTCGAAGGCAACGCGGTCGTCGGGCCGCGGGGAAAGTTGCTGGACATTTTGCGGGTGGACAATGTCGAGGAGATTGCGCTCGTGCGCGTCGAATGGGGCGGTTTGCATTTCGAAGGCATGGCTGACTTCCCCGGCGGCGCCAAGAAGTTCACGATTCGCTACGATCGCAAGAGCCGGCTGTACTGGGCGCTGAGCAATCCCGCGCCGAAGGCGAAAAACCCGGCATCGGTGCGCAACACCCTCGCGCTGGTATCCTCGCCCGATCTGCGGCACTGGCAGGTGCGGAGAATCGTTCTCACGCACCCGGACAGCCGGCACCACGCTTTCCAGTACGTCGACTGGCAGTTCGATGGCCGGGACATCGTGGCCGTATCGCGCACGGCGTTTGACGACGAGGAGGGCGGCGCGCACAGCTTCCACGACGCCAATTTTCTGACCTTCCACCGCATCGAGCGCTTCCGTGAGAGCGGCAGCGGCCCGCAGCCATAGCGGCGCTATCTGCCGAACCACCTGTGCGTCAGCCCGCGCAGGCGATCCTTGACATGTTGGGTGAAGCTCTCCGCCTCATGCGCGGCGGACGGCGCCGGCGTGGGGCCGGTCACCGTGGGTGCGGCCCCGCTCTTGGCGAATTCGAAGACCGGCGGTTGCGCCTGGCACGGCTGCTCGCCCGCAAGCCGCACGATGTTGCCGATCAGCGCGTATTCCCGGCGGTAGAGTTGGCCATCCTTGCTGTCGAAGCAGATCGAAAACCCGGGGTACTTCCCCGCGGCCCCCATGCCGCTCCCCGACGGCGAATAATTCACTTCATGAACCAGCACCGGCGCGTAGCCCTGCACGTTGCGCGCGATGAACGCCGTCTCGTAGCGGTGGTGGCGCAGGTTCCAGATGAACACGCGGAAGCTGTCGAAATCGTAGGGGTGGCTGCCGCCGCCCACCGTGGTCCAGAGCCACACGTGCTTGGCCTGGTCTTCATCCTGAACCGTGGCGAGGGGGAAATAGGACACAATGCGCCGGCCCTCGGCGTACTGCGCCACCTGGTCCGGAATGCTCATGAACAGCGGGCGCGTGAGCACCCAGCCGGCTGGCCCCGTGCTGAGGCGCACCAGCGACCAATAGTCCGTGGGAACGGGTTTCGGTGGCGGGGCGGCCTCGGGTTCCTGTTCCGGTTGCGGGAGATCGGTTTTGGAAAGCTCCAGCCAGTCGGACGGAGGGCCGGGCGGCGCGGGCGGAGGCGGCAGCGCGTATTTCGGTTCGCGTGCCCGCCGGTGCACCGACCGCGGTGCCCGCTTCGGCGGTGGCGGCAGGATCGGCCGTTCGGGAAGATCGATGCGCGGCACGACCACGTCCGCCAGCACGTCCACCTTCTCTTTCGGCTGGATCGTGGTGAAGCTGGGCGCCTGCCGCGAGGGCAGTGTGTGGACGTGCAACGGGCCGAAGGTGGTGGCCTCGCCCTGCACCGGCATTTTGTCGGCCTTGACGGAGAGGGCGTGCAGGTCCTCCATATCGGCGGCCGTAAGCAACTGCCGGTCGTCGGTCCAGCCTTCCGCGCCGCTCGCGGTGCGCACGCAGTAGAAACGCCGCCGGCGGCGGACGATGTCCACGCGTTCGCCATGCTTGACCGTGGCGGTGATGCCGGATTCGAGGGGAATGTCGGCGCGAAGCTTGAGCGTAGCCGGCCCGATGTACGCTTCGCCGAGCGCCGGAGGCCGATTCGGCCCCTGATTACACGCGGCGGCCAGCAATGCCACGGCGGCCGCCGTGCCAATTTTGGCTAAGGAACCCGGCTGCACACTCTCTTCTATTTTACCCGGTGGGACAGACGGTGCGCCTGTCCCACCGCTCAATCGTCATTGATTCCAACTAGACCACATGGCTACGTGTAGGCATGTAGGACACACCAAGATCCTGTTGTTGTTCGGGTGGAACTTCAATCTCAACAGTATTGTCTTTTAGACGTATACCTTCAGCTTGGGCCAGATCAGCCGGAGCGGATACTTGGGCTGGCGGCATACCCAGATCGTCCGGTGATTTTCATGGGGCATCATGTCCGGATAAGTGATGGTTCCGGCCGCACGCACGTCGCCGAAGATCTTGCGCGCATCCGCCGGATTTCCGCCAATCACGATCAGCACGCTGGGATCGGCCTTGCCCGGGCCCCACAGGAAATAATTGTTATGCCCGCTGATGGCATGCGGAAGGCCCAACGCGGGACCGAAGTAATCGATGGCGCCCGCCTCTCCATAGTTCTGCGCGAAGATGGCGGCATGCGCCTGCTCCTCGGGTGACAGTTGATGGAAGACACGCGCTACCTGCTCGGCCATGTTCCGCCAACCCAGCATGTCCGCGAAATATTGCGGCAGGCGGCCCTGCGCGAGCCGTTCCCCGATATCCGGACGGAAGCCCAGAGCAGCGGAATAGCGGACGAAGCTCTCAATCGGCAAAAGAGGCACTGCCATGGGCGCGACGGCCGCGGTGAACGCCAGCATCAGGGCGACCAGCGCGGGTTTCAGCCATCGCAAGGCGCGGGGCTGGAGACGTTGCTCCCACTCGACGGCCCCGGCTCCCAGCAGCATGGGATACGCGGGCAGCACGTAGTAGCCCTTGCCGCCTAACGCGAAAATCGCCGCCAGCACGATCGCGAAGGCCCAGCCGAGCGCGCGGTACGGCTTGCCGTGCGCATCCCGGAAATAGAACCACAGACCCGCGATCCCCACCAGCACCGCGGCGCCGGTGAGTTCCAACTGGCTTCCCAAAAACTGCCACGGCGTGAGCACGGCGTTCTTATATCGCACGGCGTTGTGCAGAAATTCCAGGGTTGGCCAGCCGAAGCGGATTTCCCAAATGACGTTCGGCAGAAACAGGAGCGCCGCGATGGCGCCGCCGAGCCAGAGGTTGCGCTGGCGAAAGAGCTTGCGGGCGGGCGTCAGCAGCAGGCCGCCGAAAATGCCGGAGCCGAAGAACAGCATCGCATGCTTGTTCTCCAGGCCCAGTCCGGCGACCGCGCCGAACGTCAGCCAGTAGCGCGAGTCGCCGGTCTTGAGAGCGCGGATGGCGAGCCACGCGCAGCCACCCCAGAACAACGGATCGAAGGCATTGGTTTGCAGCGTGTGATCGATCGCCAGCCAACCCGGCGCGCAGATCACCGCGAGCGCGGCCAGCGCCTGCCCGAACCGGCCGCCGCCGAGTTCGCGCGCGATCAGCGCAACCAGCACCACGGAGCCGGCGCCGGCCAGCATGGGGAGCAGCCGGATGGCGAACAGCGATTCGCCGAAAACCGTGGTGACGGCGCGGGCGAGCACCGCGATCATCGGCGGAAATTCCACGTAGCCGAACGCCAGGTGCCGGCCGCACGCCAGGTAATACAACTCGTCGCGGAAAATGCCGTAGCCGCGGTAGGTTGCCAGGTGGAACAACAGCTTGGCCAGCGCCAGCGCCAGCACTACCCGCCACGCCGTCCAGAAGCGCCCGTCCTTTTCCACGATCCTCATGATATCCGCAATCGCCACTCGCCAGCGGCATGCCTCAAGCCGGTAGAGCGGCGCAGGCGGAATACCTGCACATGCCGCGTGGGCGCAGCTATGGTGTTTTGAGCAATTTCGTGGCGCGGCCGGACTTCTATGCCGGCAGACGGGCTAGCCTCGGGCTAGAACTCTTCTTCGCTCGTCTTCTTCTTGCCCTTGCGGCGCAGAATGATTATTGCAATCAGGACTACGCACAAGATTCCCGCTATGATCTGTACTGTTCCGTGTGTCATGTTCGGCAGTATACCAAATTACTGATTTTACTAACTCTTGTAAGCGCTTCAATTCCCCCCTACTGTCACCATGACGGGGGTGCTGTCCTGCGCGGTGGCGAGCGAGCGCACCTCGACCACCTGCGTTCCGGGTTGGAGCGTGTCCGGCGCCTGCGCCTGGATCGTGCCGGGAGAAGTGGAAAGCAACGGCACCGAGATATCGCCGAAGGTCACGCACGAGCCGCCCAGGACCGTGGGCGGCGGGACGGAATCGGCAATAGCCGCCGAAGCCAGGTTGGTTCCTGTGATGGTGATGAACGAGCCCGGCTGGATGTTCTGCGTGCCATCGGCTGCATTCACAACCCCGCCGGCCGCGATGGCCGGACCGGCGTTGCCCGAGGGCGCCAGCGAAATCACGCTCAGCCCGGACAGCGTGATGGCGTAGGCCGTGGTCCCCGCTGAATTTACCACCATCATGCGCGGATTGAGGTTGTAGCGCGTCGTGCCGAACACGCTCACCACCGGGTTCTCCGGCGTCACGCCAATCAGCGCCGCCGCGCCGGTTACCAGATTGACCATCTCCAGCGTGGTCCGCGCATCGTCGCGCGTGACGGTGCTGATGTTCTGCCGCACGGGCGTGGTGAGCTGAAGGTAAGAATTGCTGCCCAGCGGCGCCACCGCCGCCACGTTGCGGTTGCCGGTGTTGATGACCGTCACCGTCGGCGGGGTGAAACCGCCCGGTCCGCCGCTGCCACGCGTGACGGTGGTCGCGCCGGGACTTGCCGAGCCGCCAATAACCGTAAGTGACTGATTGAGGACCAAGCCGTTCGTCAGGTAAAACGAACCGCCCGGACCGGCTCCCAGCACGCCATAATAGCCGGTGATCGGGTTGGTGAACAGCGTCCGCGAGGACACGTAGGCATCGGCCGCGGATTGGTAAAGATAGGCGATGCCGTTGCCGGCCAGCGTGAGAATGTACTGGTCATCGGTCGAGGCGAGCATCGAAATGGCAACTCCGCCCCCACCCGTACCGGTATTCAAGTGAACCGGCGTGACCGAGTCGGCCAGCCGCACGGTAGCCTGGTCGCCGATCAGTTTCCATTGCGAGCCGTCGGACATGATGAACTCCAGCCCGAACAGCCCCATGGCTAGGGTCTTGGGATAGATCGCCCGCACCAGGCTGTTGCGCGGCACGGGTGGAAACGCAACGGTATCCACCACCTGTTGCAGGTTCAAATCCACGATGCTGATGGATTCGCCGCCGGTATTGGCGACGTAGAGCGTGTTCCCGTCCGTGCCCATGGCCATCTGGTGGGGAAGTTGCCCCACTGGAATCGGATTGACAAAGTGCTGCTTCACGAGGTCGAAGACCTCGATGCGGTTGTATCCCGAGTTGGTGATATACAACTTTTGCCGCGCTTCGTCCAGCACCAGGTCCTGGAGCCCCTCGTTGCCGCTGGGATTGTTGACTCCACCGGCGCTGTTATTCGGCATGGTCGGCACGGGATAGAGGATGCCTCGCTGATCGGGTTGGCGGTAATTCATGTACACCCGGATGAGCGGCGGAAAGTTGATGGCCTCCGGTGAAGCCAGCATGACGGTTGCCGGCGTGCCGTTCGAGGTTCCGTTGCCGGTCCACATATTGGTGCCCGCCTGCCGCGTCACGCCGGACCGCCCTGGCTCCATGGTGAAGGTGAGCGTACCGGGCGCGAGGCCGCTCGTTTGGTTCCACACCAGCGCCGCGCCGGCGCTGTTCGTGCCCACCGTGTAAGTCAGCTTGCCTTTCCCCAGGTTGTTGATCTTCAGCGCGCCCTTGGCCACGCCGCGGTTGCAATCGTCCACCGACAGGAAGACCTGGGTGGTTTCCGGCGCCAGGATGGGGTAGTCGTAGAGGTGCGCGAAGGGCAGGTGAATCAACCCCGAATCCGATAGCCCCCACGCCTCGGACCCGTCGGAAAGCATGACCATCTTGGCCACGATGCTTTCCGGCAGCCGGATTCCCAGCCGGATGGCCAGGTTCGTGGGGTCGTTGATCAGCAGCGTCGAAGAATTCGAGGGCGGCGGGGGGTTCGAGGTCGTGGCCGTGTTGAAAGCGCTGTAGATGGTGGTGCCGTCCGGCGTGAAGATGCTGCCGCCGATGTTGGCGGTGGTGCTGAAAGAGCCGGTGAGAGAGAACGGCGCGTTGGCGTTGTTCTCCTGGGCGATGATTCCCAGCGTGGCCATGTCGAACATGGTCGAGCCGGCCATGAAGCGCGAGCCGTCCGGCGCTATCGAGAGCACGGACGACTGGCCGGAGATGGTGCGGTTGCGCAGCACCACGCCGGAAGAAACCTCATAGACGAACACGTAAGTGTTGCTGTTGACCGGGGTGATCACTCCCACGATGTACGACCCGTCCGGCGTGCGCAGGAGCTTGCCCGTGAACGTGGTGGTGGGCCGCGTGAGCGTGGTGGCGGGAAGCGGCGAAGGCGTGGTCGGCAGCGCCGGCACGGTCACCGTCTGAAGCTGCGCCGCGCTCGTCTCCGTGCGGTCGAACACCGCCAGGGTCCCCTGCGGCACGCCCGAAACCACGCCGCTGCCGATCATGCTCACCAGGGCGCGCCCGTCGTTGCCCACCTCGACGCCCTGCGGCGCGGAAGGCAGCAGCACGGACTGCACCATGCGGTCCTGGGAGAGGTCAATCACGTCCAGCGAAGAGGCCCCGCTGCTCGTGACGTACAGCCAGTTATTGTCCATGGACATGGCTGCGGCGAGGGGCGTCCGGTCCACCGGAATCGAGCCGGCGATCTGGTTGGTGTTGTAGTTAAAGATCAGGACTTGGTTGGTGGTTTTGCTGACCAGGTAAAGCAGGCCGCGCAATTGGTCGAGAACCACGTCCGAGGGAGTGCCTCCGGGCAACTGGATGACGTTGCCGAAGGTGGAGCTTTGCGACTGCTGGGCATGGCCAAACCCCGCCAACCCACACGATATAAAGAGGAGACGAAGAAACCGGAATTTCACGAGCCTATCCTTCTTCAGACGCGGCGGTACACTTATCGTACAACCAAAAACCCGAATAGCCAACGGAAGTTGTGGAAGCAGGAGTCAGGAGCCAGAAACCAGGAGTCAGAAGAGGTGCCGCAACATCTCCCCCCTCGCCGTGTTACACTCTTCAAAATTGAAACTATTGGTGCGGAATAAGACCCGCAACACCGTTTTGGCGGACCAGGCCGATATTGCCGATACCAGCGCCAAGCGGCGCACCGGGTTGTTGAAGCATGCGTGCCTGGAGGCCGGCGAGGGGCTTTGGATTGTCCCCTGCGAATCGGTTCATACCTGGTTTATGAAGTTCCCTATTGACTTAGTTTATGTCGATGAGCGCCATAAAGTTCGCAAAGTGCGCAGCGCCGTGCCGCCCTGGCGGCTTTCCGCATGCTTGGTGGCCCATTCCGTACTGGAACTCCCGGCGGGCACCATCGGCCAAACCGGGACGGTGCGCGGCGATGAGCTGGTTTTTGAGAAGCTGCCCGGGTAATTCCATGAGATTACAGCTCGCAGTGGTGGCGCTGGTTTTGGCAGGCGCCGGGTGTGTGCGCGAAACGCGCGTGGCCAATTCGGCCGAGCTTCGCCCGGCGCCTCCCGCCAGCCGGAGTATCTGGGAGCGCCAGATCAAGAACGCCACCGATGCCGGCGACGGCGATTATCAGCTTCGGGTCCTGCGCGAAAAAGTGGCCGCCGAGCCCGACAGCGTACCAGACCGGCTGGAGCTCGCCAATGCGTACCGCGACCGCGGGTATCCCGATGTCGCCCTGGAAATCTGCCGCCTCGCCGCCGCCCGCTTCCCGGTTTCCGGCGAAGCCGAGCTCGGCCTCGTTCAGACACTTTACGCCATGCACCGGCCCGCCGAAGGTATCGCCAGCCTGACCCGGTTTCTTCAAGCGCATCCGCAGCAAGACCAGGCTTACTATTCCTGGCTGGGCCTCCTGCACGACCAGGCGGGTGAGTGGGCGCTGGGTGAGCCGGAGCACCGCAAGGCCATCGTGCGCGCTCCCAAGATTGCCTACCTGCACAATAACCTCGGCTATAACTTGTTGATGCAGAAGAAGAACGGCCCGGCTGCCGAGGAATTCCGCGAGGCCCTGCGCCTGGATCCCTCGTCCCAACTGGCGCGTAACAATTTGGGGCTGGCGCTCGCCAATGAGAATGCGGGCCGCGAAGCTCTGGCCAACTGGCAGACCGGGGCGGATCCGGCGGCGGCTCATAATAATTTAGCGGCCGTTTGGATCGAAAAAGGGAACTATGTCGAGGCGCGCAAGGAATTAGAACTGGCACTGGCATATAACAAGCAGTACCCCGCCGCTTTGAAAAACCTGGAACTGGTTGGGCGTCTGGATGGGCAGCCGGCCACGCTGGCCGCTAAGCCCAGTGAGACCCGCTGGGCGCGCTGGAAAGCGGGTTTTCTCAAGCTATTCGTGGGGCCGCTCGAAGACTCGCGGACGCAAACCGCACCCTAACCGGAGAAGAACCATGAAAGTACGCGTACTACAGTTTATTCGCGATGAGCAGGGTCAGGACCTCGTGGAATACGCTCTCATCGTAGCCGCAGTCGGGCTGGCGCTCATCACCACGGTGAACCAGCTCTCGCAAGGCATCGTCAGCCTGTACCAGAGCATTACGGGGGACCTGTCGAGCATCGGCACGACCGCCCAGTAAAGCCTCGGATCTCGATGTGCCAGCCACAGCTTATGTGGGGCAAGTGGTGGATGTGCCCCGGACGCGCATCAACCTCGCGCGGCTGCTGGCGCCGGACCTCGCTCTCGTCGCGGCCGGCGTGACGCTCTTCTATTGCCTTTTCCTCTTCCAGGGCTACCAGAAGCTTTTCCGCGACTCGGACGCCGGCTGGCACATCCGTACCGGTGAAGCCATCCTGGCCACCGGCGAGCTTCCCCGCACCGACCCGTACTCGTTCACGCGCGCGGGCCAGCCCTGGTTCGCCTGGGAGTGGGCATCGGATGCGGTGGTGGGCGCCATCCACCGCGCCGGCGGTCTGGGCGGCGTGGCGCTGTTTTACGGCATCGTAATTGCCGCGGGTGTGTGGCTCTGGTTCCGGCTGCATTGGGTCCTGCACGGGGATTTTCTGGTGGCCGGCGCCATGGCGCCGCTCATGCTCACCACCTGCAACCTGCACTGGCTGGCGCGCCCGCACGTGATCAGTTGGCTGTTCTTGATGGGGCTGGTGCTCTACTGCGAGAGCGAGCGCCACAATCCTGTGCTCCTCGCCGTTTTCACCGCGCTGTGGGCCAACGTGCATGCCAGCTTTTTCTTCGCCCCGCTGATTTTGGGAATCTACGCGGTGCGGCGCCGGGTCCCGTACTACACCGTACTGGTTGCCGCGGTGGCGCCGCTCGCTAATCCTTACGGCTGGCATCTCTACCGGCACGTGTTCCGCTATCTCACCGATTCCGATCTGCTGGCGCACATCGGGGAGTTCCAGAGCTTCGATTTCCACAGCGCCGGATCGGAGCAGATCATCGCCGTATTGATTCTGGCGATCGGCGGCGGCACGCTGGCGCTCACCCTGGGCCGGTACGAGCACTTCGCCCTGGCGGTTCTCTTCTCCGCGCTGGCGCTACGCTCCGCGCGGGCGCTGCCGCTGGTGGCGCTGGTGGGACTGCCGATCGCCAACTCGGCGATCCGCGCCACAGTGCTGCCGGCGGGGGCGCGGGCGTATGCGGACCGCCTGCGGAAGCTCGACGCGCGCTTGGGCGGCTGGGCGCTCGCGCCGTTGGTGGCGCTCGCCGCTTTCGGCATTCTGCGCACCCTGCCCGCCGGCTTTCCGCCCGGCCAGTTCCCCGTGGCGGCGTACAGCCACATTCCCGCCGGCGCGCGCCTCTTCGCGCCCGATAAATTCGGCGGGTATCTGATTTACCGCTCCGAGGGCCGCATGAAGGTTTTCTTCGACGGCCGCAGCGATCTTTACGGCGTGCAATTTCTCAAGGATTACGGGCGCATGGCCCAGGTGCGGCCAGGCTGGCGCGCCCTCTGGGACAGCTTTCATTTCACCCACGCGCTTCTGCCCAACGATTATTCCCTGGTTCCGGCGCTCGAAGGCATCGGGTGGCAGGTGATCTACCGCGACGGAACCGCCACGCTCCTCGCTGCTCCACGGAACTTCACCACCGCACACGTGTTACAAATGATCAGCGGATTTGCAGGGGTGACAGTGTGTTCATAGAGGTTTGAATGGATCGTCAGAAGAAACTCCTGATCTTTGGCGCTGCCTGGGTTTCGGCTATCCTACTGACTTGGTTTCTGTACGCCAAGACGGTGGCGCCACACCAGGAGCGCCAGGTCTCCATCGTGGTGGCGACTCACGATATGCCGCTCGGCACGCTCCTGCGCGCGAGCGATGTGAAACTCGTTCGCTATCCCGAACGCAACCTGCCCAAAGGGGTCGCGCTCGAACCCGCCGAAGTGGTGAATCGGGTAATTCTTTTCCCCCTCAACAGCGGGGAGCCGGTGGCGGTCTCCAAGCTTTCCGGCGTCACCTCCGCCGAGGGCGTCTCGGCCACCATCGAGCCCGGCTACCGCGCCGTGGCGGTGCAGATCACCGATACCAGTGGGCTGATCCAGCCCCACTCGCGCGTGGACGTGCTGTTTACCCACCCCGGCAACATGGCCGAAGCCACCACTTCCACGATTTTGCAGAACGTCAAGGTGCTGTCGGTCGGCCGCATGGCGCAGCCGGGGGAAAAGCAGACCACGCAATCCGCCGCCGCGACCCGCTCGCCCATCATCACCCTGCTGCTCCGCCCGGATGAAGCGCAGAAGCTCGAACTGGCCAAGAACGAGGGCCGCATCAGCCTCTCGCTGCGCAACCCGCTGGATGCCACGCAGGCCGCCAACACCGGCCCCATGAGCACCGAGGCGCTCGATCCGATGATCGACCGCCGACTGGCGCTCGCCAAGAAAGGACGCGTCGGCAATCCGGAGGACCCCGCCGTCTGGCAGGATCTGCTGGGCAAACCCAAGGAAGAGAAAAAGCCGGACCCGGAGAAGCCGCCGCGGGCCGTGATTGACGTCTACCACGGCGACAAGCATGTGCAGGAACTGTTCAAATGAGAACCACGCGAAAAATGCGTCTGTCCCCTTTTTTACTGGCGATTTGCTGGGCGGTGGCCGCCTCCGGCCAGGCGCCGGGCGGCCCCACGATTTCGCTGGTGGAAGGCCGCGGCCACCTGCTCACCTTCCCGGCGGACATCACCAAGGTCGCGGTCGCCGAGCCAAAGATTGCGGACGCCGTGGTGATCTCGCCGCGTGAGGTGATGGTCAACGCCAAAGGGCCCGGCCACACCACGGTGGTGGTCTGGGAAGGCGAGGCCGATCCCACGCAGTACGACGTGGATGTCAGCAAGGACAGCTCCGATTGGGAAGCCTTCCGCAAGCAGCTCGTCGACAGCGCCGGCGGCAGCCCCGTCACGGTCACCGGCTCCGGCACGGGCGACACCATCGTGCTTTCCGGCTCCGTAAAAAGCGCGGACGATGCCAAGCGTCTCACCAGCATGGCCCAGACGCGGGCCAAGAATGTGATCAATCTCTTGCAAGCACCGCCCGCGCCCCTGCCGCGCCAGATCCTGCTGCAAGTGAAGTTCGCCGCCATCAACCGCGTGGCGCTCTCGCAGATCGGCTTCAACCTGTTCAGCCTGAACAACAAGTTCCAGGGGGAGACCAGCACGCAGGGATTCACGCAGCCACTCTTCAGCCCCATCGCGAACGGGGTCACCAATTCGGTGAACTTTTCCAATTTGCTGAACCTGTTCGCGTTCCGGCCGGACCTCAACATCGGCGCAACTGTCGAAGCCCTGGAGCAGCACAATCTGCTCCAGATCCTGGCCGAGCCCAACCTGATCACGCTGGATGGCAAGACGGCCACCTTCCTGTCGGGCGGCTCGTTCCCCTATCCGATCATCGCCACCACGCCCACGGGCGGCGCCACCGCCCCGGTCATCACGGTGCAGTTCAAGCCGTACGGTATCAAGCTGGATTTCACCCCGACCAGCACGCCGCAGGGCGAGATCGATCTGCAAGTAGCGCCCGAGGTCAGCTCGCTCGATTACACCAACGCGGTGACGCTGGAGGGCTACACCATCCCCGCGCTCTCCGAGCGCCGCGCCGAAACCGAAGTGGTATTGAAGGACGGTGAGAGCTTCGCCATCGCCGGCCTGATCAGCAACAACATCGTGGATATCATGGAGAAGATACCGGCCTTGGGCGATATTCCCATCCTGGGCAAGCTGTTCCGCAGCCGCAGCCAGCAGAAATCGAGCGACGAGCTGCTGGTGCTGATCACGCCGCATTTCGTGCGCCCGCTCCCGCCCGGCGAAAAGGCCAAGATGCTGGACATGCCGGAGACCTTCCTTCCCACGCTCAATGAGGAGCGGAGCAAGAAGGGCAAGCACAAGGGAAATCCGCCCGGCCCAGGGGACACCCCCCCGGCCGGCACAGCCGCCGACCAGCCGCAATTTGTAGGACCCCGTGGCCAGCAGATACCAAAGTAGCGAAAAAGGGGACAGACGCATTTTTCGTCGCGTGGTGCAATGTCCAGTAGTGCCGACCGGCCCGCGAAAAACGCGTCTGTCCCCTTTTTCGGGCGCTATGTCGCTCCCGCTGCTGGTGATCCTGGTGCCGGTGATCTTCGGTCTTATGGGATTCGCCCTTGATCTCGGCCGGCTCTACCTGATTCGCGGCGAGCTGAACGAGGCCGCCCAGGCCATGGCCCTGGCCGCCGCCGCTCAACTCCTCGGCACCGCCACGACCCCTACCCTGGTGGCCAACGCGTTGTCTCCGCCGGTGGGCAACGGCCCCGTCTACAATTACTACTTCGGTTCCGTCCCCGTTGGCGAGGGCAGCGGAAACCTGAGCAGCACCATCAATCCGCCGCTCTGCTACGCGACCGTCACCGACGCGCTGGCCGGCAATAACGAGACCGATTGCTCCAGCGGCCAGTTCGTGCAAATCAGCGTGACCGCCGACGCGCCGCTGCTCTTCTGGCGCCTGCTTCCCAACGGCGAGTCCGGCACTACCAGCATCGCCGCGCAGGGAATCGCCGGTATCAGCGCGCCGCTCTGCACCGCCTGCGGCACCACGGCGTTCGCCGTCGCCGATCAATCCGGCGGCGCCGACTCGACCGATTTCGGCTTCGACGCCTCCCACACCACCGTCTACACCTTCTATTACTCCTGCACGGGGACCCCGCCCTCGCCGCTGGGCGGTCCGGTGCTGCCCTATGTGATCCTCAACCGCTACGATCCCAACAACGCCACCCTCAGCGAAACCGACCAGCTCTACCAGCAGGGCGCGCAAGGTATCGCGGCTACCACCGATCCCACGCCCAACGCCTGCACCGCGAACACCTCGACCCCCGCCGCCTGCATCAATATCGGCGACATCGAGCAGATCGAGCCCTCGGCGGCGCCCGGCGCCTGCAACGCGGTTTCCGCCACGCCGCCGGTTCTGGCCGCCATGTGTGGCCTCTATACGCGCTTCGATACCAGCCCGCCGGGAAACTGCACCACCGGCGTCACGGATTTCGACTCCCTCGCGTCGCTCTACGCTCCCGATACCGACCCAGTGTCCTACCTCACCGACTACACCGCCTATGCTGGCAACGGCCGGCGCATCATCACGGTGGCGGTGGTGGACGCGCTCGCCAGCAACACCGCCTGCGGCAGCATGAGCGTGCTCGGTTTCCGCCAGTTCCTCGCCGAACCGAATACCGACGGCTCGTTCCCCAATCCCACCGAC
>JAJYLS010000481.1 GCA_021787555.1 Acidobacteriota bacterium | reverse complement strand
CATGGCGGATCAGGCGCTTCCCCTTTTCCGCGAGGCGGTGTTGCGCAATGTCCATAACGAGAGCTTCCGGAACCATCTGTTGATGGCGCTGGAGCTCCACGGGGATTCGGTTCTGGCCAGGCAATTGAGAGCCGCCATTCAGGCGCAGAACTGGGACGAGGTCGAGCAGCTACTGGGGCCGGCTCACTAGCACCAGTGACACGCCCTCGCTCGGGAGATCGAAGCTCATCTCCAGCCTGCCCCCGCGAACCGTCATCCATCCCGGCGAGTCGAGCTCCTGAAGCTGCCCGGCCGCTTCGAGCGCCGCATACTCCGCGGGCGAGGGATGCTGCGGCGCGCCCATTCGCTTCCAGACCGCGAACGAGTTGCTGTGGCTGCCGTCGATCCGGTAATGATGCACCGGAACGCGCCCGGCCGCGGACGGCAGACCGGCAATCTCCAGGCGGACGGGCGCTGCTTCGGCCGCCAGTTCGTCGTCATGGTGATTCCACACCAGCACGGAGATTCCGCTCCCGGTGCTCGATGCGATCGCCCCGATATCCGGCGTGCTGCTCGCCGCCGCGATGCGCTCGCCGCCCATCAGGCCGGCCATGCGGAAAAAGTTCAGGATGGGTTTATCGATGCCGTTCGTCGCCAGCGTGCGGAAGCCCGCAAAATAGGGTTGGTCTTCAAACTCGAAAGCCCACGTCAGCATGCCTTCGATGTGGACGCCATCGGCCACTGCCAGGTCCAAAATCTTCTGCATCATGGCCGCGGTGTAGGCTGCGTATTGGGGGGTGTTGCGGTAGGCGTTCTGCGGATACGCGCTCGCCGTGCAGGCGGCGCAGCCTTCGGGATCGGATTCGCTGAGAATCACCGGCAGCGCGCGGAATTTCGGCGCGGCCGCGACGATGCGGAAGCCGCTATCCACATCGGCCGCTTGCTTGCTTATGTTCATGTGCGGGTGGCCGTCCACGATTGCCGTGCGGCCCTTGGCGTGGAAGCTGATGAAATCGAGCGGCGCGCCGCTGCCGTCGCAATGCTCCAGGAACTTCCGGAGAAATGCGGCGGCGCGAGGGCTCGACGGGCCCGTGCTCGCCGGTCCGCCCACCCGGGCGGCGGGCAGCGCGCGCTTGACCGCGCCGGCGGTCGCATCGTAGAGCTTGTCGTACTCCTCGGGCGAGCCGTGCCAGTACCCGATGTTCGGCTCGTTCCACACCTCCCAATACCACGTGGCGACTTCGCCGGCGCCGTACCGCGCCACGGAGTGCAAGACCCACTGGCGGATGAGCTCCGCCCACTTAGCGTAATCTTTCGGAGGATAGGACCACCCGGCGTAGTAGCGGTTGAAGGCCGCGCCCGGCGACCATACCGGCTGGTACGGCTCGGGCTTGCTGGAAAGCGCCTTGGGCATGAACCCGATTTCCACAAAGGGCCTGGCGCCGGCGTGGACGTAGGTATCGAAGATGCGGTCGATAATGGTCCAGTTGTAGACCGCGCGGCCGGAGGCATCTTCGGTGTAGGCGTTCGTCGAGCCCCATTTGAGCGCGGGTGTTCCATCGCCCGTGGCGAGGAGAAAATGCGTGCGGATGTAGACCGGCCCGGAGCTGAGCGCCGCCAGTTCGCCGACGAGCTTGCGGCCGTGTGCGCTATAGGTGTAGTTCGGCTCGTCGTAGCCGAAGTACCGGTAGATGGGGTTGAAGGCGCCAAGCGAATGCGTCGCATCTACCGTCACCTGGACCGGTTGAGCGAAAACAACCCAGGCCAGCAGGCCTGCGCCGCTTACTTTCCAACCCAGCATGGCTTCCGCTTCTCTAGGAATGCGCCCATGCCCTCCTGGGCATCGGCGGCGAGGGCATTCATCGACATAACCTCCTTGGCGTACGCATAGGCCTTTGGCTGATCGAGATCGATTTGAGTGTAATACGCTTGCTTGCCCAGCGACACGACCAGCGGGCTGGCTTCGGCCACCTTCGCGGCGAGCTTTCTCGTGGCGGATTGCAGCTCACCAGCGGGCACGGCCTGGTTGATCAGGCCCCATTCCGCGGCCGTGCGGGCGTCGATCCGCTCGCCGGTGACCAGCATCTGGAAGGCGCGCTTGCGTCCGATGGCGCGGGTGAGCGCCACCATGGGTGTGGTGCAGAACAGGCCGATCTTCACGCCGGGAGTGGCGAAGGCGGCTTCCTCGGAGGCGACGGCCAGGTCGCAGGTGGCCACCAGTTGGCATCCGGCGGCGGTGGCGAGGCCTTGCACCTCGGCAATGACCGGTTGCGGAATCGATTGAATCTTCGTCATCAGGTCGGTGCAGATGTCGAAGATGCGGCGGTATTCGGTGATGTCGCGCCCGGTCATTTCCGAGAGGTCGTGTCCGGAGCAGAATACTTTTCCGGCCGCGGCTAGAATGACCGTGCGGAGCGTGGAGTCGCGCCCCACCGCGTCGAGGCAGGCGATCAACTCCTGCATCGACTGGGCCGAGAGCGCGTTGCGGCGCTGCGGGCGGTTGAGCGTGACGACGGCGATATCGCCTTCGCGGGTGAAGGAAACAGTTTCGAAAGTCATCTTCCTGCCTGTAGGGTGCCGGGTGCGGGCCGGGCCTGCGCGCGGGCGCGCAGTTTATTCTTGCGGACTTTGCCGGTCGCGGTGCGCGGCAACGGCCCGAATTCGATTTCTTTGGGACATTTGAAATGCGCCAGGCCTTTACGGCACCAGGCGATCAGCTCCTCTGCGGTGGCCGTCATTCCGGGTTTCAGTCCGACGTAGGCTTTGGGCACCTCTCTCCATTTTGGACCGGGCGCGGCCACCACGGCGGCTTCGGTCACGGCCGGATGATCGGCAATGGCCTTCTCGATTTCGATCACTTTACCCCCGACGGGCTGGTGCCGCAAACCTCGGGGTGCGCGGATCATGGAGACTCTGATCGGAGCCGCGAGCGGTAAGCGAGCGGTGGAGACGGAATACGTCACCATAATCCCGAACGGCGGCACTTAGTTCACCTCGAACTCCGTGGTGCGCACTACGCTG
>JAJYLS010000136.1 GCA_021787555.1 Acidobacteriota bacterium | reverse complement strand
CGTCCTCCGGCCTGCCCCTGGCCACCCAGGTCTGCCAGATCGACACCACCTTGGATTTCGGCACCGTCCGCATCGGCGATTCGCCCTTCCAACTCCCGCGGCGGACGCGCCAGGATTTCATTATGCCGGATGCCCAGGAGACCGAAAACATCACCACTTTCTCTGCGTGCCGGGAATATCTCGGCGAATCCACCATCAGCTTCTCTGAAGCGCCGCCGGGTGCCGACCCGGCGGGAACCGCGGGCGCCGCGCCGCCCGCGTTGCCTGCCGGCCTGCTGTTTTCGTTCTCCCTCACTGCTCCCATCCGCACCGCCACCGCCGCGGCGGGCGACCTCTTCTCTGCCAGGCTCACCGAACGGCTGCGCGATTTCGACCAGAAGGTGCTCGCGCCCAGTGGCGCCCGCGTGGAGGGCCGGCTGCTGCGCGTCCAAACCTTTACCGCTCCCCCCGAGGTGGTCGTCGTCTTCAGCCCACGGAGTATTCGGATCCACGGCGTTCGTGTCCCGCTGAGGGCCAATTGGTGCACGGACCGGCTTTCCTACGGCCGGCGCCGCCTCAAAGGAATGACCATCGTGCTGCCGCTCCCCGGCGAGAACAACGCGGGCGCCTTCCGCTTTCGCGGACGCCAGCCCGTTATCCCCGCCGGCTTCACCACCGATTGGCGCATCGCGCCCCTGCCTTCGGCCGCGCCCGCGCAGTGAATACCGCCGGGGTCCCCGCTGTACTGTTCCGCACGGTCCACGCGCCCCCACTCGTTGGTATCATTACGATCATGATCTATCGCAGCCTCTTCTTACTCGGCGCCACGCTGCTTGCGGGATTGCCCCTCGCCGCGCAATTGCCCAGCAATGCGACCCTCAAAGGCAGCTATTACTTCCGCTATCTCGGAGTGAACGCCACCTCCACCGACGTTCCTCTGGCCGGCCAGGGCATGCTCACTTTCGACGGTAACGGCGGTTTCACCGTCACCGCTCAGGGCGTGACGCCGGGCACTTCCACGCTCCAGACGCTGACTTCCGGAACGTACCGCCTGATCTCCAGCGGCATCTTCAAAATGACCAACCCCTTCGACACGACGGGGAATACCTCCCTGTTCGGGAACCTCGGCGTCGGTGCCATCGTCGCCAGCAGTACCGACACCTACTACCTGGACATGTTCATCGCCATCCCTGTAAGCACCGCCGCCTCCAACGCCACCCTCACCGGAAGTTATAACGTCGCCAGCATGGACTTTGCCAACGGCACGTTTACCAACGGCGCTGCCGCCAACACGCGCAATACGTTCTTCACCATGACCGCCGACGGCAAGGGCGGGCTTGGAACTGTCTCGATCTCCGGTACCTCGCAGAGCCTCAACTCCGCGGCCACCACCCAGACCAGCGCCGGCGCCACCTACACCGTGAATGCCAATGGCAGCGGGACCGTGAACTTCCCCGCGCCCAGCGGTGTGACCGCCGCCAACGTGCTGCTCGCCGGAAATAAGACGCTCTACGTCTCCTCCGACGGCAACCTGTTCATCGGCGGCGGCGCGTCTGGTTATGACTTCATCATCGGCGTGAAATCGTTCTCCGGAAGCTCGCCGCAGAATTCGCTCTCGGGCCTCTATGTCACCAACCTGCTGAACAATTACGCGGCTCCCAACGACTCCTCCGACGGCATCTACGCCAGCGATGGCTCCGCCAACGAAATCCCGAACGCTTCTGGCGGCCCTGTCGAAATTTCGCACCAACGCAACAGCTACGACGGCGATATCTCGTCCGGCTCCGGTTCCTACGATTTCACGCAGGCCCTGGATTTCACCCTTAATTCGAACGGCACCGTAACTTACTCCGGTTTTGGCTCCTATGCCCTCTCCGCAAATGGAACCTACGTGCTGGGAGGCGGCGACGGCACGAATTACCAGTTGAATTTTTACGCCAAGGCGCTGCCCATGAACGGCAGCGGCGTCTTCCTCGACCCGCAGGGGGTCGTCAACGCCGCGAGCAACGTGCCTTTCACCGCCCAGGTGGCGCCGGGCGAAGTCGTGACGCTCTACGGCTCCGGCATGGCCACGCAAACCGCCACCGCCCAGTCGCTGCCGTTCCCCACCACTCTGGGCAATGTGCAGGTCACGATGAGCTTCACGCCGAGCGGAAGTTCCACCGCCACCACCGAGTCGATGCCGTTGTATTATGTGAGCCCGACGCAAATCTCCGGGGTCGTCCCTTACGACGTTCCTACCGACGGCTCCTTCCTGACGTTCCAGGTGAGTAACAACGGCACCAAGTCGAATTCCACCAAGAGCTACACCGGCCAGACTTCCCCCGGCGTTTTCACCGTTCCGCCGGGCGGCATTGGAGATGGCGCGATCCTGGATTCCAAGTTCAACCTGGTTTCCTCGAGCAATCCGGGTAAGGTCGGAGACACCGTGCAGATCTTCCTGACCGGCCTCGGCACCGTCACTCCAACGGTAGCCGCTGGCGCCGCCGCGCCCTCGAATCCACTCTCGAAGGCCGACAACATGCCGGACGTGTACATCGACGGCATCCAGGCGAACGTCACCTACGCCGGGCTGGCGCCGCAACTGGGCGGCCTTTACCAGATCAACGTCACCATTCCCAGCGGCGTGACCACGAATAACGACGACAGCCTGGAAATCTCCACCGTCGACGCCGACAACATCCAGGCCAACATCCCCATCGGGCAGTAGGTGGCGCAGGCACGACCGAAGGAAGTCCACTGCGGATTCGTGCCTGCGTTTACACTGGAATCGTGCGCCACATCTTTGTGTTGATCGCTCTCGCGGGTGCCGCCCATGCCGCCTCGCCCGCGCTCATGCCCCTTCCCGTCAAGATGGAGCCGGGCCCGGGAAAACTGGCCATCGACGGCAGCTTCACCGCCGGTTCGACGGGCGCCGCCGACGCCCGTCTGGAAGCCGCGCTGCTGCGCTGCGCCGCTGACATCGGGCGCCAGACCGGCATTCCGATGCTCCATCCGCAGGCCGCCGACCCCGCCCGCGCCACCTTGCAGGCAAGCATTTCGCAAGCCGGTGCGGAATATCCCACCCTCGGCGAGGATGAATCCTATCGGCTCGACGTCACGCCCGATGGCGCGCGCCTTTCCGCCGCCACCGTGGATGGCGCTCTCCGCGGCCTGGCCACCTTCGAGCAGCTCATCGTGCCCGGCGCCGATGGCTTCCAGGTCGCCGCCGTTCACATCGAGGACCGCCCCCGCTTCCCCTGGCGCGGCCTGATGCTGGACGTCTCGCGCCACTGGATGCCCATTGACGTGGTCCTGCGCAATCTGGACGCTATGGCCACCGTCAAGCTCAACGTCTTCCACTGGCACCTTTCCGACGACCAGGGCTTCCGCGTCGAGAGCAAACGCTTCCCGAAGTTGCAGGAGATGGGCTCCGACGGCCACTACTACACCCAGGACCAGGTCCGCCAGGTCATCGAATACGCGCGCCTGCGCGGCATCCGCGTCGTGCCGGAATTCGATATCCCCGGCCATACCGTGAGCTGGTTCCCGGGCTATCCCGAACTCGCCAGCGTCCCCGGCCCGTTTGAAATCGGCCGCCATTGGGGCATCTACGACCCCGTCATGGACCCCACCCGCGAATCCACTTACCGCTTCCTCGACGCCTTCATCGGCGAGATGGCGCACCTGTTCCCAGACTCCTATTTCCACATCGGCGGCGACGAGGTGAACGGCAAGGCCTGGCGCCAGAACGAAGCTATCGCCCAATTCGCCCGCGAGCACCATCTCGACATCCCCAACGGCCTGCAAACTTACTTCAACCAGCGCGTCGAAAAGATCGTCGAAAAGTACGGGAAGATCATGGTCGGCTGGGATGAGATCGTCAACCCCGATCTCCCGGCCGCGGCCGTCATTCAATCCTGGCGCGGCAACGCGGCTTTGGCCAAGGCCGCGGCCGACGGTCACCGCGCCATCCTCTCCTGGGGCTACTATCTCGATCACCTCAGCCCGGCCAGCTATCACTACGGCATCGACCCGCTCGGCGGCCCGGCCGCGCAGCTTTCGCCCGACGAGGCCGCGCGCATCCTCGGCGGCGAGGCCTGCATGTGGGACGAATACGCCGACGCCGAGACGGTCGATTCGCGTATCTGGCCGCGCATGGCCGCCATCGCCGAGCGCTTCTGGTCGCCGAAAGACGTGACCGACGTGGCCTCGATGTACGATCGCCTGGAGCAAGTGAGCCGCCGCCTCGACTTCACCGGCATTCGCCATCGCGCGGATTACGCGCCCATGCTCGCCCGCCTGGCCGGCGAACGCCCCGATGCGCCCCTGCGCACCCTGGCGGATGCCTGCGAAGCCCTCGGATTAGGCGGTCCCGGCAGCCGCTCGCGCGCCCGCGTCTACACCAGCCTCGTCCCGCTGAACCGCCTGGTCGATGCCGCGCGTCCGGAGAGCGAACTGGTGCGCCACCTCGAAGCCGCCGCCACCCGGCACAGCGCTCCGGATCTCGCCCTGCTCCGCGAGCAATTCCAAATCTGGGCAGCCAACGATACCCGCTTCCAAAAGCTGGCCGACGAAGATTACTTCCTCGACGAGCTCCGTCCGCTCTCCCGCGATCTTTCCGAGCTGGGCACGATCGGCCTCAAGGTCCTCGATGACCTCGCCCAAAACCAGCCACCGAGCCCCGATTGGCTCTCGGCCCAAACCGCCGAGCTGGCGCGCATCGCGAAACCGCAAGCCGAAGTCCGTCTCGCCGCCGTGCGGCCGGTCAAGCTCCTCTTGGACAGCTTCGCCGCCGGAGCGAAGTAAGCCAATAGCCAACAGCTAATAGCTAACGGCTTTTTTCACCAGAACCGCTTCTTATAAAAGAAGTCCAAATCGAACATCCCGTTGATATCCCGTTGCGCGATCACCGACCACCGCGGGTCGATGGTCCACTGGATCTGGAACAGCTCCGAGTTCGCCTGCGTCACGTACTGGATGTAGATGAAGGTCAGGTCGGGCGTGATCTGCTGCTGGAGCGTGAGCGTGGCCGACGGCGTGTTCTGCACGCCCGTGATCTGCGGATTGATTTGCAGCCGCGTCACGCCGAACAAACGCTGTAACCGCCCTGTTACCGGGTTGGCCACCGCCTGCCCGAGGACCGTCGAGACGCCCGCCTGCTCGAACGTCTGCGGGGGCTGCGCTGGCGTGCGTGCCGCCAGTACCGGATCGGTGGTGGGAACCGTGCCCGCCGCCAGCAGCGCGACCAGGTCTGAAAACTGCATCGGCGGGTCCGAGCTGTACGAGAGCTTCATCCGGTCCATCGGCCCTGAAACGCTGATGGTCACGTCGATGCCCTGCACCGTGGTCTGTAAGTCGATATTCACGATCGGGTCAATCTTCGTGGGATCGTAGAACGAGATGGTGCCCTGGTCGATGGCGTACTTCGTCCCGAAGAAGATCACCTCGCCCGAAGTCGCCACGATCCGTCCGATCATTCCCGGATGGGCCAACGTCCCGCGCAGCGTGAGATCGGCATCGGCCTGGAGGTTCTGCGTCAGCGCGGTGTGGAACTGCACGTCGGGAGCGGTGCGGATGCGGACGTCGAACCGCAGCCCCGCCAGCACGCCCGTGGTCGCGATGGGCGTCGATGGCGGCGTGGCGGCCGAAGTCAGTACCGAGCCAATATCGGTGTGTTGGTGCAGCGCCACGTCCAAAATCGTGACCGACCCCGAAGCCAGGCTGCGCGCGCTGGTCCCCTCCACCGTGAGCCGGGCGTTGAATTCCGTGGTCACGGTGGGCGGATAGTCCACGTTCACATGGCGCGCCGTGGCCTGCACCCGGAACCGCATCTGCGGCGCGCCGTAGTAGATGTAGCCCGCAAACGTCACCTGGCCGCCGCCCACTACCGCGGCGATCTTCTGAATCACCGCCTGATTGCCATTGAACAGGATGGTGCCAGTGGCGTCCGAAAGCCCGGCGGGTGCGCTCGCTACGTTCACCGACGCGTTCTGAAGCTGAAGCTGCCCGCTCACCGCCGGCGCGGCCGTCGTGCCGGTCGCGGTAGCGGTCAGCACCACGTCCCCGGAGGAATAGGCGGACGTGCTGAAAGCTTCCAGAATCCGCAGGTTCACTTTCGCATCGGCGCGCAGGTTCAGCTTGTGCGGCGCGGCCAGCGAAACCGATCCGGCAACCGCCGCCGTGGTGTAAGGTCCCGTAATCCGCGCGCTCTCGACCGTCAGCACCGAGTGTGCCAGTGAAATCGCCACCGGCCCTTCATTATGCAGTTCGAAGCTGACGCGCGGCTGCAAGCCGGTGGCCGCCGGCGCGGAGTGCGCTTGCAGCTTCGTCAGCCGCAGCGTTCCCCTCAGGTTGTTGGCGTGGGCTGCCGGACCGGCTAACGTGACCTCCCCGTCGACCGACGCGTCCACCGGCAACGGCGCTCCGGAAAGGAACGGCGAAACGCCGGCGTAGGTCACGTTCCCAAACGTCAGCCGCGCATCCAGCGGATAGTCGTCGCCGATTCGCATGCGCCCCGAGCCCCGAATGTTCGCGTGCGCGAAATCCGAAACCAGGTTGAATGCCACTTCGCGGCCCTGCGTTTGCGCCGTGGCTGTGAGGTCGCCCACCGGCTTCTTGTTAATGGAAACTCCGCGCGCCGTCAGGCTGGCGTCAAGCTTCGAGAAAAGCGGAACCTCCTTGCGGCGCAGCGTGGCCGACCCCTCGGCCGATATCCGCACGACTCCAGCCAGTCCCGGCTGTTTGCTTTCCAGCGTCTGAAAATTCGCAAGCTGGATATCGTTGCTGCGCACCTGGAACTGAACCTGGCCGATCTGGAAATGGCCCGAAGGATGCTCGAACGATCCGCCCGCCTCGATGTAGGAGCCGGACTTATCGACTCGAAATTGCGGCAGGTCGATGCGCTGGTTGGTGTAGTCGAAGGTGGCCTGGATACGGTCGAACGGCTCCTGGTAGGCCGAGCCTTTGGCCACCGTCACCGTTGCGCCGGCGTGCGGGTCTTGCAGCGTGCCCGAGAGATTGGCCTTGGCCGCCAGGGTCCCGGTGAACGGCAGATTGCTGCGCCCGGCCACCGCCAGCGTGCGGGCGACCGGCAGGTTGGCGATTTGCAAGGTAGCGCTGGTCTGGTGGTTGCCGGCGATCTGCGTCTGCCCGCTGGCGCGAATCGTCGAACCGGCGAAATCCGAATCGATGTCGTACCGGATGTCCCCTCCCGCGGTCTTCGCCCTCGCGGTGAAGTTGCCCAGATTCTGCCCCTGCATTTGCAAGTGGCGCGCGGCGAACTGCCCGTCGAGCGAGACGAGCTGAAATTCCGTTCCAGTCCGCCCGGGATAAATGTTCGCCGAGGCATCGGCATTCAGCGCGAGCGTGCCCGCCAGGCCCGGCCGGTTTTTCACCAGCGTCTGAAATTGCGCGAGCTGCACCTGGTTGCTGGCGGTGTGCATCGTCAGGAATCCGCGCTTCAGGTCGTTCACCGGATGCGCGTAGTTGGCGCTGGCCTCGATGCGCGTCGGCCCGGCGATGAACGTCAGCGCCGGCACGGCGATGTCGCGGTCGGTCATGGCCGCGCGCCCCGTCAGGCTGTTGAACGGCTGGCCCTCCACGGTCCCGTTGAGCACCGTCAAGTCCGCGCTGCCTTGCGGGCTGCCGATGGTGCCGGTGATATGAGCGTCGGCCGCCAGCGTGCCGGTGACCGGTGGATTGGCCTGGCCCGCCAGCGCCAGCATGTCGCGCACGTCCGCGTTGCGAACGGTGGCGTCCACGCGCAGCGGTTCGGACGGTTCCGGCTTCCAACGGGCGAGACCCGCCGAGCCCGAAAATTGCGCCTGCATCGTGCCGCGGGTGAGCACCGCGTTGGACACGGCAACCTGCGAATTGTCGGCATTGAAATACGCCGCCAGCCGCGTGAACGGCCGGCCTTCGACCGCAAAGTTGGTCAGATCCACCTGCGCCGCGATGCGCGGCGCGCTGAGCCGGCCGGTGACGGTGGCGTTGACCGCCGCGGCGCCGCCGTTGTGGAACGTGACCGGCACGTTGGCCACCGGGCGCAGGTCGTCCGCCAGGTCCGTCGAGACCGCGTGCAACTCGATCCGCCGGTTCAGCGTGCCCGCGATCTCCACACGCGTGTGCGGCAATTGCAGGTACGAAGATGCGATGGTCACGGTGTCCGCGCGGCCGTTGTAATCCACGTTCAGCCGGCCGGAAACCGGTATGCCGCGCCGCCCCGGCGCGATCCGCAGCGCCGCGCGCGCGGTCACGTCTTGCGTGTGCTTAACGTTCCCCTCCACCTGCACCGGTCCGGAAACGATGCCGTCGTACCCCAGCCGCCGGCCGGTCAAGACGCGCGCGATCTCGCCGATGTCGAAACGGTGCAGATCGCCGGCGAGGTGAAACTGCGCCATGTTCTCGATGCCGCCCGAGCCGGTGAAGCTCCCGCCCAGCCCGGCCAGCCGCAAGCTGCTGAACTCCAGCCGTCCGGGACTGGCGGTCACCGTGGAGGCCAGGCCGATGCCGGAAATCTGCTTGCTCCCTTCGCGGAAAGCAAGGCCGCGCGCGTTCACGTTGGCAGTGATCTGGTAATTGCCCTTCGGCCGCAGTTCGGCATTGCCGCCGGCCTGCACCGATCCTTGCGGCTGCGAAGACAGGTGCAGCAGCCGCCCGATCTGGCCCAGCGCCAGCGTGGTGTGAAACGCGATATTCTGCCCCGTCCCCTGCGCCTCCAGGTTGCTGTCGCCATAGGTAACGCGCGCGCTCTGAATTTGAATCTGCCCGTGCCCAGAGGGCGCCCAGTCCCCCGAGGCCGTGATATCCGCATCCACGTACCGCGGCGCGTGCCGGGTATCCAGCGCCATCTTCAATCCCGCCGCGCGCTGCACCTCGTCCAGCGCCACCTGCGCGTTCAGGTGGCCCGCGAAGTGCGGCGCGGTCATGTGGTCCACGGTTGCGGAAACCACCGCCTTCGATTCTGGCGTGGTGAACTGCGCGTTGGTCACCGCCACCTGGTCTTTCGTCGCATACACCGGCAGCTTCACGTTCACCGGCACCGCGGGATTCCTCCCGGACCGCAGATAGAGCGGGCTGATATCGATTTCGCCTTTGTAATCCGATGCCAGCGCGTTATATCCGAGCTGCGCCCGCAGGTTCTCGCCGGTGGCATCGAACGCGGTCTTCCGATCGGAGAAGAGCAGCGTGCCGTTGCGCAGATCGAATTTGCCGATCGCCAGATCGACGATGGTTTGAAGCCCGGTCTTGTTGCTCTTGGAAGGAATCTTGGGCGAGGGGATGTTGGTATGCCCGTCCGGAAAAACGATGATGTCCGCCTCCGGTGTATCCACCAGCATGTACGAGATGCCCACGAAGCCCTGGGACGGCAGCGCCGGCCTGAGGTACAGCTCCAGCAGTTTGATGCTGAGCAGCGGTGGAACGTTGGCCGGCTCCAGGACGTGAACCACGAAATCCCGGATGGTCACCCGCAGATGGTTCCATTGGAACTCGAACGGCCCCATGGTCGCCTTGCCGCCGGTGGCTTGTTCCACCGAACTGACGATCTTCTGCCGCACCGCGTTGCGGAACCACGGCGTCTGTACGACGACGACCGCGGCGACGATCAGGATGAGGAGGAGCCCGAGAAGGCTGCCTCCCACGGTGAGTGCGATTTTCCGCGGACGGCTCATTGGAAGGCCTCCGGTTTGAACTCGATGTGCGTATTGGCGCGCGCCTCCTTCAGCCACGTATCCAGTTGCTGGCCTTGGGAAGGTGAGGCGGCCGGTTTCTCCGCCGGGCCCCCCGCTTCATTGGCGCCCTGCGGCGGCGCGGTGACCGGGGACAGAAAGCGCTGCTGGGTGAAGCGGACCACCGCGGCCTCCCACAGGAAAAAGCGTTTCAATTCATCTTCGGTGAGCCCGTATTGGGCCAGTGCCGCTTGAAGCTGCGCCATATCGTGGTAATGCTCTTGCTGGAAGCGTGCCAGCATGGCATTGGCTTCCGCGGCCGGCGGTTCGGGATAATGCCCGAGATCCATCTCGTTGCGAATGAGTTGCTGATCCACCAGGCGGTCGGCTGCTGCCCGCCGCGCCTGCGGCCCCAAATCGAGCGGCTGCCCGTTCAGAAATTGCGTGATCCGCACGTCCCGCAGCACTTCCGATTCGGTGATCACGTCCTTGCCCACAATCACCGCAATCCGGTCCACCACCGCCGCGGAACAAGCAAGGCAGAATCCAGCCGTCAGAAGCCGGAATATAGACGTGCCCCACGCTCTCCTCACTCCTAACTCCTCCTCAAAACGCCTGCCCGATCGAAAAGAAGAACTGAAAATGGCTTACGCTTGTAATCGTCGGCGTGGCGCCGCCGAACAGAAGCTGATTGTAAGTTCCCTGCAAACCGTGAAACGTCGGCGGATTGATGCTGTAAGCCAGGTCGAGCGCGACCGGCCCCACCGGCGTCTTGTAGCGGATGCCGAATCCCACCGCGTGCACCATGTAATTGAAATCCGTCAGCCCGTTCTGGTGGACGCGAAAGGAAACGCTGCTCAGATCGGTGTACACGTTCCCCATATCGTGAAAAATCACGCCCCCGATGTTCGGGCCCATCAACGGAAACCGCAGTTCCGTGGTGTGGAACAGCAACGCGTTGCCGCCGATCGGAAACCCGGTCAGCGGATCGCGCGGCCCCGCCTGCTCATAGGGGAAGCCGCGGTCCGAATTGGGACCGCCGGCGAAGAAGCGTTCGGCGATGGGCACGTAATCGAACGGATCGACGCCGGGGGTCACGTTGAACGCATGAATCCAGCCGAATTGCGTGTTGCTGGCCAGCACGGAAGTCCGCCCGATGGGATGATACCAGGAGCTGCGGCCCAGGAACCGCGTAAAATTCCGGTTGCCGCCGAAATCGTGGTCGATCAAGCTGAAATCCAGCGAGTTGTAGATCCCGGTGTGCGCATCCGTAGGATTGTCGCGGCGGTCCTCGACGAGGGTTCCGGTGATGATGCCCAGGTGTGCGGGCGTGGATTCCAGCGGAATCAGCAGCGGATTAATCTTGAGCGTGCTCTGTTGCACCACCACGTCCCGCCAGGTATAGCGCAACAGGAGGGTGGTGGGCTTCGAGAGCCTTTGTGAAATCTGCGCCGAGCCTTCGATCCGCCGCGCGAAAAACGTAAGTACGTCGCGCGCATCGTCGTACAGCCCTGTAACCGAGATGTCGCGGCCCTCGACGTTGTGGAACCGCGGGATGAGGTACTGGAGCGAGGCGCGCCGGTCGAGCGTCGAGAAGCGGCTCTTCAGGTTGAGGCTGTGGCCCAGCCCCCACAGGTTCAGCCGGCTGATTTCGAGATCGCCGCGCGGCGCGAAGCCGGTTACGCCCGTGGGGTAGCTGAGGTTCGTCGGCGCGGCGCCGAACTGCGCGATCTCCGCCCCGAATCCGAGTGCCAGATAGTAGCGGTGCCCTTCGGTCAGGTTGTACAGGACGTACTTATCCTCCGTGTCGCCCTCGGTGTTCTGAATGGCCATGTCCACTTTGTCGAACACGCCGAGATTGTAAAGCCGGCGCTGCATGTCGCCCATCGCCGTCCAGGAAAGTGGATCGCCCGGTTTGAGGAGAATGTTCGGCCGGACCAGCCGCTGGCGTGTCGAGTGCAGCCCGGAGATGAGCACCTCGCGCACGTAGCGCGGCTGGCCTTCGGTCACGAAGTATTGAACCGCCGCCGTGTGCGCCGTGCGGTTGAGCGCCACGCGCGAATCGAAACTCGCCTCGGGATATCCGGCGGACTGGTATACCCGCAAAATGGTGTCGCGGTCCAGCCCCACGCTTGTCAGGCTGTACGGCTGGCCCGTTAGCGAACCAAGCTGCGCTTCGATGTCTTTTTCATTCTCGTGCACGATGCCGTGGATCTGGAGGCTGGATACCTTGTATTGCACGCCCTCCTGGATGTCGATCGTGATCGCCACCTGCCCCTTCCTGCCGAGATAATCGTTGACGATGCTGGAGATGACCTTGCAATCCTGGAACCCGTTGTCGCGGTAAAGCGCCCTGATGGCATCTTCGTCACGCTCCAGAAACCCCTGGCTGTAGCGCCCGTGCCGCAGGTGGATCCACCCGGCGGGCTCGAGGTACATACGGTCGCGGATATCGTCCGTGCTGAAATAGCGGTTGCCCTTGATCGCCACCTTCACCAGTTTGTGGCGGAGGCCCAGTTCCACCGTGTAGGTGATGTCTTCCTCGTCCGGCGAAGGGTGGCTGGTATGAAAGTCCACCTGCGCGTCGAAATAGCCCTGGCCCTGGTAGTAGTCGTGGAGGTTGCGGGCGCCGGTTACCAGCAGGTCGCGGTTCACGGTTTCTTCATCGAACACCGGAACGTAATCCTCGAGCTTTCCGCGGCTGATTTTGGCGCCGGAGGTCTTGATTTTGACCTTCGGGCCGCCGTCCGCCTGAATGGTTTCGAGCACACGGTTACGGGCCGGCACGTACTCGCTGCGCGACAGCGAAACGTCCGCCGTCAGCCGGTCGGCTTTCTCGAACTTCTTGCGGATGTTCTGGAGGCCGGATTGGACGTTGTCTTCGGTGGCGTGCTTCCACTTGGGAAGGGGCAGCCACGCGTGGAACTTCGCAGCGCGCGCCAGGCTGCTCGCCGGAATGCGCGTGTCGCCGATGACCACCGGCAGCATGAGCTTCGCACGCTTTCCGGAATCGATGTGAAAAGTGAAAGCGACCCGGTGGTGCACCCGGTCCCGGCGCACCTGGGTGTTCACCTCCGCCAGGTACAGCCCGTTGCGCTGCAAAAGGCGCCGCATGCCGTTCAGGGCCCTCTGCAGATCGCTGTCTGAATACGCGGTGCCCAGGTTGAGGCGGGCCGCGTTCATCAACTGGCCGCGATTCGGGGTGTGGGTGATTTTTCCGTGCACGTCCACCGGCCCGATAAACCACTGCTCCGTGGTCCGGAAAATCAGGACGACGCCGGTCGGCGCCGGCTCTGTTTCGACCTCGATACTCGAATAATCGCCGGTGCTGTACAGGCGCTTGATGGCTTCGCGCACGCCGGCGAGCGTCAGCCGCATGCCGTAGTGGAAGGGCATGATGCGGGCAAGGTCGGCCGGTGCGAGCGGCTGGCTTGGCGGCTCCCAGCGGATCGCGGTGACGATCTTGCCCTCGTATTCCGCCCGCGGAGCCAGGGGTGCGGCATTATCGGCGGCGTTCAGATGTCCGAGGAACAGAACGGCGCAGAGCGGCAAACAGCAGCGCGGCACCCCAGTGGCGTGAGCCATACTCTAGTATAATTGAGCAACTCTTGTTCCTCAGTGTGGCTGCAAGCGCCCACACGGTCGCGGAGGACTTTAGCTGAGAGCCGGTAGCCGATGGCTGACAGCTTTCACGCGTGCCGCGTGGATTCGCCGGCCAACTGCGCGGTCACGGTGATGTTGGTCTTGTAGAGCTTGGAAACCGGGCACCCGGTCTTGGCCGCTTGCACCGCTTTGTCGAAAGCCTCCTGCGTGGCGCCGGGGACGCGCGCCTTCACCTCCAGATGGCTCTCGGTGATCGCGAAGCCTTCCGGCTGCTTCTCGAGCGAGATGGTGCAGGTGGTCTCGATGCTCTCGGGGGTGAGGTTGGATTGGCCCAGTTGTGCCGAAAGCGCCATAGAAAAGCAGCCCGCATGCGCCGCCGCAAGCAGTTCCTCGGGATTGGTGCCCCTGCCTTCCTCGAACCGGGTGTGAAACGAATATTGCGAGTTGGACAGCACTCCGCTGGCGGTGGAAACAGTGCCACTGCCGGATTTCAGATCGCCGCGCCATTGCGCGTTTCCAGTGCGTTTCATGTTCTCTAGTGTGGCACAGGCACTCGTGCCCGTGGTGCTTCTTTTGTGTGGGTCATTACATCGTCGGAACTACGCCAGCGCGTTGATCGAGGCCGTGCGGTGCGCTTCGTACGCCGCGATTTCGCTCTCGTGCTGCATGATGTAGCCGAGCTCATCGACGCCTTCCACCAGGCAATGCCTGGCGAAGCTGTCGATGGGGAATTCCACCTTGCGGCCGGAGGGCGTGGTCAGGGTCTGGTTGGCCAGATCGACTTTCACCGTGGCTTTCTCGCCGGCAGTGAACAACTCGGCGTGGACATCCGGCGGGACCACGATGGGCAGCAGGGCGTTCTTCAGCGAGTTCTGCTTGAAGATGTCGGCGAACGAGGTGCTGATCACGGCGCGGAAGCCGAACTGCGTGAGCGCCCAGGGGGCGTGCTCGCGCGAGCTGCCGCAGCCGAAGTTATCGCCGGCGAGCAGTACCTGCGCGCCCTTGGCCCGCGGCTGGTTGAGGATGAAATCGGGCTTGGGATTGCCCTGCGCATCGTAGCGCCAGTCGCAAAAAAGCTGCTTGTCGAGCCCCTGCTTGGAGGTGGTTTTCAGAAAGCGCGCGGGGATGATCTGGTCGGTATCGATGTTGGCGATGGGCAGCGGAACCAGCCGGCTCTCAAAATTGGTGAATGGCTTCATAGCAATGTCCTCACGTCGGTGACCACGCCGGTGATGGCGCTGGCGGCGGCGGTCAGCGGGCTGGCCAGGAAGGTGCGGCCTCCGGGCCCCTGCCGGCCCTCGAAATTGCGGTTGCTGGTGGAGACGCTGTACTGGCCGGGCGAGAGCTGATCGCCGTTCATGGCGATGCACATGGAGCAGCCGGGCTCGCGCCATTCGCAGCCGGCGGCGGTGAAGATTTCCGGCAGGCCTTCGGCGATGGCCTGGCGCTTGACTTCCTGCGAGCCGGGCACCACCAACACGCGCACCTTGGGGCTGACCTTGCGGCCCTTGAGCAGGCCTGCGGCGGTGCGGAGGTCGGAGATGCGGGAATTGGTGCAGCTCCCGATAAAGACGACGTCGATGGGATGGCCGAGCAGCGGTTTGCCGCCTTCGAGGCCCATGTACTTGAGGGCCTTGGCGACGTTGGGATCGGAAGCGTCGGGGACCGGCCTGGTAATGGGCACGCCCATGCCGGGATTGGTGCCGTAGGTGATCATGGGCTCGAGGGCGTCGGCGTC
>JAJYLS010000135.1 GCA_021787555.1 Acidobacteriota bacterium | reverse complement strand
GACTGCGACAGCCGGCACTTCGAGCTTTATTTAATCAATGTCGACGGGACAGGGCTGCGCAAGGCGACCGACTTCGGCGGGTTCACATCATTTCCGGAGTTTTCGCCGGACGGAGGGACGCTGGTATTCTGCTCGGACCGGGGGGCGAAGAGCCCGTACGAGTTCAATATTTTCACGGCGCGGTGGCGGTAATACCCGCGCGCCGCCGCTGTCAGACGGCTTTGGCTTTGCGCGGTCCCGAACCGGCTTCGGACTTGGGCGATTTGCGCTCGGCTTCGGCAAGGCGCCGCACCTGGTCGGTGACGCACACCAGGAACATCGGCTGCCGCGCATCTTTGAGAAGGTCGATAATGCGCTCCGGCGTATCTTCCAGATACATGGATTTGCCATCTGTAAGCAGATGCACGTCGGAGGTCGCCTGGAGCGCCTCGCTCAGGCGCCTGCCGGTATCCTTTTGCAGGAAGCGGAGGACGCGGCGGATCTTCTGCAGCGAGAAGCCCTTGCGGCGCAATTCCGCGATAACCGAAATCTCCACCACTTCCTGTGGCAGGTAGACGCGCTTGTGGCCGTCCTGGCGCGGCGAGACGACGTTGCGCTCGTCCCACCATTGCAATTGCCGCAGACTGACGCCGCAGATCCGAGCTACTTCGCTGCTGTTATAGCCCGGCTGATCGGGGGAGGCGACGGGCCGGGATTTTCTCGATTTAAACATTCTGTGCCGCTTTCGTTCTCAAATTAGGGCCAACTTGGATTGTACCCGGGTACACGGCCGTGTCAATAGGGTAGGGGCACTGGAATTTCGTATCTGGCCGTTCGTATAGCCTCTCACCGACAGGGCCGTTCGGCCGTGAGGCTGCATACTTCACCGAAGAAAGGGGCAGTCTTGCCCGGCGGGCACGCCAGTAAACTGAAATCTGTGGAGGACCTATGGCGAACACGACAGGGGAACGAAAGAATGCGGCGATCTGGATTGGTATTGGAGTAGGAGCAGCCATCGGCATCGGAATAGCCCTTTCCCGGCGGTCGAAAAGAACGCCTTGGGAATCCGCCCGGGACGTGACCAAGCGCGTGGCGGATAGATCCGGCGACCTGGCCGATGCCACCCGCGACATCGTCGAGCGCGTCAAGAACATCTACGAAGAGGGCCGGCGGGTGGTAGAGGATGCCGGCGAACTCTGGGAGCAGGGCCGGCGCCTCGTGGCGCGATAGTACCACGCTCGCTTTTCAATAAGTTACACCTCCGTAGTAGTTCCATAACTTTTGAGACCGCAAAGATCGATTGTGGATTCCGGCGTCGGAATAGTAAAATTCTGAGTGCAGCCCCGGCGGATTGTGGCGACTTATCTCTAGTCCGTGCCCCGCGGTGTGGAATCCGTGATCAAAACAGGCGAAGCTCAAGTTGATTTTCTGACGAACCAGCCCGTGGCCGGCGAGACTCTGGCTGCGCGTCTGGCCAGGGAGCCATTGAGCCCGGAAGAAGCCCTGCAATGCGCCATCGAGATCGGGACGGCGCTGGGGAACGCACATGCACGGGGCCTGGTCCACGGCCGGCTTTCGCCCTTTTCGATACTTTTTACCGAATCGGGCGTGAAAATTCTGCCTCCGCCCGCCTTCCCCGAAGGCCGCAGCGCCCCGTACCGCTCTCCGGAGCAGGTGCGCGGGCAGGAACCCGATGCGCGGTCGGACATTTTCTCGTTTGGCGCGGTGCTGTACGAGTTGGCCACGGGCAAGCGGGCCTTTCGCGGGGAAGGGCAGAAGGTCAATCACAGCATCTTGGAGACCGCCCCGCCGGCGATCATCCCGGAGCACCCCGCGCACGCGGCGATGGCGGCGGTGGTGGCGGGCTGCCTGGAAAAAGATCCCGGCGCGCGGCGCCAGCGCATCCAGAACGCGGTCATCGAGTTGAAACTGAGCGGGCGCGGAGTTCCACGCAAGCCTTCCGACGGAAGCGTCCGCCCGGTGTCGCTGCGCGCCCCGGCTGCCACGGCGCCGGAACCGCCGGCGTTGCAACCGGAGGTAGAGACCGGGGGCCAGGGGCCGGGGCAGAAGCCGAACGACGGCGGCCAGGGGCAGGGGCCAGGGGCCGGGGAAAGGAAGGAACCCTTGAGTGCAGCCGGCGGCTGGCTGCGCCCGGGTGCGCCGCGGCAGCGCATCCCCAATCCGTTTTTCTACACTCCGCCCCCCACGACCGCAAAAAAGCCTGGCGAGCAAGGCCTTCTTGCAGCCCTCCGCCTGCTGTATACCAATCCCCGCGCTGTGATCGCGGCCGGGGGGTTCGGATTGCGGTTTTGGGCGGTGGTCAGCCTGGTACTCATCACCGTCGGAGCCACCGGATTGGCGGCCGTCATGTACCTGCGCAAGACGCCGCAGCCGCCGGTCCTGCGGTTCCCGGTGAACGCTCCCGAGCATACCAGCTACGCCGGAACGCCGGCGGTCTCGCCGGACGGCCGCTTCCTGGCGTTCTCCGCGGTGGGGCCGGAAGGGGTACGGATGCTCTGGCTCCGCCCGCTCGACGCGCTGCATGCCATCGTGATATCCGGGACCGAAGGAGGCTTTTCACCGTTCTGGTCTCCCGACAGCCAGTACATCGGCTTTTTCGCCAATAAAACGTTGAAGCGGGTGCACATCACGGGCGGCGACGCGCAGGACCTGTGCGCCACCGGATCCATAGCCGGCGGCGCCACCTGGAACGCCGACGGCACCATCCTGTTCGCGCCGGGCCTGTCGGGCGGGCTGGAGCGTATTCCCGCCGGCGGCGGGAAGGTTCAGCCGGTCCTGCAGCCCAACACCGGCAAATCCGAATTCGGATATCTTTGGCCGCAGTTTCTGCCGGACGGCAACCACTTCGTATTCTTCGTGCAGACCGATCAGGAGGAAACCACCGGCGTGTATGCCGGAGCGCTGGACCAGCCGCAGTACCGGCGGCTGTTTGCCGCCGAGACCAACGCCATCTACTCCAACGTGGCGCAATCCGATTCGCAGAAGAACGGCTATCTGCTGTACATGCGCGATCGCAGCCTCATGGCCCGGTCTTTCAACACGTCCCGCCTGGCGGTACAGGGCGATTCCATCACCCTGGCCGACGACATCGGCGCGGTCGAGAGCCTGGCGCTGGCGCCCATTTCGGTCTCCGCCAACGCCATCCTGATCTACCAGAGCATCGGTCCGGCGATGCGGCAACTGGTCTGGATGGACCGTACCGGCAAGGAACTGGCCTCGATCCGCGAGGGCGGGATTTACGGCCCCCCGAAAATCTCCCCGGACGGAACCCGCGCAGTGGTCGGGAAGGTTACCAACGAAACCGAAAAGACCGCGGACCTGTTTCTGGTGGACCTGGACGGGAAGTTGACGCAGTTCACCGACACCCCTCTCATCCACGAAGCCTCGCCCATCTGGTCGCCCGACGGCTCGCGTATCGCCTGTTCCATCCTGGGGAGGGAGGAGGGCAACTACGACCTGTACATCAAACCGGTCAACGGCGGCCGGCCGGAGGTGCTCTTTAGGAACTCGTTCCGCAAGTACCCCACGGACTGGTCGCACGACGGCCGCTACATCTTCTTCAACGCCGTGAATCAGGAGACGCGCGGGGACTTATGGGCCATCGCGACTGCCGACCACCACGCCGGACCGATCCTGACGACCATCTCGACCGAGGAGTACGGGGCGCTTTCTCCCGATGGCAAGTGGCTGGCATTTGATTCGAACGAGTCCGGCCACATCGAGGTCTACGTGCAGGCTTTCGACGGCATCAGCGCGGGGACCCAACGCCACTGGCAGATTTCGCAAGGCGGCGGGGGGCTGGCGCGGTGGCGCCGCGACGGCAAGGAACTCTACTACATCACGCCAAGCGGCCTGATGATGGCCGTGGCCGTTCATCCCACAGCCGACGGCTTCGCGGCCGGCAAGCCGCTGGTTCTGTTTTCGACGAGGCCGGTTCCCAAGGCGATGAATCTCTATGACGTCTCGCCGGACGGGCAGCGCTTCCTCATGAACCTCCCGCTCGAGTGGGCCAGTGCGTCGCCCATCACCGTGGTCACCAACTGGACCGAAAAGCTCAAGGACTAGCCAGATTAACTAGTGTGTTTTCATAAGTTTGTGGGGCACGTCCGGGGTGATACAATGTAAGTAGGCCCCCCACAGAGGAAGTCCGTTATGTTCACGCGCAAGTTTTGGCCCCTCGATTTCGATCCGGAAGGCGAGATTTACGAAAACGTGGCCTGGGACCTTCCCGGTCTACGCCCCAGGCGCAACCGCAAGCTGTCCCGTGCCGGCGGCCGGAATCCGCAAATCCGGACAAAAAGGCCGGATTCAAAGTAAACTTCGGCCAAACCGCTTCGGCGATGAGGCAGCCGAAGTCTACCCGTACAATAACACACAATTTGTGTAATTCTTACATTACGGCGCTCGCGCTACCGAGCTGTACGGGCTCCGACTCACTGAAAAATCGTGGGTTTTCTACAACGGCGTACAGATTGCTTAGTACGAACCGAGGTTTTGACGCTTATGAAAGCTTTGCTTGCAACCACATGCCTCGTGGCGGGTGCTCTGGTAGTGACCGGCTGCGCCACGAAGAAGTACGTGCGCAACACGACTGCTCCCATCCAGGCCAAGGTTGACCAGGTAGGCGAGCAGACCACGCAGAATACGCAACAGATTCAGAACACGAACAACCAAGTCAAACAGAACAACGAACAGGCGCAGAGCGGCATCAGCGCGGCTAAAGAGTCGGCTTCGACCGCCGATCAACACGCGCAGACGGCCGATCAGCACGCACAAACCGCCCTAAGCACGGCGAATCAGGCGGCGCAGACCAGTAACCAGAACACGCAGGCCATCGACAGCTTGCGGAGCGTGGTCGCGAATATCGACGATTACAAGCCTCAGACTTCCGCCACGGTGCTCTTCCGGTTTAACCGTTACACGCTGGATGACGCCGCGCGGCAGAACCTGGACCAACTTGCCAGCCAGGTGAAGGCCGACAAGCGGTTCTTCATCACCGTGGAAGGATTCACGGATAACATCGGGGCGCGGGAGTACAACGACCAACTCAGCCGCCGGCGCGCCGATGCGGTGGTCAGGTATCTGGTCGCCAACGACGACATCCCGGTCTACCGCATCCACATGATCGGGCTCGGAGAAGCCAAGCCGGTAGCGGAGGGACACAACCGCGCCGCTCGCGCCAAGAACCGCCGCGTAGAAGTGCAGGTCTTCAGCGCCGATCAGGTAGCCGCATCGCTCAACGGGAGCGGGACTCCACAAGCGAGCCGGTAAGCTTTCAGCCGGGGCAGGCCGGGAGCCTGCCCCGGAGCTACAGGATTTCCTCCGACCAGCCTTCCAAGATCTGTTTCACCTTTGTCATGAACTGGTCTGCCAGCGCGCCGTCGATCAGGCGGTGATCGAAACTCAGGGACAGATGGCAGATGGAGCGGATGCCGATGGCGTCATCCACCACCACGGGAGTCTTGTCGACCGTGCCGACGCCCATGATGGCGACCTGCGGCTGGTTGATAATGGGGGCACCCATCAGGCTGCCGAAGCTGCCGAAGTTGGTGATGGAGAAGGTTCCGCCCTGGACCTCGTCGGGCTTGAGTTGGCGGGCGCGGGCGCGCGTGGCGAGGTCCGCGATCGCGCGCTGTAAGCCCAGCACGTTCTTCTCGTCGGCCGCACGGATCACCGGGACGATCAGCCCGTTCTCCAGCGCCACCGCGATCCCGATGTTGATCTCGTTGTGGTAGATGATGTTGTTGCCGTCGAGCGAGGCATTCAGCAGCGGGAACTGGCGCAGCGCAATGACCGCGGCGCGCGCGATGAACGGCAGCCAGGTGAGCGAAATGCCGTAGTTGGCCTGGAAGGTTTCCTTGTGCCGCGAGCGGGCACGCGCCACGCTGGTCATATCCACGCGATGCACGGTGGTGACATGCGCGGAGGTGCGGCGCGAGAGGACCATGTGCTCGGCGATCCTTTGCCGCATGGTGCTGAGCGGCTCGATGCGCGTCTTGGCGGCGGCGGGGCGGGTTGCCGGTGGGGCTTCCAACGGTGTCACTGCCGGGGCTTCCCGCGCAGCCGGAGCGGGTGGAGCGGGAGGTGCAGCCGGTTGCGCGACGTAAGCTTCCAAATCCTGCTTGGTGATCCGGCCGCCGGCGCCGGTGCCTTTCACGCGCGAAAGATCGATGTTGTGCTCGCGCGCCATTTTCCGGACCAGCGGCGAAAGCGGGCCGGCGGCTTCGCGCGCGGGCGCTTCCTCGAGCTGCGGCGCGGGCTTAGGCTGAATGGTTTCCTGCGCGGGCGGTTCCGGTGGGGGCGCCGCCTCTTTCGGCGGAGCTGGCCGGGCTTCCGCGGGCTTCGCCGCCGCCGGTCCGGGTGCCGCGCCGTCGCCTTCTTCGATCCGTGCAACTACCGTATTGATCCCGACGGTCTTGCCTTCCTCCACCAGGACTTCGGAAAGGGTTCCCGCGGCCGGCGCGGGAATCTCGGTATCTACTTTGTCGGTGGAAATCTCAAAGAGCGGCTCGTCCCGCTCCACCCGTTCCCCGGGCTTCTTCAGCCACTTGGTCAGAGTGCCTTCCACAATGCTCTCGCCCATCTGGGGCATCACTACATCGGTCATGTTCACTCTCCATGTCGAAATCGAAAACCTGCCCGAAATGCGCCGCCACCCTGCGGCCCACCTGCTCCACCGGCGCGCTCACGCCGAGCTGCGCCATGGAGGTGACCGGCCTGCTCAGCCCGCACGGCACAATGTACTGGAAATAGGTTAGATCCGTCGTAACGTTCAAGGCGAACCCGTGCGAAGTCACCCAACGGCTGAGGTGCACCCCGATGGCGGCGATCTTGCGCTCTCCTACCCATACGCCGGTCAGCTTGGGGATGCGGCCGGCGGCGATGCCGTACCCCGCCAGGGTGTCGATGATCGCCTGCTCGATGCCGCGCACATAGGCGCCCACATCGCGCTTCCATTCCCGCAGATCCACAATGGGATACCCGACAAGCTGGCCAGGTCCGTGATACGTGATATCGCCGCCGCGATCCGTGGGATAGAAGGCAATTCCCGCGCGGCCGAGCGCGCTTTCGCTGGCCAGCAGATGCTCCATGCGCCCGTTGCGGCCCAGGGTGATGACGTGCGGATGCTCCAGCAGCACGAGTTGATCCGGGATACACCCCTGCTTGCGCCCGGCGATGAGTTCCTGCTGCACCTCGAGCGCGCGGCCGTAATCCATGCGGCCGAGGTAACACCAATGGCATTTACGCTCCCCACCCTGCGCGCTATGCATTGATCGACAGCCCGTAAACGGCGTTGAAGGCTTCGCCCACGGCTTCGTAGAGCGTCGGATGGGCGTGGATGGTCTGCATCATCACCTCCACCGTGGCTTCCGCTTCCATGGCGGCAACCGCCTCCGCGATCAGTTCGAAAGCCTCCGGGCCGATGATGTGCACGCCCAGGATCTCGCCGTACTGCTCGTCGGCCACCACCTTGATGAATCCCTCGTGGTGGCCCAGAATGGTGGCGCGGCTGTTGCCGGCGAAGGGGAAGCGGCCGATTTTCACTTTCCGCCCCGCCGCGCGCGCCTGCGCCTCGGTCATGCCCACGTTGCCGATGCCCGGTTCGGTGTAGGTGCAGGCCGGAATGCGGTTCTTATTGACCGGTACGGCCGGTTTGCCGGCCATGTGGGCCACCGCGATCATGCCCTCGCGCGTGGCTACGTGCGCAAGCTGCGGCGTTCCCGCCACCACGTCGCCGATGGCGTAGATGCCCGGCTCGGCCGTGCGCTGGTATTCGTCCGTCCTGATATACCCGCGATCGAGCTGGATCCTGGTGTGCTCGATGCCGATGTTGTCGCTGTTCGGCTTGCGGCCCACCGCCACCAGCAGTTTTTCGGCCTCGAGTTGCTCCTGCTTGCCCTCGCGCGTGGTCAGGGTGAGCCGCACGCATTTCCCGACCTTCTGAATGTTCTCCGCCCGCGCTCCGGTCTCCACCCGGATCTTCTGCTTCCGGAAATTGCGCTCCAGCTCTTTCGAGATGTCCTCGTCTTCGAGCGGCACGATCCTCGGCAGCATCTCGATGACCGTCACATCCGTGCCGAAGCGCTTGAAAATCGACGCGAACTCGACCCCCACCGCGCCCGCGCCGATGATGACCAAGCTCCTGGGAACGGCGGAGAGATTGAGAATTTCGATATTCGTGAGGATGACTTCCGGATCGGGCGTAAGACCCGGCAGCATGCGCGCTTCCGAACCGGTGGCCACGATGATGTTCCGGGCTTCCAGGATTTGCGTTTCCGGGCCGGATTTCACTTCCACCCTGCCGCCGCCCTGAAGCGTGGCGAACCCGCCGATGCGCTCCACCTTCGCCCGCTTGAGCAGCATGGCCACGCCGTTGGAATGCTTGTTGACGATGCCGTCCTTGCGCTCTTTGACCTTAGGGTAATCGAGCCGCGGGCTTTCGCAATGGATGCCCTCCTGCTCGGAATGCACGAAGCGCTCCCAGATGTCGGCCGTCTGGAGAAGCGACTTGGTGGGAATGCACCCCACCAGCAGACAGGTGCCGCCGAGCTTCGGCTGCCGCTCGACGATCGCGGTTTTCAATCCGTACTGTCCGGCGCGAATGGCTGCGGAGTAGCCGCCGGGACCACTCCCGATAACAATTAAATCGTATGGCACTCTATTTATTCTAGTGCCATCGGCCCGGCGGCTAATGCGCCCGCCGGCTCGAGCAGCTTGAGCACATAGCTGTCGTTGTCCAAGCCGTGCCTGGGAGCTTTCGACTGCATGGCGCCTCCGGTCACTGGCAGGTTGATCGATTCGGTATGGCCCTCAGATAAATGTCGCCGGCGGAGTCCACGAACATCCCGGCGAACGCCACCGAAAACCGATTGTGCCTGTGGGCTTTGCGTCAAGTCCCGGTGAATCCGCCTGTCACCGGCCGAACGGCGCGCACGTCTACCATGAAAGTATGGTGCCCCGCCGCCCCTGGCCCCTAGCAGCCCGTGGTAGAAGTAAGTGCCCTGGAAAAGCGGGTACAGGCACCGAAATTCCGCGGGGAGGCGTGTTCTGTTTCCAGCGGGTTAGCGGCGCGGAATTTCGGAGCCAGTCCCCGCTTTTCCGACTCGACGAGTTTTGCCACGGGCTGCTAGCCTCCGGCCCCCTCGTCGCCGCCTTTCTGCTGCTGGCCGCCGGTCCGGGATTCCCCCAATCCCACCGAGCGCCCGTCCGAAGCGCGCCCTCGCGGGCCAAGTGGCCCATCGAGAAGCTTGTGGTAGAGGGCAACCGCCACTACACGCGCGAGCAGGTGCTGGGCATCGCCGGCCTGAAAATCGGGCAAAAGGCCGGCAAGGCCGAGTTCGAGGCCGCGCGCGACTGCCTCGTGGCCACTGGCGCTTTCGCCACGGTGGGATACAAGTTCGCGCCGTCGGGCAACGGCTACACCGCCGTCTTTCAGGTGACCGAGATCGACCAGATCTATCCCATCGACTTCGACAACCTGCACGTTTCCGAGCGCGATCTGCGGGCCGCGCTGCGCGCCTGGGACCCGCTGTTCACGGGCTCGCTCCCCGCCACCCAGCCGGTCATGGACCGCTACGTGAAATGGATCCAGGATTACCTTGCGGCCAAGGGCGTCCCCCAGAAGATCGTGGCCAGTGTGACGCCGGCCCGCAGCGGCGGCTTCGAAATTCTCTTCCAGCCCGACGTCGTGCTGCCGGCGGTGGCACAAGTGACCTTTGAAGGGAACCACGTAATATCGGAAGACATTTTGCGCAAGGCGGTTGCGCCGACGGCCATTGGCTCCTCCTATACCGAAGACCGCTTTCGCGAGATCCTCAACGATTCTGTCCTGCCGGTGTATGAAGCGCGCGGGCGCGTGCGGGTGGCGTTTCCCAAAATCCGCACCGAACCGGCCCCCGGCGTGAAAGGCGTACACGTCTTCGTCACCGTGGACGAAGGCGAAAGCTATAACCTGGGCAAGGTGACCATCGACGGCCCCGCGCCGCTGAGCGCCGGTCAACTGCTCCGGGCCGGCGATTTCAAAACCGGCGAGGTGGCCAATTTCGACTTTTTCCATGAAGGCGTGGAGCGCGTGCGCAAGGCGCTGCGGCACGCCGGCTATCTGAACGCCAAGGTCACCACCGGCCGGCAGATCAACGATGGCACGAAAACCGTGGATGTATCGCTCTACATCGATGCCGGTCCGCGATACCTCATGGGAAAACTCAGCATCAATGGCCTGGACCTGGAGGGTGAGGCGGCGATGCGCCGCATCTGGACGATGACGCAGGGCAAACCGTTCGATCCCGATTATCCCGACTCATTTCTCTCCCGGGTGCATGCGGGGGCCATGTTCGACAACCTGGGCCAGACCAAGTCCTCGGTGAAGCTCGACGACCAAACGCACACGGCCGACGTGACGCTGGTCTTCTCCGGCCGGGCGGCGGCGCGGAAGCCGTAGGCCGCCCGCGGGGACAATCTGTCCCCGTGCGCCAGATTGTCCTCGCTTCAGGCAGATCTCCCATTCAAAACACAAGACTTAGCATTGGAGTCCGAGGTGCATTAAAGGGCGCCGAGGACACTCATGAAACGCTCCCTTCAACTCGCTGTTGCATTTTCGCTTGTGTTGACCACTGCGTTCGCGGGGAAGCTGGCTCCCGAACTCCGGGGAATCAAGCCGGGTCCCCCGATGGACGTTATGGTCCGTTTCTACTATCCGCCGACGGCGGACGACTTAAACGCCATTCAGGGCAAGAAGGGCGTCATCAAGAAGAAGTTCAACAATATTCAAACGGTGCAGGTGATCAACGTGCCCACCGTCTTTCTGAACGCCATTGCCGCGCTGAAAGACGTCAAGTACGTTGCGCCGATCCGGAAGGTCACGAAAAACCTGGATATCACCGCCGCCACGATCGGCTCCACCCTGGCCAACCAGTACGGCTACACGGGGAGAGGCATTGGCGTGGCGGTGATCGACAGCGGCGTCGATTACACGCATGCCGACCTGGCGGGCCGGGTGGTCTATAACCAGGATTTCACCGGCAGCGGGACGGCCATGGACCAGTTCGGTCATGGCACGCACGTGGCCGGTATTATCGCCGGCAGCGGCGCCAACTCCAACGGGAAGTATGTCGGGGTGGCGCCGGGCGCGAACATCGTCAACCTGCGCGCGCTCGATGTTAACGGCTCGGGCACCGATGAAACGGTGATCGATGCCATCGACACGGCCATCTCCCTGAGAGGCACCTACAACATTCGGGTGATCAACCTGTCGCTGGGCCGGCCGATCTCCGAGAGTTTCCAATACGATCCGCTGTGCGCCGCGGTGGAAGAAGCTTACCAGGCCGGCATCACCGTGGTAGTGGCCGCCGGAAATAACGGGCGCAGCAATTACAACAGCACGATGGGCTACGGCACGATCACGTCGCCGGGCAACGACCCCTACGTCATCACGGTCGGCGCTATGAACACGCAGGCCACCACGGTCCGCGGCGACGACATCATGGCCAGCTACAGTTCCAAGGGCCCCACGGTAGTCGATCACTTCGTGAAGCCCGACCTGGTGGCACCCGGCAACCAGATCGTTTCCTTGCGCGCTCCCGGCAGCACGTTGGACGTGGAGTATCCGGGCAACGAAGTGGTGCCGTCGGTATATGGCGGTTCTACCACCGCGGGGTCGCAGTACTTCATCATGAGCGGAACCAGCATGGCCACCCCGGTGGTGGCGGGCACCGCCGCAATCCTGCTCTCGCAGAATCCGGCCATGACCCCAGACCAGATCAAGGCCCGGCTGATGCGCACCGCAACCAAGAACTTCCCGACCTCGAGCAGCATCACCGATCCCACCACGGGAACGGTTTACACCGATTACTACGACATTTTCACGGTGGGCGCGGGCTATCTGGATGTGAACGCGGCCATCAGCAACACGACGCTGGCGATCGGCGCGGCGGTCTCGCCCGTGGCGCTCTTTAGTAGCAACACCAGCACGGTCTCGATCGTCAGTCCCAGCCAGATCGCGTGGGATGCCTCAACGGTCTTCCCCCTCCAGATTGCCTGGGATGACAACAGCAGCGACGGCGGCCTGGACGGCCTCGCAGTTTGGGGAGCCAGCGTGGTGGACAGCACCAATACCGCCTTTACGGCCGCTTCCACACCGCTAAGGCAGAACGGCACCGAGGCCTTTAAGACCGTCTGGGATTCGCAGATCGCCTGGGATTGCGGCTCCAGCGCGTCCCTGGCAGTCGCCAACGGAGATCCCAAGTAGCACGCCGCAAACGGGCACAGGGCAGGCCGGGTTTTGAACCCGCCTGCCCGGGGAGCAAATCGATGCGTACACGATTCATCCTTACTGGCTACTGGACCATCACTTCGCCCGGGAACGATCCATATGCGATCACCGTCGGCGCCATGAAAAGCATGGGGACGCCGGTCCGCGGCGACGACCAGGTGGCCAGCTACAGCTCCAAGGGGCCGTCGCTGATCGACAATGTCGTCAAACCCGACCTGGTAGCGCCCGGCAATCTCATTAAATCGCTCCTGGCGAGCCCGGCGTGCACGCTGGCAAAGGAGTTCCCGGCCAACGCCGGCATGGGCCAAACCCAATATCTTCAGCTCAGCGGCACCAGCATGGCAGCCGCCGTAGTCAGCGGCGCTGCCGCCCTGGTGATCGAGAAGGAACCGCACCTCACGCCCGACCAGGTGAAGGTGCGGCTCATGAAGACCGCCAGCAAGGGCTTTCCCGCAAGCAGCGTTGTGGTGGATGGGGGCCAGGTCTATCGCAGCCAATACGACGTGTTCACCATCGGCGCCGGGTATCTCGATATCCTGGCGGCGCTCAGCGACACGTCGGCTTCCTTCGGCCCGGCCCTTTCCCCGCAGGCGTTCCTGGATGCAGCATCCGATGCCGTGCGGGTTGTGCCGGCCGCCGGCTCGGCATGGCAGCTCGCGGGCGGCCTCTCGGCATTCTGGGGCAACCAGGTGCTGGTTCCCCAGGCTGCTTCCGCCGGCTGGGGCGCCAGTGGCACTTCCGCTGCCTGGGGCAGTTCGGCCGCCTGGGGCAGTTCGGCCGCCTGGGGCAGTTCGGTCCCGGACGGGGAGAATTGATCCATGTTCGCCCGGTTCTTGAAGCGTGCCGCGGTGGCGCTGGGAGTCCTGGCCGCGTCCGGATTCCTGGCCGCCGCCCTGGTGCGCATGGCGCCGGGCTTCGGAATGGACGAGAGGCTGCTCGACGCGCGTCTTAGCGCCAGCAGCCTCGAAGCGATTCAGCAACAGGACCGCCAGGGCGCCGATCTCTTCCATTTCTATTTCCACTATCTCCGCCGGCTCGCCACCGGCGATCTGGGTACTTCGTCATCGTTGGGGAGGCCCGTCGGCGAGCTCCTCAGCGAGCGCCTGGCGGTAACCGTCCGCTCCGGCGCGGCGGGGCTGGCACTCGCCTGGTCGCTGAGCCTGTTGTTGGTCACCGCCCTGGAGCTCGCCCGCAAGCCCTCGGGGGAACTCTCCGCTTCGGCCGTGACGGGCGCGCTGCTCTGCCTGCCCGAGGCCGTGCTGGCGCTGCTGGCCGCCTACATCGGAGCGGCGCCCGGAGTGGCCATCGCCGCCATTCTTTTTCCCCGCATCTTCCGCTACGTGCGCAACCTGGCGCACCAGGCGCATGCCGCACCTCACGTGCTGGCCGCCCGCGCCCTGGGGATGCGGCCCATCCGCATTCTCGTCTGGCACGTGGTCGCGCCGGTTTTGCCCGAACTGCTGGCCCTCGCCGGCGTCTCGGTCAGCATGGCGGCGGGCGCGTCGATTCCCGTGGAGGCGCTCTGCGATTCGCCCGGCGTGGGTCAGCTTGTATGGCAGGCGGCGCTGGCGCGCGACATTCCCGTGCTGGTGAATGTCACGCTGCTCATCACCGCGCTCACGGCGTCCGCCAATTTGCTCGCGGAGTGGCAGAGATCATGAGAGGATCGACCATCGCTCGCCGGCTCGCCGCGGGGGTGCTCATCGCGCTCGGGCTTATCCTGCTGCTGGCACCCGCGATCGCGCCGCATTCCTATTCCGCCCAGTTCCGCGAGGCGCCCAACGCTCCGCCCTCCCGTGCCTTCCCGCTTGGCACCGACGCCCTGGGCCGCGACCGCTGGTCGCGCACGCTCTACGGCGGCCGCATCTCGCTGCTGTGCGCTCCCGCCGCGGCGCTGTTTTCCGCCTTGCTGGCGCTGGCCATCGGGCTCCTCGCCGGCATGTGCCAGGGGCCCATCGAGCGGCTCGCCGCCGCCGCCGCCGATCTGTGCCTCTCGCTGCCCTGGCTGTTCGCGCTACTGGCCGCCCGCGCCGTGCTACCCCTCGACGCTCCGCCCGCCGCGACCATTGCCATCACCTTCGGCATGCTGGGCCTGCTCGGCTGGGCCGGCCCCGCCCGCATGATTCTGGCCGCCGCCAGGCGCAACCTCGGCTCGGATTTCGCCCTGCTGGCGCGCGCCTCCGGCTGCCGTCCCTGGCGCATTGCGGCCATCCATCTCGTCCCCAACCTCCTGCCCCTGGCCTTCGCGCAATTCCTGGTCACGGTTCCCTCCTTCCTTCTGGCCGAGGCCAACCTGGACCTGCTGGGCCTGGGGATTCCCGAGCCCGTGCCCTCCTGGGGCGGACAGCTTCGGGAACTGGAGAACCTCTCCTGCATTCCCTCCCACCCGTGGATCCTGGCCCCCGCCCTACTGCTTTTTACGGTGGTTACCTGCTTTCACCTCCTGGTTTCAGCCGATGAGTATCGTGTATGAAGCTGTCCGTCGCGCTGGGGCTGGCGCTGCTTTGCGCGGCCACCCCCGCCGCTTCCCAGCAATGGGGCCGCGAGCTGCGCTTGTGCCTGCACAGCGAGCCCCGCACGCTCAACCCGGCGCTGGTGGATGAAGATGCCGGCGAGACCGTCCGCTACCTGACCGGCGGCGTGCTGGCGCGGGTAAACCGCGTCACCCAGCGCCTCGAGCCCGAACTGGCCAGTGCGTGGA
>JAJYLS010000480.1 GCA_021787555.1 Acidobacteriota bacterium | reverse complement strand
ATCTCGCCCCTTGGCTCGCCCACTACCGCGAATTCGCTCGTACCCCCATGACCGTCCTCTACCGTAGAACCGATTCCGCTCCGCCCGCTCCCCGGTGAGTTCACGCATCCGGCCTGGCCCATTTCGCGCATTTAATTTGGCCCACCAGAATGCCAATATTATGCCCCATCTCGCAGCAGCTGTTTTTGGCCAGCGCGGCGAGAGTGAAGCCTGGCGTCGCCCAACCGGCGACGCCGTTTAGGCGGAACGAAGCCGGGCTGGCCAAAAACTCGCGGGCCGCCCCTCCCTCCTCCGCCACACCCTCAACTCTTCTTCCTCCTTTCCATCGTCCGCCGGAACCGGAACGACTCCGTCCCGGTCTCGATAATATGCGCCTTGTCCGTCACCCGGTCCAGCAGCGCCTTACACAACCGCGGGTTCGGAAACACCGTCGTCCATTCGGAAAACGGAAGGTTCGTGGTCAGGATCAGCGCCGCCCGCTCAGCCCGCTCCGAGATCACCTGAAACAGAAACTCCGCTCCCACATCCGCCAGCGGCACGTAGCCAACCTCATCAATGGCGATCAACTCATACCGCTGCCACTTCGCCATCACCCGCCGCACCTGGTTATTCTGCTTGGCTTCCACCATCTCGTTCACCAGCGCCGCCGCCGTCACAAACCGCACACGCCGCTTCTGCCGGCAGGCAGCCAGACACAACCCGGTCGCCAGATGGCTCTTGCCCGTGCCGCACTCGCCGATCAACACCACCGGCTCGCTGCGCTCGATGTAGCCGCCTTCGGCCAACTCCCGAATCTTCGCCGCCGGTATCTGCGGAGCCTGCGCAAAGTCAAACTCCTCCAGCGTCTTCAGGCGCGGTAGCTGCGCATCCCGGATGCGGTTCTCGATTGCGTGGCGGTCCCGTTCCTCGCACTCCAATGCCAGCAGTGCCTCCAGGTAACGGGTATGGCTGTGGTTCTCCTTCACCGCCTGTTCCGCCAGGGAAAGGAAGTTCGCCGCGATCGCCGGCGTCCGCACCGCCTTGCAGTACTGCCGCACGCTCGCCTGTTCGAGCGCCGCCGACTGGTTCTTCGCGCTCATTGCACACCTCCCACCGTACCGTGCAGCAGCAGGTCGTATTCGCTCATCACCGGCATCGGCCGCTCGAACTCGCGCAACTCCTCGGCCAGCGCGATGGCGTACCGCCGCCGTTGTTCCGCATCGGGCATATGCAGGATGTGGATCACCGCCGCCTCATCGGAAACGCCAAGCCGCAACGCCTCCAACACCGCCCCGATCAACTTCTCCCATCCATGCGACAAACCAACTCTGACCAACCCGATCATCTGCCGGGTCCCCATAGCCCGGCCGTGCCGCTCTTCCAGCCGCCGCCAGATCCGGTCCAGACACTCCGGCCAACGGCCTGCCTTGCGCCACTGCTCCAGCGGTTTCGATCCAGCCATCGCCCCCGGCTTGTGTTCGAGTACATCCAGGTAATGCTCCAGATCGAGAATCTCGTGGCCGCGTCCGTAACAGCGCGGGTGGTTGGCTACGCATTTGTTGTTATGCGTGATCTCCACCGTCAACGGTCCAACCCAGGCAGCCACTCGTGTGCCCGCCGGTACCGCCGCTGAGTACCAGTTCGTCTTCACCTTCACGCGTCCTTTGCCGTCGACAATCAGCGGGTAGATCGATTCACTCAACGGGAATCCCTCGTCGGCCAACGCTAGCAACACGGTCTGTTCGGCGGCGCTTGCCTGGCCCACTGTCACTGCCCGGCCACTGATGGTGCGTGTCCGGTTCTCGATGCAGCGCGCCAACAATAGCGCGTTGAGTGCATCCACGTCCGCTGCCTCCGGCACCGGCACGAGTTCGTTGCGCCGGAACCGCCCCAACTCACCCTCCACTCCACCCTTCTCATTGCCCTTGGCCGGGTTGCAGTATTCGCTCTGAAACCCCCAGTGCGAGCGGAAGGCGATGATGCGGTCGGTCTCCACGCGCTGGTATCCGCGCAGGATCTTCTTCACCAGCGATGCCATGTTGTCGTAGCGCAGCGTGCGGAACACTCCGCCAAAGTAGGCGAACGCTTTCTCGTGCGCATCCAGCAGCGCCTGTTGTGTGGCGTGCGGATAGGCGCGATGGAATGCGTCGCCGGAAGCCATGCTGCGCATTGTGAAGAAATACAGCTTGCGCTCCTGCCCAGCCAGTTTCACGATCGCTTCATACCAGTCCACCTGTGCTTCCTGGCCGGGCTGATAACTTTGCGGAACGAAAATCTCGGCCGCCGTCAGACCACACTCGCGCTTGCGCTTGCGCACGTAGCGGCGCACCTGCGATTCCGAAATCTCATGCTCCGGGTGCTCGGCGCGCACCCGCGTCCAAATGCGGTGCGCGGTGTGACGCTGCTTGCGCGGCGCCTGCTTGTCGGCTTCCAGGATGCCGTCGATGAACGGCTTTACAGGGTCGAGTTTGTGGGCTTGCCGAGGCGAGGATTTTCGCTCTGGCGGAATTGCACTTTCGATCGCCTGCCGCACCATCCGCCGGTGCACGCCATGTTTCCTGGCCAGTCCCAGGATCGTCTCTCCGGCTGCGTAGCCAAGCCGGATCTGCTCGAACAGTTCCACTTTCTGCCTCCTGTCCATCCCGGGATTGTGCCATCCCGGGGTTTTTCAGGTGGGCCATTCTTGATGCGCGAAGTGGGCCAAATCAGATGCGCGAACCCAGGGGGTTCAGGTTCATCCACCTTTTTGCTTCCTCTGTGGTTTCTTGCTTCGCGACCTCGTCACGGACGTCTTGGGGCACAGCGTTCCACCAGTTGTCCCTATCAGCTTCCGAGCGCACGGTCAGAATAAAGTCTCGCGGTTCATTCTCGAAGGCGAAAAACGGCTTGAATGTCCCGGCTGTCTCCAGCGCTTCCCGTGTCTCTTCTGGCAGCACCTCAGCGACGTTGAACGTCCCCGAGATCATGAGTCGCGTTTGGGGGACCGTGCCCGGAGTTGCACGAATGGCTTTTTGCGCAGTCTGTCCGAGCAGCAG
>JAJYLS010000134.1 GCA_021787555.1 Acidobacteriota bacterium | reverse complement strand
TCGATACGCAGGACCTCGGCACCGGCACGCGAACGGTGATCACGCAGGTGGCGGCGGAAACGTTCGGGCTTCCGACATCGCATATCCGGCTGCGGGTGGGCGACAGCAACCTGCCGCCGGATAACGCTTCGGGCGGCTCGACCACGGTGGGCGGCGTCTCGACCTCGACGCGCAAGGCGACAATCAACGCGCTGATGAAGCTGTTCGAGGCGTGCGCGCCGGCGCTGGGCGCGCAGCCCGAGGAATTGGAGGCGGTGGACGGGCACGTGCGTGTGAAGAGCAATCCCGCCAAGCGCCTCACCTGGGCGGCGGCGTGCCGCAAGATGGGCTCGAACCCGATTTCGGAAATGGGGACGTTCAACGGGCGCGCCAACGATTCCGCCGGGCTGAACACTTCGGGCACGTGCGGCGCGCAGGTGGCCGACCTTTCCGTCGATACGGAAACGGGCATGGTAAAAATCAACCGCTACGTGGTGGTGCAGGATTGCGGGATGGTGATCAACCCGCGGCTGGCGGAGAGCCAGGTGTACGGCGCGGTGATCATGGGGATCAGCACGGCGCTGTTTGAAGAGCGCGTGATGGACGATCAGACCGGCCGCATGCTGAACCCGGACATGGAGTTTTACAAGCTGGCCGGGATCGCGGATGTCGGCAACATCGTGGTGCACATGGATATCCGGCCGGAGAACGACAAGCGGGGGGTGATCGGGCTGGGCGAGCCGCCGGCGATTCCGATCTGCGCGGCCATCGGCAACGCGGTGACGAACGCGATCGGGATTCGGGTTCCCAAGATCCCGATGACACCGCAACACATACTGGACGCCCTGGAAGGGAGGAACGCATAATGCAATCCTTCGAATACGCCAATCCAACAACCGTTCAGGAAGCCACGGCGCAGCTGGGAGCGAGCTGGGGTCATACTTATGTGCTCGCGGGCGGGACCGACCTGATCAGCCTGATGAAGGAGCATCTGGAAACGCCGCGGCGCGTGGTGAACATCAAGAACATCAAGGAACTCGAAGGCATCAGCAAGACGTGCACGGAGCTGCGCATCGGGGCGCTGGTCACCATGGATGAAGTGGCGAGGAACGCCGAGGTGCGCGCGGGGTGGAAAGCCATCGCCGACGCCGCGGAGGGCGTTCCCAGCCCGCAGATCCGGCACGTGGGCACGGCCGCGGGCGACCTGTGCCAACGGCCGCGCTGCTGGTATTACCGGCAGGGCTTCGGGCTGCTGGCGATGAAGGACGGTCAGCCGCTGGTGCCCAACGGCGACAACCGCTACCACGCGATTTTCGGCGGCGGGCCGGCCTATTTCGTGAGCGCGTCGAGCCTGGGACCGGCGCTGGTGGCGTACGGCGCCCGGGTGAAGCTGGTTTCAGCGAAGGGAGCGCGCGAGATGCCGGTGTCGGAATTTTTCGTGGCGCCCAAGCACGAAACCGCGCGCGAGGTCGCCATGCGGCCGGACGAGATCCTCACGGAGATCATCGTTCCCGCCGGGGGGACGCACAGCGCGACGTACGAGGTGCGCCAGAAGATGGCGCTCGACTGGCCGCTGGTGGCCGCGGCGGTGGTGGTCGAGATGAAAGGCACGGCAGTGGGGAGCGCGAAGGTCGTGCTCGGCCACGTGGCGCCGACGCCATGGCCAGCGCCCCTGGCGGCCCGCGCGCTGATCGGCAAGTCCATCACCACCGCGAGCGCCGAAGCCGCGGGAAAGGCCGCCGTCGAAGGTGCGCAGCCACTGAGCCACAACGCCTACAAGGTGCAACTGGCGAAGGTGGCAGTGAAGCGCGCGCTGCTCGAAGCGGCGCATGGGAAGGCTTAGAGGGACAGCGTATGGAACCCCTGGGAAGCGCGAAAAAAGTCAGCATGAACCGTTGCGCGTTGCTGCAATGGAAGGGTCTGTTCATCGAAGCGGAGATCCGGCCCGAGGACCACTTCAGCAATGACACGGCCGTGTGGTGCGGCCACACGTTTACGTGTCTCGGGCCGGACGGCAAGCTGGTGGACGAGTTCGAGTGCAGCCCGGCGCGGAAGTGCTACGAGCAGTTGTAGGGGCGGCGGGCGTATTTCACCGTTGCAGCCGTCCTCGGCGTCGGATGTAACCTGAAATCGTGAGCCGTCTCGAAGCCATCGTGGCAGATCTGGAGTCGCTTCCGCCGAGCTTCACTTTGGCGCGGAGCGTCCGCAGCGGCGGGGTTGAGCAACTCGCGTATATCGAAGATCTCCTGAGGTATACGACCGTGATTATTGCAGACCGGCGAACGACGGAGGGCTACGGTCAGGTCAAAGTAGAAGTGGCGCGAGTCGGCAGACCCATCCCGGATAACGACCTATGGATCGCCGCCGTCGCGAGGCGGCGCGATCTGCCGCTGGCAACGAGGGATGCACATTTCAGTGCGGTGCCCGGACTCAAGATCGCCGTTTTGAGCTTTACGCCGCGCTATCCGTGTACATCGCTTTCGCCGGCGGCGTAGCGTTCGGGAAGCGGTCGTCGAGTTCCGCGCCGCGGCGCTTCAGCTTCGCCAGCAGGTCCTGGCGCAACGGGGCGGCCGAGCGTTCTTCCGCCAGGTTGTGCATCTCGTAGGGGTCCTTTTCGCGGTTGAATAACGCGGCCACGGTGCCGTCGTAGAGCATCACCAGCTTGTGTTGCGGCGTCACGATCGTGCGCCACTCGCTGCCGTGCGTGACCCCGAGGGAGCCGCGGGCCGGGACGTCGTCATTTTTCTTGACGTGGCCGCGGGGACCGGAGGTGCGCATGAGGCCTTCGGAGTAGACCAAATCGGCCCGCGGATTGGCGGTCCCGAGTGCCGCGCCGGAGAGATCCCGGCCAATCACCGCCGAAGGCGCCTTCAGGCCGCAGAGCGACAGGATGGTAGGCATCAGGTCGACGCTGCTCGCCAGCGTCTCCGGCTGCGCGCCGGCGCGAACCCGACCGGGCAGCCGCATATAGAACGGCACGTGCAGGGATTCCTCTTCCGGCTTGGATTTGAAATAAGCGCCGTGCGAACCGAGCATGTCGCCGTGGTCCGAGGTGAACACCACCAGCGTGTTGCGCGCCAGTTTCTCGTCGTCGAGGAATGTCAAGATGCGGCTGAGCTCGGCGTCGAGCGACGAGCACAGGCCGTAGTAGCCGGCGAGCGCGCGCCTGGTCCAGGGGTCCTGGCGCGTGGCTTGCGGAACGTTCTCGCGCCAGGCGATCTTCTCGGGGTCGTAGATGTTCCACTTCGGCGGCGGATTGTACGGCGTGTGCGGCGGTCCCCAGGAGAGATAGCAGAAGAAGGGGTGATGGAGGTTCCGCTTCATGAAAGCCAGCGCCAGGTCGGTCTGGTAGGTGGGCTCGTAAACGTCGGGATGCAGCAACTGCCCTTCGTTGGTGAAATACTGGGCGCCGGTGGGATACCAGTGGCCGCGGTTGAAGCCCTCAAAGGTCTGGATGCCGCGGCGGCGCCAGCCAGGCGGCACGAAGCCCGGACGCGGCTCGCCATCCATGTGCCACTTGCCGATGTAGTGGGTGGCGTAGCCGGCATCGGCAAACGGCCGCGGGAGGCAGCGCTCCGGGGGCGGCAGCATGAGATTGTTGTGGATCATGCCGTGCTGGTGAGAATAGCGGCTGGTCAGGATGCACGAGCGGTTCGGGGTGCAAACCGGGTTGGCGGCGTAGGTGCGGGCGAAGCGCGCTCCTTCCCGCGCGAGGCGGTCGAAATGCGGCGTGCGCACGTTGGGATCCCCGGCGTGCGCGAAGGCGCTCCAGCGCCACTGATCGGCGAGGATGAACAGCACATTCGTGCGGTTCTGGGGGGCGGGGGCGGCGCCCAGAGGGGACGCGGCGGCGGCACCGGCGAGAAAAGTCCTGCGGGTTAGCTGCGACATACCGCCTCTCATTTTAATTCAGTCCGATCGGGAATTTCCTGGAGTTTCATGCCGGCGACGCGTCGCGAGGAGACGGCCGCTTCCAAACTACCTTCTCATTCGGGAATGAGTAAGTAATCGTCAATCTGGCAACCTACTCCGTACAAGTCGGTGGACAGCGACTCGACGCGTACGACACGGCCGCGGCAGGCCAGCACTAGGCGGCGATTAGGACTGGGCGCATAGTCGGAACTCAGGAGGATATAACAGTCGAACTCCTCGCCCGGAATCAACCGTTCTCTCGCGTGGCAATAGAATCCGCTACTGCTCAGGTTCTCGGTCGCGACGGGAAACATCTCGCCGGCTTTACGGACCAATCTGGCTTCGCAGCGAAGCGGCATGCGTTTGCCCCGGCGGCGTTCATCGTCCACCGAGTTGGTGCACATCATGTTAACGGAGCGAGCAGCCATCCAGCGACGCTCCCAGCAACTCGTGAACCGTTTTCCCGGGGCATACGGGCGCCGATCTCTATCCGAGATTTTGGAAATCTCGCCAAATTTCGGGATCATCTGCGAGAAGCGGCGCTTGCCGTCGCCATCTCCGAGGCGAAGTGGCGCGAAGTGGCGGCGGGGGCAATTAGCCCCCGAATTGCAGGAGGCACAGGGCGTGGAAATCGCACTTTATTCAAAAGATTTGGAATTGCAGGCGTTATGCCAGCAGATCATCCGGCTGACGCCGGGGGGCACGTGCACGCTCCGGACGGATTTTCAGTTGCCGCCGCCATCGCCATCGGCCGTTTGCATCTACGATAGCAATCTCGGCCCGGTAGAGGCGCTGCCCGAGCAGCAGCAGATTCACAGCGGGATTGTAATCGTCAGCCGGGCGGAGCTCTCGCAGGTCCGCACGAAGATGCTGCATCTGCGCGCGATTATACTGTTGCGGCCAGTGAACCGGGCGCGTTTGGAAATCGCGATCGAACAGAGTTTGAGCCACTCCAGGTATGTCGTGGACAGCGATCTGATGCGGCTGAACCGGGATGAGCTGCTGGAATGCCTGCTGCACGCCAGTCTGCGCTTGCAGGAATACGATCAGAACCGCTCCCATTTTCTGGCGCGGGCAATTCATGAATTGCGGGCGCCGCTAACCTCTCTGAACGGGTACTGCGGGCTGCTGCTCGACGGGAAGCTGGGCGCGCTTTCAAACGAGCAGACGGCCGTACTGGAGCGCATCCAGCGAAGTGTCGAACGACTTACCCGGATTGTCTCGACGATGTTCGATCTGAGCACCGGGAGGAGCAGCGAATCGCAACCGGATTACCGGACGGGGGACCTCATCGGGTGCGCGGAGCAGGCGCTACACGAAATCGAACCGCAGTTACGCGAACGCCGGATCCACTTAGATGTGAGATTTCAGCAGCCGGCGGGCGAGTTATGCTTTGACGAACAACATATGGAGCAAGTGTTCCTAAATTTGCTGGATAATTCCTGTAAGTTCGCCGGACGGGAAGGCATGATTCGGGTTGTGGGTTATCCCTATTTTTGGGAACGGCGAGTAAATGGAGGGCCCTTTGCGGGTGATCGCCGCCAGCCGGGGGCGCCGAACACGAGCTTCAATTCCTATCGAATCGACATTTCAGACAACGGCCCGGGGATCCCTCCCGATCAGGTGGAGCAGACGTTTGACGAGTCGACGGTTTACAGTGGAGGAAACGACCGGTCAGGAGCGGGGCTGGGACTGGCCATCGCACGCATGCTGGTGCGGCAGCATCAAGGGCACATCTGGGCGGAGTCAAAAACTTCTCAAGGGACGACATTTTGTGTCGTGATTGCTCATCAGCAGGAGCTTACCTGACTTGTGGTACTCCAGTACTGGGTCTACTATTTTGAAATAGTTGTGTCTTTGTGCGCGTTGTGGGCTTCTATTCCGGTTAGAGTTTCATGTATAAACAATTATCCGGGTATTTTTCAGAGTGAGGATGGGGACTGAGGGGCTGTTAGGGAGGGGCCCACAGAAAATGGCAAGCATAGCGACAAATGGGGGTAGTGTACCCAAAGTGCTGGTTGTGGACGATGAAGCGGATGCACGGGAATTCATGGCGATGGCGTTCAAATGCGAGGGCTACGCCGTCGAGGTTGCGGAGGATGGAGAGGAAGCCGTTCAGATGGTCTCGGAGCGGCCGAACGATTTCAGCGCGGTATTTCTAGACCTGCTGATGCCCCGTAAGGACGGGCTGACAGCGTTGCGGGAGATTCGAGGGGTGAATAAGGAACTGCCCGTCTTTATCACCTCGTTCGCCTCGTCTCCGGTGAATATCGTAGAGTCGATTAAGGCCGGTGCGGTCGATTTTATTCCCAAACCGCTGACGCATGAGGACCTGCGCAAGCACATGCTGCGGGTGGGGCGGCCGGGGCTCCCGGCCGGCAGACCCGCCGAGAAGGCCGGGGATTGGAAGGAGCAGAAGTTTTGGGGAACCAGCCGGCGCATGCGCGAGATCCACAATCAGGTGGAACGCATTGCGACATCGGAAGCGCCGGTACTGATTGAGGGAGAAACCGGAGTCGGCAAGGAAGTCCTGGCCAGAGAAATCCATGCGCATTCGCCGCGCGCGGGTCGGCCTTTTGTGAAGCTGAACTGCGCGGCTTTGCCGTCGGAACTGGTGGAGAGCGAGTTGTTCGGCTACGAAAAAGGGGCTTTCACGGGGGCATTCCAACGCAAGGCAGGGATGTTCGAAGTGGCGGACCGGGGCACGATCCTGCTGGACGAAATCGGCGATATGGATTACCGGCTGCAAGCCAAGCTGCTGATGGTGCTTCAAGACCGCGAGTTCCAGCGGCTGGGGGGGAAGGAAACCGTGCGCGTGGACGTGCGGGTGATGGCGGCCACCCACCGCGACTTACACAAGGCCATCCGCAACGAGAGTTTCCGGGAAGATCTGTATTACCGGTTGAACGTGATCAACGTTCACATTCCGCCGCTGCGCGAACGCAAGGAGGACATCGTACCGCTGGCGCAGCGGTTCATGCAGAAGCACGCGGCCGGAGCAGGGCCGGTGCCGCTTCCAGGGGCGCTGCAACAAGCGATGCTGGGCTATGACTGGCCCGGAAATGTCCGGGAACTGGAGAACCTGATCCGGCGGCTGCTGGTTTTTCGCGACCCGGCGGAGATGGTGCGCGAGATTGCGATTCGAGCCAACCGGCTGGCAAAAGGAGCCGGAGCGCCAGCTAACCTGAGGGTTATCGAGACAGCCGAACCGGAGGAGCGGGTGATGGCTGCCGCGGCGAACGGGTACGAACCGCCGGTGGAGCCGTACACCGCGCAGCGGGCGGCGACAGCCGGGCCGCCGGAGCGTCAGTCTGCTCTCGGTGAAGTGGCGAAAGCCAAGCAGGAGGCCGAGACGGCGGTGATCCTGGAGGTATTGGAAGCGACGCATTGGAACCGCAGGCGCGCCGCACGGGTGTTGAACATCGATTACAAGGCGCTTCTGTACAAGATGAAAAAGCTGTCGATCGGTGCCGGGGCAAGCGAGCATCCGGCGTAGCGGTTTTTTGCACGGCTTTTCGGGACTCGGCCCTCAACCTGCAGGGAGAGGCCGGACTGGAGAGCAAAATGGCAGCAGCCGTTCAACCGAGGAACAGTCTTCAGAATTTAAAGGAAAAGATCCAAACGCGGACAGCACGTGCCGGAGTGGTCGGTCTTGGCTATGTTGGGCTGCCGCTGGTAGCGGAATTCGCGCGCGCGGGGTTTCAAGTTACCGGGATCGACATACAGGCTTCGAGAGTCGAACAGCTCAAACGGGGCGAATCGTATGTGCGGGACGTTGCGACGGAACAGTTGGCGCGTCTTGTGGCCGACGGTAAGCTGACCGCGAGCACGGACTTTTCGGTGGCCGCGGAACTGGACACGATTAACATCTGTGTCCCGACGCCGCTACGGAAGACCAAGGACCCGGACATGACTTACGTAGTGGAGGCGAGCCAGCAGGTTGCCCGCTATCTTCATCCGGGAATGCTGATCGTGCTCGAGTCCACGACTTATCCGGGCACCACGGAAGAGGTACTGCTGCCCTTGTTCGAATCGAGCGGGCTCCGCGCCGGGCGGGATTTCTGCCTGTGCTTTTCGCCGGAGCGGGTGGATCCGGGCAACCCGCGATTTCAAACGCGCAACATCCCCAAAGTGGTGGGAGGAGTAACGCCGCGTTGCACGGAGATGGGGATGCTGTTTTACGCCCAAGCCCTGGACGCGGTGGTCCCGGTCAGCTCAGTGCGTGTTGCCGAGATGGTGAAGTTGCTCGAGAACACCTTTCGCATGATCAACATCGGGCTGGTCAACGAGCTGGCGATGATGTGCGATCGCATGGGAATCAACATCTGGGAAGTGATTGACGCTGCCGCGACCAAGCCATTCGGGTTCATGCCATTCTATCCCGGTCCCGGGCTGGGCGGGCACTGCATTCCTATCGATCCGTTTTATCTGTCCTGGAAGAGCAAGCAGGCGGGAAGCGAAGCCCGGTTTATCGAACTGGCCGGGTGGGTAAACGGGCAGATGCCCGGGTTCGTTGTGGGCAAAATTCAAGATGCGTTGAACGATGCCGGGAAGCCGCTGCGCGGCTCGCGGGTCCATGTGATGGGAGTGGCTTACAAGCGCGACATCGACGACGTTCGTGAATCGCCCGCGTTGGACATATTGCACCTGTTGAAGGTGCGGGGCGCCCGGATCAGCTATAGCGACCCCTACGTTCCCAAGTTATGCATCGACGGCCTCGACCTCCCAGCGGAAAAGGGCATGGCCGTTGTAAGCAGTGCCGATTGCGTGGCGATCGTGACAGACCATCACGCCTTCAATTACGCGGCGATTGCGAGGCGCGCAAAACTGATCGTCGACACCAGGAATGCCATGAAGGGATTGGCGGCGCAGAATATCGTAAGAATTTAGACGAAGATTCTCACATTTTGGGAACAATGGGGGAGGTCGGGGCGCGAGGATGCCGTAGACTGCAAGCCCGGAGCAGTCGGAACTAGAAATGCAAGACGGCCAACATCTTGCATGACAAGTCCCTCTGTTCTGCGGCAGGCCGATCCCCGGCGCGTTAACGATCTTATCCAGGCGTTCTACCGTTCGGCGGTTGTATTTGCGGCGTGGGAGCTCGGCATATTCAAAGAATTGGCCGATTTCCGAAAGCGCGATGCCGCCGCCATCGCGCACGGTTTGAACTTGAATCCAAGGAGCGCCACGTTATTGCTCGACGCATGCGCCGCACTCGGTCTGCTGGAGAAGGAAGGCCACCTGTATTCGAACAGCGCGGATGCGGAAGCCTGCCTGGTGCCGGGCAGGTCGCATAACCTCTCTTCTCTTCTGATGGAAAGCCGGGAACTGTATCCGGTATGGGAGAGGCTGGCCGCGTTTGTGCGCGGCGGCGCTCCGGTGGAATGGGTGATCGGCGAAGAGGGGGAAGATCCCGAGCAACTGACGGCTTACGTGCTTTCGCAGCACGCGCAGAGGGTGGCGACAGGGCGAACGATCATCCGCAGGTTGGATCTACAGGGGCGGAGGACGTTGTTGGAAGTGAAGGGGGGGCCGGGCACGTACTCGATGCTGATTTCGCTCGAATTCCCGCAACTGCAATGCACGGTGCTGGACCAGCCCGCCATTGCGAAGATGGCGGCCGCCCTCATCGCGCAGGAGGGTGCGGCGGCCCGCGTTACGACGCTACCAGGCGACTTTCATACGACGCCGTTTCCGCCGGGCAACGACGTAATTCTGCTGTTCAATCTGCTGCACCGGGAACCGAAGGACGAGATTCCGATGTTGCTGCAGCGGGCGGCGGACGCGTTGAATCCCGGCGGAATCGCGTACGTAATGGACATCATGACGGACGAGACGCACACGCGGCCGGCCTATTCGGCGTTATCCGCGCTAAACCTGGCGCTCACCAGCCGGGAGGGCTATATCTTCTCGCACGTGGAGTTGCAGGACTGGATCGAACGGGCGGGCTTGAAGGATTTCGCGGTCGAGATGCTGCCTGCTCCGGCGTTGCAATGGCTGGCGCGAGCGCATAAGCCGGAGTAAGCAACCGCCCCAGGATTGCCATTTGGTGCAAGCGCCGGGAAAAAGTGCGACGTTTGGGGATTCCTCGACCAATCCGAGTGCGGCGCGATCCGGCTAGTTGCCGGAAATACAGGCCAGCCGGGCTTGGCAGGAAAGGTGCTCTTCAACGCGCATGGCACAGAGAGTGGTGGATTTCGTAGTTCTGGCGACGTTCGCCTTGGTTTACAGCGCCGCCGTAGTTCTGCTGAAGCGGCGGAGGCAAGCGAGGGCGTCATGATCAACGCGCTTTCGGTGGATGTGGAAGAGTACTTCCACCCCTCCGAATTGCCGTGTTCGCGAGGGCCGGAAAAATGGGAATCGTTGCCGTCGCGAGTGGCGGCGCAGACGGGCAGGATTCTGGATCTGCTGGCCCGGCACGGGACGAAGGCCACGTTTTTTATTGTGGGGTGGGTGGCCGAGCATCATCCGGCCATGGTGCGGCGGATCGCCGAGGCGGGACATGAGATCGGTTGCCACAGCTACGCGCACCAGCTTGTGTTCAACCTCTCGCGGGAGGCATTCCGCGAGGACACCCTGCGGGCAGTGCGGGCGATAGAGGATGCTTGCGGGGTGCGGACGGCCATCTATCGTGCTCCCAATTACTCGATAACCCGGCAGTCACTCTGGGCGCTCGAAATCCTGGTAGAGTGCGGGTTCACGCATGACTCCAGCATCTACCCGATTTCGCACGACCGCAGCGGCATTCCGGGATTCGGGAGACACGGGCAGATGCTGGAGACGGCGGCCGGTCCGATTTACGAGATCCCGATTGCCACCGCCACGCTGTCGCGCAAACGGGTGACACCGGTCGGGGGCGGCGGATATTTGCGATTGCTGCCGTACCGTTATGTTGCTGCCGGCATTCGCCGCATCAATGACAAAGAGTCGCAACCCGCGTGCATTTACTTTCATCCCTGGGAACTCGATCCGGAACAGCCGCGCCTGGCGGAAGGCTTAGTATCGCGGTTGAGGACCTATGCGGGAGTAAGCCACATGGAAGCCAAGGTGGACCGCTTGGTGCGGGAGTTCCGCTTCTCCGGCTTGCTGTCAGTCTACGCCGTTGAACGGGCCGCAGCCGCCGGGGCAGGGCAGTAGCCGCGGGGATGGCTGACAAATTGCGTAATCCCTCGCATACATGAGCAGCCGTCTTATCCAGTGGACATTGATCTGTGCGGGGATTCTGGCCGGCATCCGGATTCCAGTTGCCTTCGGGCAGACCCTGCCGGGGCAGACCGACAACAGCGGGGCGAACCTGAGCACCACGGCTGTGCCGACGCGGGGGCTGCATATTTACAGCGCTTCGGTGTATTTCGGGTACATGACCTCGGCAATTCCTCTCAACGGCGTCGCATTGAACTACTCCGACCCGCTGGGGGGCATTGGCGGGGATGAAGCATACGGGACGGACATCAGTGTCGGTTGGCAATACCAAGGGAGAAGGACGAATATTTCCGCGGTTTACTCCGGAGGGTACGATGGAATGGTCCGGTATTCGAATACGAATGCGTTCAACCATTCCCTGTCGATCAACGCCAGCCGGCAGTTGAGCCCGAGATGGACAGTGACCGCCTCGGGGGAGGGCATGGACGACACCATGGCGGAATACTTGTTCCAACCGTCGCGATTGACGACGGTCACGCAGGCGCCGACCTCTTTCGGCGATTTCGCGGCGGCGGTGGGGATGGGGCAATTCAGCAGCGCGCAGGTTGCATCGGTGTTAACCGGCGCTCCGATTCTCGAATCGCCGGAGCGAGGATTGCTCCTGGGCGACCGGGTCTTGAGCTACACCGGGCAGGTGGGCGTGTCTTATAGCTACTCCTCGCGGCTGGCCGTGAGCCTGAGCGGGTTCACCGCGGCCGGGCAGAGCCAACAAGGGAGCGGGCCGAACGGGCTGGGGAATTACGTGATGCCGCGGAGCACGGGCATCAACGCCGGCGCGCAGGTGACGTACATGCTGTCGCCACGGACGCAGATATCGGTGGACGCCAGCGAATATGCGATCTGGAACAGCTTCCAACGCGCCCGCGGGACCTACGGCACACTGGCGCTGGCGCGCAAGATGGGAGAACACTGGTTCATGCGCGGGTACGGCGGCGGCGCGCTGACGCAGGTGAGCCAGCAGACCCTCGGCACCCCGAACACTCGAGAAGTAATTGGCGGCGGCGCGCTGGGGGTCAAAACGTATTCCCACACTTTGGCCGCCACCTATGACCGGTCCAGTTACGATACGTATGGGTTCGCGGTGGGATTGATTACCACCGAAATGGGATCATGGAATTGGCAGCACCCGGGTAGCCGCTGGTCCACGTTCGCCAGTTTCGGAGAAGAACAAATGCGCGACACAGGGTTTGCCAGTCTTTCTGGGTGGCAGGCAAGCGGCGGAATTTCGCTGCGGATGTCGGACCAGACCGTTCTCACCGCGCAATACACGCATCTTATCTCGGGCGGGACGTATGCGGGCGCCTTCAACCAGTTCACCGTGGACAGCATCCGGCTTTCGCTGAACTGGGTGCCATTTTCCATTTTGCGATAGGTTCAGTTGGCTGATTCGTTCCTGGGAAGGTGGCGTCAATCTCCACGGCGGCACGCAGGGCCGTCAGGCCGCGGTCCCGATCCCCAAGCTTGAAGTGGGTCATCCCCAGGAAGCCATAAAACCTCCGATCATGGGCATTACCTGAGATTTTCCGATCCCCTACAGCTATGTCGGATGTCCCCTCCGATCTCCCTTCGAGGCCGAACGCCGCGAGAATCGCGCATATGAGATTCTCCACTTCAAGACGGGCGCACGCTTGGGCGTCCACGACTTGCTCCTCCCGTTCGCTCGAGCCCATCACAACCGCAGGCGGTCCTCCCCACCAGAACCGCAAGCGCCGAAGCCCTGTTGCCGCGGCCCAGCGCGCCGCTGCGTCATCCATGGCCAGGTTGCCAGCGACAGTCGGAGCGGACATCCAGATTACTTCCATCACTTCGCCGGCCCGGTGCCGTTCCTGAAATTCTGGTACGCGGCAAGCAGCGCGCTCCGGTACTCTGCTTCTTCCTCCGGCAGAATCCGGCGATAAATCTTCACCACATCGAGTAAGGCGGCGCCGCCAACCGCGTCCGCGGGGATGTTGCGCTCGGCGCACTGCTCGAATATGAGCGGCAAGCCGGGAATCGTGACCCTCGCGCCCAGGACCGTCAACTTCGCACCCGGAATTGGACGTGCACACGAACACTCGGCGTCATCAGTTCCAGACGCCGCTTCATCTGGCGTCCCCTTGTCCGCCAAAACGGTGTCTACCTCAGCGGCAATCCGCTCTGCGACTGCCCACACGGCTTCTTTGTCCACTTGGGTCGAGTCCCGCGACGAGCGATGGTCAGCCTGCCGCTCGAGTTCCCAGAATCTCCGTCACCACCAGCGCCGAACTCACTGGGCCGCTGTGTTGTTCGGTACCCCACCTGGCGCACCGCTGGTCACACCCATCGATCGTGATCGTCGGGTGCCTTTTGGCGAAGTTCCGTTCCCCTTCGTTTCCGGCAAGAAAAAGGGGCAGACAAAGTGTGACCGTCGCATTGGGGCGCAGGAGTTCCAGAACGCGGCGCGTCGCCAGCCGGGAAATCGTTCCCCTCGGGGGACACTCAAAACCGGCCATATATGAGAGCGCGCTCCCGTGTCAACGGAATTTTGAGCAGGAGGTTCCCCAGAATTTTTAGCCGTCCCAGCCGAGCGTCAGTTCCAGTTGCAGGGTGGCGGGTGGCGCTTCCGACGGAGCCAAGGTTGCCTGGGAGAGAATTTGCCGGAGATGGGTATCTGCTTGACTCAGGTGGCCCCCACAGGTTGTGGTTTCGTTTTCGGCTTGGCCTCAGGATGGAGAATGTTATCCAGGGGCACCGGCTGGATCGCGACGGCTTGCTGCACAAGACGGAAGAAGAGCTTCCCGCAGCTCTTTGATCGTCGCCGGTTGAATTGGAAGGTGAACTCGTCCAGGTAGTAGTCGAGATGCTTGTGGCTGACCGCCCCCTGATGTGTCCCCATCAGCCAGCGCTTGAGGAGCGCGATCACCCGGTGGACTCGCGGCATTAATTGCGAAGCGGTCTTCTTTTTGCGCTTGAGAATGGTGACCTCGTGGTCGTAGCCTTTCTTCTCCAAAGGCAGGTAGCCCGCCCATCCGTCGGTGTGGATGATACTCCCTGGCTCGACCGAGTCCTGCACGAACGGTACGAGGCTTTCGGCGGAAGCGTCGATTATCTGGCGCAACCGAATCCTGCCGATCCCAGGTCCATCCTCTTGAGCGGCAATAACAACCAGGGCCTTGTCCAAATTCAGCCTCCCCGGCAGTCCTTCCTCCAGACCGCCCACATAACATTCGTCCACCTCGACTCTACCGGTGAGCCGGTCGCGCCCCGGCCGCACCATGGCGCGCCTCAACTTATGCAGCCACACCCAGGCCGTCTCGTAGCTCTTCAGCCCGAGCACCCGTTGCAAACCCAAAGCGCTGGCACCGTTCTTCTGCGTGGTCACCCACCACATGGCGCGGAACCAGACCGGCAAAGGCGTTCGCGTGTCCTGGAAGATCGTTCCGGCTGTCACCGAAGTTTGGCAGCCACAGCCCGCGCACTCCAGCAAAACTCCTCGAATTGGCCACGACCGGCCGCCGCCGCAACGAGGGCAGCGGAAACCATCGGGCCACCGGAGCCGCGCCAGATATGCTCGGCACGCCTCCTCTGTCCCGAAATTCGCCTCCAGCTCCGTCAGATTCCGCGGGTATTCCTCGGCCATCCCCGTATACTACATATTGGGGCTACCTGAGTCAAGCAGATACCCACCTTGCCGGATTCCATCGGCCAAGGCATAGAACCGGAAGGGTGGAATTCCCAAAAAGCGCTGCGAAATGATCAGCAGCTTTTTGCATAAAATCCGGAGCTTCATCTGCTGGCCGAGAAAGGTTGCGGCGAAGTAAGCCGCTGCGGTCACCAGGGCCACTAACCGTTTTTTCTCACGGGGGGGACTAGTGTAGTGTCTCAGAAATAGCTTTACAATACGCGCGGATTGCCGCATACTGGCCTTACGATGTGGAGTGTGCCGGACGCGCTGCCAATTTCCGCC
>JAJYLS010000133.1 GCA_021787555.1 Acidobacteriota bacterium | reverse complement strand
GACGCCGCCAGAAGCACACACGGGCCATTGACATAAATGACATCTGCCTTCCACCGCGCAATCTGCCGCGCAAGCCGCGGCATCTGCCGGGCGAAGCGCAGCACATCCGAGATCGATTTCGTACCGGCGGTAAACGGACCGAAGCACACGGGACAAAAATCCGCTCCCAGCGCGGCCGCTCGTTTCGCAAGCTCGCCGGAACCGGGCGCCATGACGGCCGCCGTCCAACCGCGCGCGACGACGGCCGGCAGCAGGTCGAGCAGGCATTGCTGGGCGCCGCCCAACTCGCTGAACTGATCGAGAAACAGAATCTTCCGCCCGCTGCCAGTTCCCATTGCGGCGCTACCTGCGCTTCCGGCCGAGCGCGGCGCGGATCTGGTCCCATGTGCGCACGACGCTCGCGTCTTTGCCGGCGTCCAGTTGCGCGGCCAGTTTGGCTTCGGCGCCGGCTTCTTCCAGACGCCCCTGGGCAAAGCATACCTGCGCCAGAATCCAGTGCGGCTTGAACCAGTTGGGAGCCGCCCCGATGGCCGAGCGGAGACTCTCTTCGGTGTGCGGCCAGTCGTTTTGCGCGGCGTAAAATTCGGCGGCGTTGTACCAGGCGTTCGAGCGATCCTCGACGGTTTGGACGGCGCGAATCGCGGCTTCCATTGCCTGCATCCACGCCGCGATAGCCAGAGCCGGCGGCGAACTCTTCGCCGCCGCGGCCATGGACCGCGAATACCACAGATCGGCGCTCATCCCCGGCAGTTCCCAACCGCGCGCGCGGCTGTAACTGGCGGCGGCGGCTCGGAGGTTTCCCCGCTGCAATTGCCGTTGCGCCAGCGCGACATTGTAATCGGCGCCGAATAGCCGGATGGCAACAAACGCAAACGGCAGCGCAGCGAGGATCGCGACGGCCCCCAGTTTCAGGCTGCGATTGGGCCGGCGGCGCGGCGCATGCGCATCCTTCTGCGACACCGATAGTCCCACAGGCACGGCGAGAAACAGGTAGAAGAACAGCGCGGTGGTAACAATGAACGATGTGAACTGGCTGCTTACGAGGCCGGCAGCAAATCCGGCGGCGAGCGCCGGCACGACCGGCGCGTTCCTTATCCGCGAGGCGGCATAAAACGCCAGTGCACAAAGAGCCAGCAGGATCGCCAACCCGGGCACGCCCTGCGCTGTAAGAGCATCGATCGAAATGTTATGCGGAGATTCGTAGTAGGCATCCGGCACAACCTGCGCCAGCCGGACGGATTCGAATCGCGGAAATTCGGTGGCGAACATTTCCGGGCCGGCGCCCGCCGCCCAGTATCGCCGGGCCATCCCCAGCGAATCGCGCCACAGCAGCAGCCTGGCTCCGCCCCAGGGATCGTCTCTCTCCCAGTGGATCCGGCTGCGCAGCAGTTGGCCATAAGAGGAACCGTAGAAGACAACCGCGCCGGCGAAGACAACTGCCAGTGCGCCCACTGTCGCGGCTTTCGAGCGCAGTGACACGGGCGTCGTGCTCCGAAGCCGCAGCCACAGCGCCATAAGGACTCCGCCAACCAGCAGTCCCAAAATAGCGGCGCGGGTTCCGCTCAGCACGATTGCCGCCGCCGCGAGGCTCGTGCTCCCAATGCCCAGCGCTCTTCCGAACTTTCCGGATGGCGACAGCGCTAGCGCCGCACCGGAGAACGCCGCATAGAGAAGATACGTCGCGAAATAATCGGCGTGGCCGAGCGTTCCGGGCGGCCGGACAATCGTCCAGATGCCCTCGCCCACGTGATATGCGCTGCGCTCGATCCAGGGATCCCATCCGAAGTACTGCAAGATTCCGTAAAGGGCCGCCAGCGTGCCCGCGGCCGAAGTGGCTGCCAGCAGGCCGCGCCAGCTTTCGGGATTTGCGGCGATGTGCGCCGCCACGACCAAAGCGAAGAGCAAAATGCCGGCCTGCGGTACCGCTCCGAATCGCCGCCAGTTCCCCCCGATCAGCGAGTGGGCGGGATCGGCGGACAGGACGGTTGACAGAGCGAGGGAGATGCCCTGCGCCGCCAGCAGCCAGCAAAACCAACGGCCGGGCCGCTGCTCCAGCAGTCGGCGGAATCCAGGCGCCCCTCGCCCGCAGAACCAGGGGAGCAGCACAGCAACGCCCAAAAGCAGCAGGATCACCTTGGGCGTGACGTCGAAGTAAAACAGCACATGTGGCGCGATCGAAAGTGGAACCAGGAAAACCACCAGCCACAAGACGAACTTCATGTTAGCTACACTATCTCTAAAATGCCGCTTATGTCGGGGTCATTTGACGGCTATCAGTACCTCGATTACTTGCGAAGCCGGTGGCGCTTTGCGGCGGTGGCCTGCGGCGTCGCGTTGGCGCTCTCGCTGGGGGTCAGCCTGCTGCGTACTAAAAAGTACAGCGCGGCCGCGCGGCTCGTCATGGAGCCCGCTGCCGGTACGGACTTGAGGGCGAACCCGATCTACATGGAATCGCTCCGGACGTTTCTGCTGTTCGCGTCCAGCGATCGCTTATTTCTCGATGCCGCCGATCGCTTCGGATTGCGCGATCCCAGGAAACCGCAGCCGCTCGCCCAACTGAAACGATCTGTTCTGGCGGTCGACATTCCGCGGGATACGAATGTCCTCGAAATTACAGCCAGCCTGCCGGACCCGCGTAAGGCGCACGCGCTGGCGGATTACCTCGCGGAGCGGGTCGTGGAGCTGAATGCGGCCGCGGTCCGGCAGGATGACCAGGAGCGGATTGCCGCGGCGGAGCGGCAACTGGCGGATGCGCGGACGCGGCTGGACCAGGCCGAATCGGCGTGGAGCCGGGTCGTGACCACCGAACCGATCGAGGACCTGACCGAGGACATCGCGGGGCTCCAGCAACTGAGGGCCGGCTTGCAGGAGGAATCCGCGGCCGCGGACCTGCAAATCGCCCAAGGCGAGGATCGCGAGAAAGCTCTCATGAGCGGGGCGCGTCCCGGCGAGTTGGAAGAGGTGCGCGGCGAATTGCGCTCCGCGCGGGCCGGCGCTGCGGCATTGCAAAAACAGATCCACAATCTCGATACCGCTCTCAGCGCCAAGCAGCTTCTGCTGAATCGGCGCACAACGCTGCGCGAGAAGTACGCCGAGGAACGCAAGGCCGCGCAAACGTTGTACGAGTCCATGGAGGGCCATGTCGCCGAGGCGGAGGCGACCGCCGGCACTCGCGGCGTGCATCTCAGGATTATCGACCCCGGCATCGTTCCGGATCGTCCCTCGTCGCCGAACGTGACCCTCAACGTGGTGATCGCTCTGCTGGCCGCCGCCGTGCTTTCGTTCTTGTGTCTTACGCTGGCGTTTAACTACCGGATCGGGAGAGCGGTTTCGCGTTCTATCCCGTCGCACATGGGCGGCCAATGACGGCCGCACGGGCGGAGCACCCGGTCCTCTGGCTCGGCGCTGCCGCGGCCCTCGGCGCCTATGCCGCCTTCCTGGCGTTGGTCCCCCAAACGCTCGCCGTGCCCGCCGCGATCGCGCCAGTTGTGGTTCTGATCGCATGGTGGACGCTGGCGCGCCCGAGCCGTTGGGTCATGGCTTTCCTGCTTTGCGCTCTCCTGCTGCCGCCTCTTCCGATTGCGCTGGGTAATACCGGTCCGCATCCCGCGCTGATTTTCGCCGCTCTCGGGCTGTTTGCGGGAGTGCTCCGCATGCCGGAGTGGAAGGTCCGCCCCGATGCCCTGACCAGCGCGTTGATGGCGTATTTCCTGATCCTGACGGCCAGCCTGGCCCCGGCGGCCTGGAACTCCGGGGTGACGATTGCAGCCGCGAGTCTCGCGCGCGTGCTGCTGCTCGGCGTATCTCTGTACGTCTTTTTTTACACCGCCTACGGTCCCTCGGCAGCCGAAAAACGCGATGACTTCCCACAGGCGCGGATCCTCTTCTGGTGCGGAACGATCTCGGCGCTTTTTGCCTGCCTGGATTTCTACTTTCAGTTTCCGGCGCCGGCCGGATTCGGCCCTCAATTCGTCTGGCTGTCCTCAGGGGTCTACCGGCGCGCGCAAGGCGTTTTCTATGAAGCCAGCACGCTCGGGAACCTGTGCGCCTTTTTCCTCACGATGATTGCCGTGGCGATGGTGCGGCCCAAACGCGAGACCGGCCTGCCGCGATGGAGCCTGCTGGCAGGCGGCGCGGTCTTCTCGGCGGCGCTGATTTTTTCGTATTCCCGCGCCTCGGTTTTCAATCTTGTGATCGCTCTCGCCACGCTCCTCTACCTGCGGCAGCCACGCGGGCGGCGGCGTCGCACGGCCGCGGTGGCGCTGACTTCGATTTTCGCCGGTGCGGCGGTGGCCTACTTCTCGTTTCCGCGGTTTTTCGAGGCGTACCTGTGGCGCTGGCGCGGCTCGGCGGAGTATCTGCTCGAATCTCCCGCGCGCATTCTCTCCGGGCGCTGGGAAAACTGGAGCGTGCTTGGGCAATACATGAGCCACCACCCGCTCACGGCACTGGTTGGCGTCGGCTACAAGACCCTGCCCTATTCGAACGTGCTGGGGCGTCCGGTGGTGGCCGACAACATGTACCTGAGCCTGCTGGTAGAAACGGGAGTCGCCGGCGTGACGGCGCTGCTGTGGCTTAACTGGAGCATTCTTCGCGCCGCATATCGCGCGGCACGCCGCCCCGGCGCGGTAACTTCCTTTCACGGGACCTGGATCTTCTGCTTTTGGATGGGGCAGGTGGTTCAGATGGCGTCCGGCGACCTGCTCACCTACTGGCGCGTGTTGCCGCTCTATTTATGGGTTCTCGCGGTCGCTGTGCGCGAAAGCGCGTAATTGCACTTAGCCGCTTGCCGCGGCGGCGGTTCCCGGTTATCCTTCAGAAGAAACGGCCGTCATGCAGGGGATTGGAAAGATGGCTCTGGCGCTGGCGTTTGTGACGCCGGCACTGGCGCAAGCGCCCGCTATTAACAGCGGCGGCGTGGTGAATGCCGCAAGCTTCGCCGCGGGGCAGCCGATCACCCCCGGTTCGCTGATCAGTATCTTCGGTACGAATCTGGCCGCTGCTTTGGCTCAAGCCAGCAGCGTTCCGCTCTCGACGAACCTCGGAAATGTACAATCGGTAACATTCAATAACAATCCGGCGCCTCTGATCTTCGTTTCACCGAATCAGATCAACGCCCAATTGCCTTGGGAAGTCCCCCAGTCGGGTACGGCGACGGTGGTGGTGAAAACTTCGAGCGGTGCATCGGCGGCGGCTTCGGTTCCATTGGGTCCGCTTTCCCCTGGTATTTTCGCAGTCAATTTCGGGGTGGGGCCGGCCATCGCGATCAACCTCGACGGTTCCCTCGCGGCTGCCACCGGCTCGATACCGGGCTTGCCGACACATCCGGCGAAGGCCGGAGATTATATCGAGATCCTCTGCACGGGCCTTGGCGCGGTGAGCACTCCGGTTACAACCGGCGCGGTGCCTACCAGCCTGGCCCAAACTGTCACGACGCCCGTGGTGCTGGTGGGCGGCGTGCCGGCCCAGGTAACGTTTTCGGGCCTGACTCCGCAGTTTCCCGGCGTCAACCAGGTGAACATCGTCATACCGGCGGGGGTCACGCCGGGTAATGCCGTACCGCTGCAACTTCAGGTCGGCGGCATCACCACCACCAACCAGGTAACCATCGCCATCAGCGGGAGTTGATTCCCGAATCGCGGTCCGGGGCCGAGGCCTGCCTCGCGGATATCGGCCCGGCGGTCGCGGTGGCCCCTTCCGGTTCCCCGGCCGGCAACGTGCGGAACGCCAACGCCGCCAGTGCCGCCAGCGCCGCCGCGCACGCCAGCAGGAGGGGATATCCGAACTTCGCGATCACGGTCCCGCCCGCGAGCGAAGCCACGAACTGTGCGCCGAACGCCACGAGCATCATCGTTGCCGCCGCGCCCGCGCGCTCGGATTCGCGCACGCGGCCCATCAGCAGCGTGTTGACTCCGGGGTCGCTCATCCACTGGCAGGCCGTGTAGGTCATAAACACGGCGGCGGCGGGCCAGCCCGCGTGACACGCCGCCAAAGCTGCCATCGCCACGGCGGTAGACATCAGCATGGCGGCGGTGCCGTTCACCAGGCCCATCTTTCGCAGGATCGCGGGCGCCAGCATCAATGCCACCACCTGGCCCAGTCTGGAACCGGAGAAGATCAACCCGATGCGCTCGACCGGGGTATGAAGACGGGCGAAAAACGTGGCGAAGAAGGGATCGAACGATCCCGTGGCCAGGCTCCAGAGGGCCCAGACCAGAAGGAACCGCACCACAAAACGGCTTCGCGGATAAAGCGCGGCGCCCCCGGCGGGCGCATGGCCGACGCGCAGCCGCGCCGCGGGCCACAGGGCCAGCGCCACCAGCACACACGCCGCCAGCATCGCGGGTTGCTTGCCGCCCAGCCAGCCCGGCAGCGCTCCCGCCAACCAGCCGCCCAGGATTCCCAGCGCGATCGAACTCGCCGTCGAGATGCTGAAGCCGGTGGACCGCGCCTTTTCTCCGGTCAGCCGCGCAATGGCCGGAGCCAGCGACACCGCGTAAAGGGCAAATGCCGCGCCGTGCAGGAAAGCCAGCCCCAACAGGAGCACCGGCCGTGTGGCAAACACGCGCAGCGTGGAAAGCGCGGCGATCGCCGCGAACGATCCGAACACCAGCTTGTGCAATCCCCAGCGGCGGGCCGCGGCCGCCGCCGGCAGAATTGCCACGACATTCCCCGCTGTCGACGCGCTCGCGACGGCGCCGACAAGGTCTTCGCGGAAGCCCAAATCCAGCAGGTAGAGGTTGTACAGCATCACGTAGATGAACATGCCCAGCACGAAAAACGAGCTGGCCCCCAGAAACAGCCAATAGCCTTCGCTCAGACCGCTGGAATGCATCCGCCACCGCAAACCGCTTTTGCACAACGAGACCAACGCGCGCGTGTGAAACAGCGCGCGCCCACCCACAAATCGCGCGACGCGCAGGTGCTTGATGGTGCGGCGGCGCAGTGTGAGTTGCTCCCGGGGAATGCAGGCGGCGTCCACGGGACCCGGCAGCCGGGTAGGAAACACGCGCCGTCGGGCCACCGCCAGCTTGTCGCGCGTGGTCTCCAGTAGCGCGAGGTGCAGCCATAGCTCGTCTTTATTGGGGCGAAACCGGGATTCGAGCGGCGAGAAGGCGAACGCCTCGAACCATTCCTGCACGGGCGCGGGCAGTTGCGATACGGCGTCGGCCGCTACCGGCCCGAGCGCGCAGCCGAACCACTCCGCCGCCAGGCGGAAGCCGATCGCCTCCAGCCGCCGCAGACCGGCCGGGTGCAGCGCCTGCCAGCGCTGCCAGAAGGCCTCATCGTTCGCGTGCCGTTCCAGGAACCAGGCCAGCTCATAGACGTGGCAGGGACGCACGCTGCCGCGCAGCAAATGCCGCAGCAGGTGCAGCGTGCAGTACGCCAGCGCGTCCGGAAGATCCAGCGACCGCCCCACGCGCCGCGGCCAGAATTCGTCCACACCCGGCGCCTGGAGTCTTTCCGTTCGCTCGTCCCAAAACTGGAAATGCACTTCAATCGCCAGCGGGATCTCGGGATCGAAATTGCTGCCTCGGCGCCACTCCCAGCCGGTCTTCTGCACCAACGCCGGCAGGTGGTCGATCGGATGCTCGCCCGGCTTTTCCATCGCCTCGTAGCCCGCTCTGGTCAGCACCTTCCACGCGCGCCGAACATCGGCCGGCGCAGAGAAGATATCGAGGTCGCATTGCAGCCGCAGGCACAGGTCCGAAACAAAATGCGGCCATTGCGTAGTGCCTTTCAAGATGATGGATTCGATGCCGGCGGCCGCGAGCAGTTGGCTCACCCGCTCTTGCAGGGAGCGCACCCGCTCCAGGCGCTCCGTGTTTTCTGCCAGATTTCGCGCGATGCGCTCGCGCACCCAATCCGGCAGCGCGTCTCCCGTTGCCGCTCCGAACAACAGCGTCAGCGACGAGCGGTCGCAGAACTCCAGCACCTCCTGCCAGGGAAGGTCTGGCTCCCGCAGCGATACGTTGCGGAAAGGCCCTTCACCGGTCGAGGAAAATTGCAACGCCCCCATCACCGCGGAGACGGCTCTTGGAACTCGAGGAGGCACCTAGAAATCGTACCGAATTGCGAACTGAAATCTGCGGGGGTCGCCCACGCCCAGGATGCCGCCAAAAAGCGGTGGGCTGAAATCGGCATAGCCTCCGGGGACCCCCCAGTTCGGATGGTTGAAGACATTGTAGGCTTCGCCGCGCAACTCCACCGCGCCGTGCTCGCGGACCGGGAAGCGCCGATGCAGGGCCACGTCGAAAACACTGTTGCCCGGCCCGTTCACGATATTCCGTCCCGCATTGCCGAAGGTGTACGGCGCCGGCGCCGCAAATGCGGCTGTGTTGAAGAATTGTGCCGTGGTGCGCTGGCTGCGCGGCAGCGTCGGGCTGACTCCAGGCACGATATTGGGCCGATTCGGCAGCCCGGTATTCGCAGGGTCGAAGCCGTAGTAGAACACGTCGATCGGCATGCCGTCTTGCAGCAAAACAGTGCCGCTCAACTGCCAGTTCCGCAGCGCCGGACCCAGCGCCCGTACCGGCGGCAAATCCACCACGTATCCGGCACTGATGCGCCGTCCCACGTTGAACGACGACAAACCGCGCTCCAGCCGGAGGTTGTTCTCGTCCTGCGCGCCGACACTTTGATAGAAACCCGGAATTACGGTGTCCGCGTCGTCGATGGATTTAGACCAGACGAAGCTGGCCAGCAGCGAAACGCGCCGGGCGAAGCGCTTTTCGGCCTTGATCTGTAGCGCGTTATAAGATGAGTCGGCAATATGCTCCCGCTGGATGATTTCCCCCAGGCTGGGCCAGGTGCGCAGAGATTGCAAGTCGCCCGGACGCGGACCGAGGTCCTGGCCGGTCTCGGTATGCAACGGCGTGTTGAACTGCCGGAAGCGGCCCAGGTGCGTACCTTTGCTTCCCACGTAAGATACTTCGCCCAGAATGTGGCCGGAAAACTCGTGCTGCAATCCGGCATTCCATTGCTGAATATAAGGTGTCGGGGCGTATGGGTCAATGCCGAAGTAAGTGGGGAAACCGGTCGATGCCGTCTGCCGGAAACCGTTGCGGGTAGTCAAGAGCGGCGGCAAGCTTCCATTAGTAATATTATTCTGTACCAGAATACCGTTCAGCACCAGGTCGTAAGTTTCAACCGCAATCTCCGGGCTATAGTAGATACCGTAACCGGCGCGAAAGATGCTCTCGCCGTGTGAGCGCCGCAAGCCGGGAAGCCGCCAGGCCAACCCCACCCGCGGCGAGAAGTTACGCGTGTCGGGCTCGACGGCTTGCGACACACGCTCCAATTGCGGGGGCGGCGGATTGGGCTGCGTCGAATAGACCAGGTTCCACAGGTTTCCCCGCGCTTCGGTGAACGGGCTGACATACTCGTAGCGCAGGCCCATGTTGAGCGTCAGCCGAGGGCTCACGTGCCAATCATCCTGTATATATCCGCCAAAGCTGTTCTGGCGCATGTATGCCTGCGTGTTTCCGATATCGCGGCTGGTATCTTGCGGAAACCCTAGCAAGAAGTCGGCGAGTGACTCGCCGGTATAAGCTCCGGTGTAAAGATAGGATCCGCGTGCCAGATTATTGTGCAGGTAATTGAGCTGGAAATGGATCCAATCGAATCCAGCCTTGATAGTGTGCGTGCGCCACACTTTGGACACGCTCTCCGAGGCGTTCCATAAGTTGTCGCGCTGCACCTGCGGGAGAGTGGGATCGTCGGTCACCAGCGAATAATCGGTCAACTGAAAATAGGGCAATCCGTAATTCACTGGATCGGTTGAAAGGCCCTCCATGCCGAGCTGCTGAATTACATTATCCTGAAACGCGCTCCGTGGAGCGTCGTGCATGGCTAACCTGGTGTACGACAATCGCATTTCACTCAGCCATGAGGCAGCGGAGTAAGTGTAACTCAGGGCTCCTAGCTGCGCGCGAACGTTCTCCGTGGTCGGACGCAACGGAAAGGATCCGGCGATCGCATTCTGCTCGCCATTCAGGGTATAGAGCGCGCTCAGCGTGCTCTGGTTGCGGAACTGGTGGTCGATCCGTGCGGAAAATGTATCGTCGCTTTCGGTGTTTGGAGTTTGATCTAAAAAGTTGTTGGGTGCATTGTTGCTCAGGTTCGGCAGCGGTTCGTAAGTGGAGAGGAAGTTCGTCGCGATGGGGTCGATTCGAGAAGACGGAATGACATTGCCGGGAAACGGCGAGCCTCCATTTAATGGATCGGTGATCGCCGTGCCGAATGTGCTGAAATCTCCGTTGCGCAGGGCGGCGGGTGGCACAACGCTCTGCACCGGGCTGCCGATTGTCGATCGCAGGCCTTCGTAGGCCACAAAGAAAAATGTGTTTCGGGCCGGCAGGCGGCCGCCCAGCGATCCCCCAGACTGGTTCTGCCGCACCGCGGGCGTGGGCAGCGAAGGATCGTCGAAATAGTTCAGCGCGTCCGGCGCTTCGTTCTGCAAGTATTCGAAGGCGCTGCCGTGAAATTGCCGGCTGCCGGACCGCGTGACCACATCGATAGCGGCGCCGCCGGATTGCGGGAATTCGGCCGGCGCGAGCGACGTCTGAATCCGGAACTCCTGCACCGAATCCAGCGGCGGATACACCGCGATCGCAAATGCGTTGGGATCCGTATCGTACGCGCCGTCGAGCAAGAACGTGTTCATGGTCGAGCGGCTCCCGTTGACCGGCGGATTGAAAGCCACCGAACCGCGCGACCCCTGCTGCACGTCGTTGACAACGTCGTGCGTGAAGCCGCCCAACTGGCGCGGGATGGCGCCCGGTCCTAGGGTCACCAGCGCGGCCAGGTTCCGCGTACTGAGCGGCAAGTCTTCCGCGATCCGCGCATCCAGGCGGTAGCCGATCGAGGATTCCTCGCTCTGCACCGGTGAGACGGCGGCGGTTGCGGTCACGCTTTCCCGGCTCGGCCCGACTCGGAGCTTGAAATCCACGCCGGCTTTCTGATTCACTTCCACGGCCAAGTGTTCGGATGCCGCCGTGCGGAAGCCCGTCTTTGCGGCGGTGACCGTGTAAATCCCGGGCGGGAGTTCCTCGATGACGTAGTTGCCCGTCCCCCGGGTGATGGCGGTGCGTGTGAACCCGGTGTTCTCCTCGCGCGCCGTGATCGTCACGTCCGGCACGCGAGCGCCCGATTCGTCCTGTACGATTCCGAACAAAGTACTCGAGGCCACCTGCGCGGCCACCCTGAACGCGAGTAGTCCGGCAAGCAGCAGCACGCGCATCATTCCGGTAGCACCTTCTCGAGCAGATCCAGGGCTTCTTCAAAATGCGCGTATCGCAACTCGAATCCGGGCAATTCGCAAATCGTTTCGATCAGGCCTCTGCGCTGCACCTCCACATCCGGATCGAACGGGGCCAGGTCTTCCGAGATGCGCCGCCGGACCTCTCCGGCCGATACTCGGGCCAGGCAGGGACCGCCCTCCGCGTTGCGCTCCAGGAACACGATTCGCTCCAGGCGGCACTCCCGCGCGGTGCGAATCGCAAGGTCCGCCGTCCACACCTCAATCGTCGGCTTGCCGCCCAGAGGGTGTCCCAGCGTCCTGCCGCGCAACTCGGGAAACAGTTCCAGCGCATTCGCGCGGAACCGGAAGTGGTGCGACTCGCCCAACACGGTCCGGCTGCCGTCCCAAAGGATGCTGCTGGAATCGTCCGAAATGTAGGTCCAGCCGCGGCGCGCACAGGCGTATGAGAGTGTGCTCTTGCCTACCCCCGATTTACCGCAGAGCAGCACACCGGCCCCTTCCCGTGCCACGCACGCCCCGTGCAGTGCGGTGAGGTAGTTCAGCTCCAGCAGCATGTAGATCAGCGCGTCGAGAAAATGCCAGCGGAAAAAGACCCGGTCCTCCACGGTTGCGCGCGTGACGCAGGCATATCCGAACCGTTGCACACGGTCGATCACCGAGAAATTCTCCCGGTCCGCCACCCACATCAGCAGGTGCCGCTGGCCGCGCAGAACGGGGGCGGGCGGCAATTCCCCGCCTGCCGGACTGACGGTCACGTGCACCCGGATCGGCGGCCGGTCGAAGCGCGGCCCATATGCGCCCCAGCTTTCCCGCGCCGCTTCCAGCACGTCGGGTGAGTCGCTGGCCAAATCGGCCGGAAATCCGTAAGGATAACAGCGCACGAAATACGGCAGCGGTGCCATATATCCCAACGGATCGTAGATCGTTGTCCCCACAGCCTTGGTCCCGGGCATCTCTGGACACTAATATCACATCTCCCCGCATGAAAATCTCGTATTCCGCGAGGAGTCTTGTGCCGTCATCGCGGCGGCGGCCCGGCCCGGCATGCGGCACTTTATCTCGTGGATGCTGCCGCGAAAACGGCTTCGAATGCGGGTTTCGGTATTCCGTTGCGGTCGAACAGCAGCGGATAGTTGCTGCGGCCCCGCACCGGCCAGTTGTTGAGCCACGAATCGGCGTCCGTCACGCCCCAAAAAGTCACCCGCGTGATCGTGCCGGGATGTTTCAGGAAAACGGCGGACAACTCGCCGTAGCGCTTCGTCAGTTCCTGCTGCACCGCATCCGGCAAACCCGTGGTATATGGGTTGAGCCGGTTCCGGGCTTCCGCGCTGAGCGCCTCGCCAGCGCCGCGCTGCCGCGGCGCGCGGGGCAGAACGTCGATATCCAATTCCGTGATGTTGACTTTCACCCCCAGCGCCGCGAGCGCGGAGATGGTGGCATCGATATCCGCCGCCGAAGGCCAGTCCAGCCGGTCGTGTTCCTGCAATCCCACCGCCGCCACCGGCACGCCCTCCGCCTTGAGCTTGCGAATCAGCGCGATCGCGCCCTTGCGCTTGGCCTCTTTCTCCAGCGCGTATTCGTTGTAATACAGCTCCGCCTGCGGGTCGGCTTCGTGCGCAAACTCGAATGCCTTGGCGATGTAATCCTCGCCGATGATCTTCATCCACGGCGTCACCCGCATGGTGCCGTCTTCGTTGAGCGCCTCGTTGACCACGTCCCATCCGCCGATGCGGCCCTTATAGCGTCCCACCACGGTGTGAATGTGGTCGCGCATCCGCCGCAGCAACGCCTCGCGGTCGAGTGGCGCTCCCTTCCCGTCCTCGAATACCCATCGCGGCGTCTGGTTGTGCCACACCAGCGTGTGCCCGACGATAAACATGTGGTTGCGCTCGCCGAACTCGACGTACCGGTCGGCGGCGCTGAAATCGAAACCATCCGGCCGCGGATGCACCGACGCCCACTTCAGTACGTTTTCGGGCGAGATGGTGTTGAATTGGGCCTTGATGATGGCGTCGCCGCGCGCATCGCGTTCCTCGAACTGCGCCGCGTTGATCGCCGCGCCGACCCGGAATGCATCCCCGAAGGCATCTTTCAGGGTTGGCTGCGCGGGCGCGCTGCCCGCAAGCCCCGCGGCCAGCACCGGGCCGAGAACCCAATTTCGAAAAAGCAAGCTACACCTCCTCAGAACTTTCTTCCCGATAGGATAGGCCAACCTGCGCCCGATCGCCAACCGGAACAGCGCCGTGATATTGTCAGGGGCTGCGGCACTAACAACTTTTGCCGGCCCCTCAAGCCGCGCGAGGGTAGATAAACATGAAGACGAGAACCAGCCTTATAGTAATGATTGCATTGGCGCTCACGCTGCTTGGCGCCACGTGGACGATGGCGCAACAGGCCGCGGCGGGCCGCAATGTTCCCCCGCCCCGGCCGCAAGGCCCATGTGACATCTACGCCTCCGCCGGCGATCCCTGCGTGGCTGCCCACAGCACCACGCGTGCGCTGTACGCCTCGTACAACGGTCCGCTCTACCAGGTCGTGCGCCAGTCGGACGGCAAGACGTTGGACATCGGCGTCGTCCAGCCCGTTGCGTCGCCGGTTCCCGACTTAGGCGGATACGCCGACGCGGCCGCGCAGGATGCGTTCTGCGCCAACACGTACTGCTGGATCACCACCGTCTACGACCAATCCCCCAAGCACAACGACCTCACGCAGGCGCCCCGCGGCGCCTTCAGCGGCCCGGCCATGGGCGGAATGAACAACGTCCCGGTGGCCGATATGGCGCCGATCACCATCATGGGCCACAAGGCCTACGGCGTCTTCATCGAGCCTGGCATGGGCATCCGGAATGATGACCCGAAGGGCACCGCGGTGGACGACCAGGCGGAGGGGCAGTACTGGGTGGTGGACGGCCACCACTACAACAACGGGTGCTGCTTCGATTACGGCAACGCCGAGATCGACAGCCGCGACGACTACAACGGCACCATGGAAACCCTCTACTTCGGCACCGCCGGCGCCTGGTTTCACGGCCCCGCTCCCGGTCCGTGGATCATGACCGACCAGGAAAATAACTTGGTCGGTTGTGTCAATGCGGATCGTTCCAAAGGCTGCCCGAACCTGCCGAGCATCACCTGGCGTTTCGTGACCGCTATGGCCAAGGGCGAACCGCACCGCTGGGCCACCCTGGGCGGCGACGCCCAGCGCGGCGCCCTGTCGGTCATGTTCGATGGACCGCGCGTCAACTCCACCTACGATCCCATGCGCAAGCAGGGGGCCATCCTCCTGGGCAACGGCGGCGACAACAGCAACCGCTCGCAGGGCACCTTCTATGAAGGCGCGATGACGGCCGCGGGCACCTTCCCGACGGACGCTACCGATCAACTGGTGCAGGCCAACATCGTGGCTGCCAGATACGATGTCCCACGACTGAGCCTGGCACCGGCATCGGCAACGGTCGCGCCGCCGGGGCTCCAGACGTTCTCCCCCGGGTCCTCGCAGGACGTTACCGTGACGTTCACGAATACCACGGGCACGCCCGCGGCGAGCGTGCAGTTGAGCATTTCCGTGCCCGACAGGCAGTGGACCTCCGTGGTTCCGGGCACCGGCAAGACATCGGCGGACATCGCCGATCCGGTCGCGCCGGGCGCGAGCGTGAGCGCGACCTTCAAGGTCACTTCGGGAGCGGTGGCCTTCAACGGCGACCTGGTCGGCAACGCCCGCTGGACGAACCAGGCGACCGGCAGGACGCAATCCGAGACAAAGATCGGA
>JAJYLS010000132.1 GCA_021787555.1 Acidobacteriota bacterium | reverse complement strand
GGGCGCAGAGCGGCAACAGCATCACCAGCATCGGCAAAAAGCGCATGGATGCAATGATACACTAACCGACCCGGCGGTGGACGGCCTGGAGTCCCCCGAGGGCTGCGCGGATGCGCTTTAGGGCGCCGGGGCCGTTCCGTCGCTCTTCACGGCGACATCATGGGCGGCGTCGTTGAAATTGCGTGCGGCGATTGCCACCACCTGGCTGAGCCCGTCAATCGGAAGCGGCGTCGTGCGGCCAGTCGTCGTTCCATCTCCCAACTGGCCGTAGTCGTTGTCTCCCCAAGCCCAGACTGTCCCATCGCGCTTCAACGCCAAGCCATGACAAGACTGCCACCAAACAGAGCAGCCTGCCGCAATGGCTGTGACATCGGTCAGCCCGCTCACTTGAGTGGGGGTCCGTACACTTCGGCCCCACCCTGGGCCCTACTCCCAGACCGTCCCATCCGCTCTCACCGCCAGGCGTGCGCCGATCGTCACGGCATCAGTGAGGCCGCCGACCTGGACCGGTGCGGTCCGGTTTGTCAGTGTACCATCGCCCAACGGGCCGGACTCGTTGTGCCCTCATGCCCAAACGGTCCCGTCGGAGAGCAGGGCGAAACTGGTGTTCCCGCTGGCTGCAATCGCCTTCACACCCGAGAGGTTCTGAGCCTGTAACCATGCCGCGCCCGTGAGAGCACCAGGACCAGGAAAACAACCGCGCATAGATCTCCTCCCAGCAACGATTTTGCGCCATAACCGTGAATCTCGATGCCGGTTTCCATCTTGTTTCTATCTCACGTTGCAAATAGGTGAAGACAATTCCGGGGCGCGCTGCGCTGGTTTCGCCAAGCAGTGCGAGTGTCTCAGGCGTCGATCCCGCCTCTAATACCCCGGAAACTCCTCCGTCCGTATATCGTCGCTGTCCACGCCGCCGGCGGTGAGCATGCCGTAGAGACCCTGCACCATCCGCGGCGGTCCGGCGATGTAGTAGATCGGCTCGCTCTCCGCACGGCCGGGAATATGCCGGTCGAGCATTTCCATATTGATCGGCGAGGTTTCGCCGTCCCACCGCCGGCGAGAATCGCGCATGTGGGTCATGGTGGCGATGAGCTTGTAGTTCGGGTTGCGCTGCTGAAAAGTGTCTAGCTCCTCCAGAAACGGCGCGTCTTCCGGCCTCCGGTTGGAATAAAACAGGTAGATCCGGTGCGGAAGGCGCTCGTGCGCCGCCTCGACCACCATGCTCCGGAACGGCGTGATCCCGATGCCGCCGGCCAGGATTACCGCCGGCCGGGCGGCCTTGTTGTGCAGCCTGAAATCCCCGAAAGGCCCCTCGATGCGGACCTCCGTGCCGGGCGGCAGATTTTTCAGCACGCGCTTGAAGGCGCTGTCCCGCATGCGCGTGGCGATCGTCAGATCCGGCTCGTGCGGAGCGCTGGCAATCGAAAAGGCCCGCGTGTTGCCCTCGGCATCGCTCTCGGCGGGGTTCAGGAGCGTGAGGTCCATCGATTGGCCGGCTTTGAACACCCAGCCGGCGGGCCGGGCAAAGCGAAAGGCCATCGTGTTTTCGGCTACTTCCCTCCGGTCAAGCAGCTTGGCCGTGGTCAGGGGTGAATTGGCAGGCGTACCCATGTTCTCCTCCTCTGCTTTCCATTTTCGCTCCGGATGGGCGGGCGAGGGTAAGGCGCGCCGGCTATTTCCCGCCCAGCCCGACGAAGAACACGCCCAGGAGAATCAGGGTGAGCCCGAAGACTTTGTTCCTGGTGAACGATTCGTTGAAGAACAGCTTGGCCCAGATCAGCGTCCACACGTATCCCAGCGAGACCATGGGGTAGAGCACGGAGAGGTCCCCGCCCTTGATGCCCCATGTGTAAAACACCGAGGAGCCGAGAAACAGCGCCACGCCCGCGGCCAGCCGCGAGTTCACGAAGCTGAGGATCGAGCCGTTGAGGCGCAGCGCGCCCAGCTTCAGAAAAACCGCACCGAACGACCCCACCACCGAGGCCGCGAACACCAGCAACATCGAACGGATCAGCGCGGGGCTCATTTGCGCTCTCCCCGGCCCAGCACGGCCACGCCCAGCACAATCGCCGCAATCCCGAGGTTCTTGCACAAATTCGACTTTTCCGAAAGCAGCATGTAAGAGAGCAGCGTCACCCAGACGTACGTGAGGGCGATGATCGGGTAGAGCATGGAAAGCTCCCCTTCGCGCAGCGCCAGCACCAACAGCAGGGTGTTGATGCCGTACAACACGTATCCGAAAATCAGGGAATAATTCGTCAGCAGGCCAATTGGTGTGAGCACGAAATGGCTCATCCCGACTTTCATGAAAATCTGGGCGGCAGCACCGAAAACCGTGCAGGCAAATACCAACAACACCGCACGGCGCCGCGCGGCGGCAGAAGGCTGGGGCTGGGAAACAGTCGCGGAAGAACTCAAGCGAAAGGCCTCGGTAGCCAGCGCCCTGGCACACGACCGCTTTCGCAAGCGCTGCCGCCGTGCCAACGGCTCTCAGAACAGAATATCAGGGATTCCGTTAGAATGGGAATCTGTGGATCAGGAGAATGTGATCGTTGCCGATATTCAGGCGCTCGCCAATGCCCGCCAGTCCACAGCGACTGTTGGGCGCGGCTTCATAGCCGAGTGGACCGTCACAATTATTCTCCTCCTGTTCGGCACCACCACCCTGGTGCAGGCGTTCGTAATTCCCACCGGTTCGATGGAAAACACGCTGCTGGTCGGCGATCACCTGTTGGTGGACAAGCTGGCTTTCGCACCTCCCGGATCGGCCTCCGCCAGCCTGCTCCCCTACACCGACGTCAAGCGCGGCGACATCATCGTATTCCGCTATCCCGTGGACATCGGCCAGACCTTCGTCAAGCGCGCCATCGGGATCCCCGGCGACCGCATCAGGCTGGTCAACAAGCAACTGATCCTCAACGGCCATCCGGTGAATGAACCGTACGTATATCACAACACAGACTACATCGATTCCTATCGCGATAATTTCCCCAGCGAGCCCAACGTGCACGTTTCCGACGGGGCGCTGGACATGCTCCAGAACCACGTGAAAAACGGCGAGGTGGCGGTCCCGCCCGGCTGCGTTTTCGCCATGGGCGACAATCGCGATTCCTCGCTCGACAGCCGCTATTGGGGATTCGTGCCGCGCGCCAACATCGTCGGCAAACCGCTGGTCATCTACTGGTCGTACAACGCATCTACGGAAGATCTGACCGGCGCTTCGCTCGGGTGGACGCATCTGCTCGACGTGGTGGAGCACTTTCCCACCAAGACGCGTTGGAGCCGCACGTTCCGCCTCATCCGCGGGTATCCGCTGAAATAATGAACCGCCACGCTTACGGGTTGATCCTCGCCGGAGGCCGCGGTACGCGCTTCTGGCCGCGGAGCCGCCGCCGCTCCGCCAAACAGGTGCTGAATGTCGTAGGGGAGCGCTCGCTCATCCAGTCCACGGTGGACCGACTGCGGCCGCTCATTCCGCCGGAGCGCCTCTGGGTGCTCACCAACGATTATCTGCGAGACACCATCGTGCAGCAACTTCCCCAGGTTCCGCCGGCCCAGGTGCTGGCCGAACCGGCGCAGCGGAACACCGCGCCGGCCATCGGCCTCGCCGCGCACATCCTGCACTCGGTGGACCCGGACGCGGTGATGGGCGTGTTTCCGGCCGATCATGTGATCTCGAAGCCGGCGCCCTATCGCGCGGTGGTGCGGGCGGCGCTCGCAGGCGCGGCCGTCGGGCACTTGATGGTGGTCGGCATCCAGCCGCGCTGGCCCGAAACCGGGTACGGGTACATTGAATTTCCGCGCGGCACGCGTCCCGGCGCGCGCCAGGCGCCGGCCGAGGTGCGCCGCTTCCACGAAAAGCCGGATCTGCCGAAGGCCCGCCGGTACCTCGCCGCCGGCCACTATTACTGGAATTCCGGGATGTTCTTCTGGCGCGCGGACGTCCTGCTGGAAGCGCTGCGGCGCCACCTCCCGCGGACGGCGGCCATCCTCGCGGCCCTGCCGCCGTTCGGCGCGCGGCACTTCGCGGCCCGGCTGAAGCAGGCCTTCCCGCTGTGTGAAAACATTTCCATCGACTACGCCGTTCTGGAGAAAGCGCCGCAGAAGCACGGCATCCCCGCCGCCGATTTCGGCTGGAGCGACGTGGGAAGCTGGAACGCGGTCTGGGAACTGCGCCCGCGCGACCGCTGCGGCAACGCCATCGGCGAGCACGACGTGTGCCTGGATGCGCAAGATAATTTCGTCGACGCCCGCGGCAAAATTGTGGCCCTGCTCGGGGTGAAAGGCCTTATCGTAGTGGACACGCCCGACGCGCTCCTGGTGGCTGCCCGCGAGCGGGCCCAGCACGTGGGCGAGGTCCTCAAGGAACTGGAGCGCCGCAAGCGCGAAGATCTGCTGTAAGCGGCGCTGTTCGCTTCAAGCCGTGAGAGGTGAATCACCAGGGGGATTCGCCCCGTTGTTGCCCGGCTTAGCCGGTGTGGCGTGCGCGTTCTGCCTCGCGGGCGTGCAGCAGGGGAATCTCGATCAGCCGGTAAACGCCCGATGCCGCGGCCCCACCGAGCAACGGCGCAACGATGAAAAGCCAGAGTTGATTGAGCGCCCAACCGCCGACGAATATCGCTGGTCCGATGCTGCGCGCCGGGTTAATCGAAGCATTCGTGACAGGGATCGCGACAAGGTTCGTCAGAGCCAGGGCAAGACCGATGGGAATGCCGGCGAATCCGATGGGCGCGTCGACATCGGTCGCGCCGATCACCGTGATCACCAGAACGAACGTGAGGACGAATTCGGTAAGCGCCGCGGCAGCAAGATTGTAGTGCTCCGGCGAGTGTGCGCCGAATCCGTTGGCGGCGAGTCCCTGAACGGCTGGATCGTATCCGCCCGGCATACCGCTCGCGATGACCAGCAGAACTCCGGCAGCCACGATGCCCCCGGCGATCTGTGCGATCCAGTAGCCTGGAGCATGCTTGCGCGGCATTTTCTTACTGAGGAACAGGCCCAAGGTCACGGCCGGATTGATGTGGCAGCCGGAGATATGCCCGATCGTGTAAACCATCGCCAGCAGCGCCAGGCCGAAGGCGAGTGAAATGCCGAGATAGCCTATGTGGCCGCCCGCAAGGACGGCGGATCCACATCCGGTGAAGACGAGCACGAAAGTACCGACAAATTCCGCAACGTAGCGCGACATTTTATCCTCCTGCTACACTGACGCAGCGCTGGCCCGGCACGATGGTGACCCGGGAAAGATCCGCTGTGTCCCTGGTAGCCATAAACATATTACCTTCAAACTCTGCATGGCGAATAGGCTCCGCGAGTGCATTGGGTGCACTACACCCCGGATCGCCACCCATCCGCAATCCCGTATCATGGCCTTGTGAAGCCTTCCCGGATTTTTCCCCTCGCCGCCCTGGTGCTCGCTGCTGGGGCAGGCGCATACATCTGGTATCCTCCCTTCCGCCTCTTCGCCCTGGCCGCCACCGGCCATAGCCCTGTCTGCCCGCTCTCCCACGCCCTCCGGTCCGCGGCGAATATCGAACAAGACAGGCGCATCAAGGACCGCATCCTCGCCGCCAGCCACGAGGTCAAGGCGGAAGACGGCCTGGAACTGTGGGACACGCCCAAAGGGCGCTTCTGGATTCCCAAGGGCAACCGTTACGTGCTGCCGTTCAATCTGGCCGAGATGGAGCGGCACATCTATGGCACCGGCGAGCACTTCGTGCATCCCGGCGACATCGTACTGGACTGCGGCGCAAGCGATGGCGACTTCACCCGCCAGGCGCTCCAGGCCGGCGCCCGCCAGGTGGTCTCGATCGAAATCTCGCCCGCCAATACCGAATGCCTCCGCCGGAACCTCGCTGCGGACATTGCCGCCCAACGCGTCATTGTCTATCCGAAGGGCCTGTGGGATCACGATGACACCCTCACCCTCAACCTCGATGACGCCAATTTCGCGGCCAATAGCGTGGTGCTGCGGCCGGGCGGCTCCCACCCATCCATTCGCGTGCCGCTGACCACCATCGACGAACTGGTCGCGGAACTCCACCTGCCGCGCGTGGATTTCATCAAGATGGATATCGAAGGCGCGGAAAAACGCGCTCTGGCCGGCGGCCACGCCACCATCGCGCGATTCAAGCCGCGCCTGGCCATCGCCACCGAGCACGAGCCCGACGACGAAACCGCCATCCCCGCCGCGGTGCACAGGATCCGCACGGATTACCAGGTCGAGTGCGGCCCCTGCCTGGAGGCCCGCGGCCACATCCGCCCCGACGTGCTGTACTTCTATTAGTGCCGCGAGATCAGCATTCCCACCAAGACCGGAGGGGACATCGGCATGGCATACGCACCGGGCGCCGGAGCGGGTCCGTCGAACGGCATCGCTCCATAGACCACCGGATATCCCCGCTCTCCGGCGGCGGAAGGCGGCACCGCTGGCTCCGGATTGCTGAGCGTCACCGGGCTCTCGCAATTCGGTATCGCCGGCGGTTTCGGATGGCGTGTCCATCCGATCAGCGCCACCACCGCGAGCGCTCCCACGCCCGCAAGCTTTCCCGCGCGCCTCATGGTTGAACTTATCTGCATAGGGGCCCCCCCTGAGCCGAAATGCAAGCTTCGGGCCAACGGCCGCGAAACGGCCCTCAGAGCACGATTGGAGCGAAAGTGCGGTTTTTGGGCCACAGCGCGCAAGCCCTCCGCATATTCCTGTAATCACCTGATAACAGGTGGCTTATTCATCTGATATAAGGCTGAAACCTATCGTTTTTAGGACTTCTGTGGGATACTCAATGGTAGAACACAGTTGCAACCCAGAAAAATGTCGCAGTTGGACGACGCAGTCGGCAGATATAACAAGCTTCTGGAAAGCGGCCCTTACCGCGAATTGGGTTGGGCCGAGACACTCCATCAGCGCATGGAGAGCGAGAAGCTTTCCGCGGGTGGAAGGTTGATCTGTCCCTTCCTGCGTCCTAATTTTATCACGCGGCGGCAGTACGATTCTCTGGTGCGCACCGGCGAGGCGCTGATCTGCGCCATCGACCGCATGGAGCAGATGGTGCTGGCAAGTCCCGCGCTGCTCGCGCGCCTAGATCTGCTCCCCGCCGAGAAGATGCTGGCGTCCATCGATCCCGGCTACGATGCGCTCGAAGTGGCCGCGCGTCTCGATTCGCACGTGCGCAACGGCAGCCTGCACTTCGTGCAATACAACGCCGATTCGCCCACCGGCGCGGCCTATGGCGATGCGCTGGCCGATCTGTTCTACGAGATTCCGCCGGTGAAGGAGTTCCGCAAGAAGTACACGCTCGGCAAGGTAGGCGGCCGCAAACACCTGTTGCAGGCGCTGGTGAAATCCTACAAGCAGTTCGGCGGCAGCCGGAAGCCCAACATCGCCATCGTGGAATTTCGCTCGCCCTACCATTCCGGCCAGAGCGAATACGAACTGTTCTGCGAGTCCTTCCGCGCCGAAGGCTACAACGTCGAAATCGTTTCGCCCGAGCAGCTCGAATACCGCAACCGCGTGCTGCGCCGCGGGCCGTTCGAAATCGACGTGGTCTACCGCCGGCTGGGCGTCCAGGAGTTTCTAATCCGTTTCGACCTAAGCCATCCGCTGGTGCAGGCCTATCGCGAGCGCACCGTGTGCGTAGTCAACAGCTTCCGCTCGGAACTGGCGCACAAGAAGGCCATGTTCGGACTGCTGACCGACGAATCGCTGACTGCTAAATTCCCTGCCGCCGAGCGCAAGGCCATCCGCGAGCACGTGCCCTGGACGCGCCTGGTCTCCGCGGCCAAGACCACTTACAACGAGAAGACCATCGACCTCCCGGAGTTCATCGCCAAGAACCGCGAGCGCCTGGCGCTCAAGCCCAACGACGATTACAGCGACCTGCACACCTATCTCGGCTGGGAAATGGGTGAGGGCGAGTGGGATCGCGCGCTGAAGCAGGCCATGCGCGCGCCCTACGTGGTGCAGGAGCGCGTCGAGCCGGTGCGCTCGGTCTTCCCGCTGATGAGTTTCGGCTGCCTGGAATTCCGCGAGATGCAGGTGGACGTCCACCCGCATGCCTATCTTGGCAAGGTGCAGGGCTGCTCCAGTTGGCTGACCAGCGGCAAGAGCGGCTTCTCTTCCGCCTCCGGCATCGTGCCCACGTTCATCATCGACCCGAAGGCCTGAGCGACTGCTTTATTGCGGCGGACTGAGCGCGGGTGTGGCCGCGGCGCCAGCTACGCTTACATAGCAGGCCAAAAGCCGCGCTTCGTCATAATGGATCGCGCGGGCATACTGCCGGATATAACTTCGGTTATACACACCGCCCGGCAGTTTCTCGAATCGCCCCTGTTCGATGGCGTTCAGATAATGGGTACGGATCTTGGTTGCATCGGCGATCTCGCTGAGCGATAGCCCACGTTCGCGCCGCAGCGCAGCCAGGTCGGGAAAAGGGGAGGTAGTCATCTCGGGCCTCCGTGCAAATCCTAACCGAAGGCCCCGCGGCGGGAAAAGGCCGCAAAGGTTAGCGAAACGGCTGTTGCGCAAATGTAGCGGGCAAACACCCTAAGGCCCGGCATTGGCGGGTGCCTCCCGGCGAGCCGTACGTGATCAGCCGGAGGGCTGGCCCGCAAACCGGCGGTTTAATTTCACCTGCAATGCGTTGTACATGGGGGAGGACCCTTGCGTTGCCCAAGTGATACTGAATCGGGCTTAGAGCTTCCGCACGTTGGCCACGCCGGCGGTATAGCGGCTGTCGGCCACCGAGAACGCCACGGCGTCCTCCAGCCAGTCGTGCCAGACGCCGTCGGGATCGTGGGAGGCCACCGTGAGCGTGTATTCGCCGGGGCAAAGCTGGCAGCGGAAGGCGAACGCAACCTCGATCGTTTCGCCCTCCGCGCACGGTCCCAGCCGCAGCTTTTCGAGTTCCGTGTTGGTGCCATAAACGTTGAGACCGACGCGCGTGCGGATCATCATCCCGACCACCGGGTCGGCGACGGCCTCGCGGAAGCGCACCGCGATCCGCACCACCGCCAGTTCGCCGCTCGTCCAGGTCATGGTGGGGCAGCCGCTCTCCCCGATGGTCTCGACGCGCAGCACTTCGGCGCGCCCGTCCCCCCGGCGCACGCGTGGATCCAGCTCGGCGCGCGCCCTCTCGCCCCACGCCCGGACCGCCGCCGCCACGTGCCGCGTATAGGCCGCCAGCACCTCCTGCGGATCGCCGCGCCCGGCCAGCTTGCCGCCGCGCAGCCACCAGATTTCGTCCGCCAGGCGCCGCAGCAATTCCTCCTCGTGCGACGCCAGCAGAATCGTGCAGCCGGCACGTCGCGCGCGATCGAGCGCCACGGCCGCCCGCGCCCGCGCCACGGCATCGCAATGCGCCAGCGTCTGGTCCAGCGCGAGCACGCGTGGGCCTGTGGGCCAGAACTCCGGCGCGAACGGCCCCAGCAACTCCTGCGTGCCCGAGCGCTCCACCGCTCCCGATTGCGCCTCCTCGACCCCAGCCGCCAACCGCAGCAGCCGGCCCTTGCCGCTGCCATCCTCGCCGATAATGCCGATAATGACGCCATCGGGCGCGGCGGCGTCGAATTCCTGGAGGGGTGGAGCGGTGACGCGGCGAAAGGCGATACCCATAAACGTTAGAATAGCTGCAAGATGCCGGATCCCCAAGTACTCGAGCGCATGCGCGACGATTGGAACCGCCGCGCGGGCGAAGACGCCCACTATTATGTCGCGTTCGGCCGCCGCGACCAGGACGAGGAGGAATTCTTCTCCACCGCGGCGGACGTGGTCCGCGGCCTGGTTGCGGACGTCAAACGCCTGCGCGGGCGCGATGCCGCGCTCGAAATCGGCTGCGGTCCCGGCCGCCTGATGCGCCCGTTGAGCCGGTATTTCTCCGAGATCCATGGCGTGGATGTTTCCGACGAGATGATCCACCTGGCGTACGAGCGCTTGCGCCAGACGCCCAATACCTTCCCGCACCACAATTCCGGCTCGGACCTCGCGCTCTTCCCCGGCGATAAATTCGATTTTGTCTATTCCTACGCGGTCTTCCAGCACATCCCCAGCCGCGACGTGGTGTTCCAATATCTGCGCGAGGCGCGCCGCGTGCTCAAGACCGGCGGCATCCTGCGCTGCCAGTTGAACGGCCTGCCGCCGCACGCCAAACAATACGACACCTGGAGCGGCGTCCGCATCGCGCCCGGCGAAATCCTGGAATTCACGCGCGAGCAGAATTTCCAGCTCCTGGCGCTGGAGCAGATCTGGACGCAGTACATGTGGATCACCTGCCGCAAGCGCGCGCCGGGCTGGCTGGAAGCCGCGCCCGAGGAGCCCGATTGCCGCATCCGCAACATCAGCAATGCGCATACCGGCGAAGCCGCCGCGCCCGCCGCCGGACCTCTGGCCGCGCTCTCGCTGTGGATCGAGCGCCTGCCGGAAGCCTGCGACCTGAACCACGTGGCCGTGAGGGTGGATGGCCTGCCCTGCCGCCTCACCTACGTAGGCGAGCCCGAAAAGGACGGCATCTCGCAGGTGAACGCCGCGCTGCCGGAAGGCCTGCGCACAGGGTTAGTGCCGGTGGAAGCGCGTTGGCGCGGGCGCGCGCTCGCGCCGCAGGCCTGGGTGCGTATCCTGCCGCCCGCACCGGCGGTGCCGCGCATCGCCACCATCGCCGATGGCATCAACCTGCTCTCCGGCACCCGCATCGTGACCGGCTCGGTGAAGGTGACCATGCTCGAAGTGACATCGCCGGAGGGCTTTCAAGCCACGGTAGACGGGAAGCCGGCGCTGGAGATCGACGCCTTCTGCGCGGACCCCATCGGCGGCCGCTACGAGTTCAACTTCCGCCTGCCGCCGGACACCGTGCGCGGCCCGCACGCGGTGGAGATCCGGCTGGGCCGCCGCACGTTCGCACCGCTGGGGATCGAGGTGGCATAGGTTGCGATTCGTTTTTGCCGTGGGCGTAGTCGCGCTGGCCGCGGCGCTCGTCCAGCCTACACCGCGTCGCCGGGTGATTCAGCTTCCCATGGGCATGGTCGAGGTGCATACGCCGATGGTCATCGATGGCGACACCGACGTGATTGGCCAGGATACGATCCTGCACGCCGCCCACTTCAACGGCCCCGCCGTGATCGTGGTGCGCGGAAACAACGTGCGGCTCACGAACTTCAGCATCGACGGCAACCGCGACACCCTCGCAACCGGCTCCGGCCTGCCGGACTACCGCACCCCCTTCGCCCGCTTTACCCGTAACAACGGCGTGCTGGCGGACGGCATCGACGGATTGCGGATCGAAAATGTGGGGTTCCAGGATATCGCCGGATTCGCGGTGCTGGTCAGCCGCTCGCGGCACGTCTCGATCGATCGCGTGCACGTCGCCGATAGCGGCGGGCTCGATGCCGCCGGCCACGACAATACTACCGGCGGCATCCTGCTCGAAGAAGGCACGTCGGATTTCAGCGTCACACATTGCGATCTGTGGCGTGTCCGTGGCAACGGCATCTGGACGCATTCGCTTTACACGTCGCCGCGCAATGCCCGCGGGTCGATCGCTTGGAACGGCTTCTGGGATATCGGGCGCGACGCCATCCAGGTGGGCCATGCAACGGAGGTTCGCGTGGAGCGCAACCATGGCATAGACATCGGGGCCGAAAAAGCCGGCGCCATTCCGGTGGGCCTCGATACGGCCGGCAACGTCGACCGCTCCATTTATGCGCACAACTCGTTCACGGCCATCGCCGGCAAGTGCATCGACCTCGACGGATTCCACGATGGGGTGGTCACCTTCAACGTTTGCCTGACCATGGCCAACTTCGGCATCGTCATGAACAACAGCAACCCGGATATGCGCTCGCAGAATATCCAGGTGACGGAAAACACCATCGACAGCCCGCGCTACGGCGGCATCTTCGTGATCGGTACCGGCCACCTGATCGCGCACAACCGCATCTCGAACGTGAACACGTCGCACTCCGGATCGGATCTGCTCGCTAGCGGCATCTATCTCGGGCTCCGCGCCGAGCGCCCCGACCCGGCCCAAGGCAACACCATCGAGGACAACCAAATCACCGGCTACGAGATGCGGCAGCACTGCATCGGCGCAGCGCCGGGCATTCTGCCATCGTGGAACGTAGTGCGGGATAATCAGTGCCGCTGAGCTACTTCACTTCCGCTTTCAGCACCTCCACGGCCCGCTCGATCTGCCGGTCGTGGCCGGCGGTGAAATCGGCGGGGCCGTTGTCCACCAGGATGTCCGGCTGCACGCCGTAGTTTTCCATGTTGGTGCCGTTCGCCGTGTAGACGCCCGAAGCCGGCGTGCGGATCTGCGAGCCGTCGAGCAGCGGGTATGCGCCGGTGCCGATCACCGCGCCCATCGTCGGAACTCCGATCACCTTGCCCAACCCCAGCGCGCGGAAGCCTTCCGGAAACATCTCGGCATCGCTCGCCGAGCGCTCGTTTTGAAGCACCGCCATGGGCCCGAAAAACGCTTCGACCGGCCGCGGCACCTCGATCGAACCGCGGTTGCGCGTCGTCTGGTACTGCTTGCGCTGGTTCAAAATTTCCAGCAGTTCCTGGTCGATCCCGCCGCCGCCATTGAAGCGTTCGTCGATGATGAGCGCTTTCTTGCCGCGGTTGTCCACCAGGTCCTCCTGGAATTTCACCAGCGACGGCCCGTCCATGGCGCGAATGTGCAGGTAGCCGATCTCACCGCCCGAGAGCTTTTCCACCATCTCCTTGCGCCGCTCGACCCATGCGGCGTATTCCAGATTGACTTCCGCCATGCCGGCGACCGGCTCGATCTCGATGTCCCACGCGCCCTCCGCCGCCGGCTTGCTGTTGATGAGAAAATCGAACTTCCGCCCCGGCAGAATGTTAAAAAGCTGCCAGTAATTGTCGCCCGCCTTGAGCGGCTTGCCGTCCACCGCCAGCACGAAATCGCCGGGCGCCAGCTTGATGTAATCGTGGTCCGCGGGGCCGTGGCGGTAGATCTCCGCAACCTTGTAATAGCCCGACCCATCCGGCTCCAGCGTGAATCCCGGATGGCGCGTCTGGAGCGGCTCGGGCACGTTCTCGCCGGGCAGGTGGCCGCCGCCGGAGATGCCCGTGTGCGAGGCATTGATCTCGCCGATCATCTCCATGACGACGTTGTGCAACTCCTCGGTATCGGCGATGTCGGGGAGCAGCGATTCGTAGCGGTCCTTGGCCGCGGCCCAATCGGCGCCGTTCATTTTGGCATCGTAGAAGCGGTTCCGCATCACGCGCCAGGCCTCTTCGAAAACCTGGCGGCGCTCGGCTTCGCGGTCGAAGACGAGGCGCAGGGTGAAGGTGACGCGCCGCGGACCGGCACCGGGGGTCGTGCTGGCGGCAGCGGCCATCGCGCTACCGCTACGCCCGCTGCGCCCGCTACGTCCGGCAAAGGGGCTCGCGGACGGCGTTTCCGGCATCGCCGGCACCGCCGCGGCATAGATGCTGCCGCGCGTCATGAAGTAGATCGTGCGGCCGTCGCGCGACCATTGCGGCTCGCTGCCGCCGAATCCAAACCCGCCGCGCCCGCGCCCGGCTTCCATTGGCACGGCGGTATTGAGCCGCGTGAGGTGGCTGCCATCCTCGTTGACGATGTAAATCGCCGGGCCGGCGCTGGGTGCCTCTTCCGTGCCGCCGCCTCCGAAGCTGGCGGACAGCAACGCGTAGGTGCGGCTGTCCGGCGCCGGCACCACCGCATACACCGACGTGGGCAGGCTGGTGAGCTTCCTGATGCGCCGCTCGATGCCGTCCCAATCGATCTTCACCTGCACCGGGCCTCGATCCGCCCCCGGCCCGCGCCCGCCGCGCCCCGGGCCTTCCGCCAGCGCGGCCATGGCTTCCGCCTCGGTATCGACGGCGTGATCCTCCGGCGGCTTGGTCATGGGACTGAGCGAGATGCTGTAAAGCTGGCTGGGCGTTCCACGGTAACCTTGCGATGCGATCCCCGGCACGCTCACCCCGCCGATCAGCAGCAGCTTCTTGCCATCCCGCGTCCACTTCGCGCCGCTCGCCACCTGGAACAGATCGGACGAAATCATGTGCTCCTGCCCCGTCGCCAGCTCCTGCACCCACATGTGCGTGCGCAGGAGGCGGTCCGGCTTGGAATAGGAAATCCATTTGCCGTCCGGGGAGTATTGCGGCGATTGAATCGGTCCGGCATCGCTCGAAGCCACCACCATGGTGGCGCCGCCCTCGATGGCGACGCGCCGCAGCTTGTGGTCCGAGCCGTTCCACAACAGGTTTTTCGAATCCGGGGACCATTCGATCGATGACTTATCGCAGTCGGCGTCGCTCAGCTTCTTCGGGTTCTTGCCCAGTTCATCCGAGATCCACACCTCCTCACGCCTGCTGCGGTCGGAGATGAACGCGATCCACTTCCCGTTGGGCGACCATCGCGGCGCCTGGTCGCGCCACGGCGTGTCCGTGACCTGCTGCACCTCGCCGAGCTCGGTGGCGATGGAAAAAATCTGCCCGTGGGCGACGATCGCCGCGCGCCGGCTCGACGGCGAAAGGTGGAACGATTCCGCCTGGTCGCTGATGGTCACCACCTGCCGGTCGCTCTCTTTCGGGTCCGACTGGATATCGATGCGGATCTCGCTCGTCTTGCCGCTCGCCGTATCGAGCTTCCAGATGCCGAAGTTGTCCTCGTAGACGATGGTCTTGCGGTCGGCCGAAATGCTGGGGAAATAGAGGTTGCCGTCGGTGTGATGCGTCACCTGGACCGGCTTGCCCCCGCGGTCGGAGATCTTCCAGATGTTGTTGACGCTTTTCATGACCTCCGGCCCGCCGAAGCGGATGCCCTTCTCGTTGGCCGTGCGGTCGGAGACGAAGAAGATTTCGTTGTTGCCGTACATGGGCCACAGCCAGTTGCCCTTGTAGTCATCCTGGCCGCTGAGCTTCGTATATTTGGCCGATGGAATGTCGAAGATCCACAGGTCGGCCGCGTACGCGCCGCGGTAGTGCTTGCGCGACCACACGGACGGGTGGCGCATGAACGCCAGATTCTTGCCGTCCGGCGAATAGCTGCCGGAAGCCCCCCAATCAGATC
>JAJYLS010000131.1 GCA_021787555.1 Acidobacteriota bacterium | reverse complement strand
GGTGCAGCCCTGCCTTTCGACATGGCGATGCGCGGGATGGTCCACCGGTGGGCATCGCCGCCGCTGACGCGCGCGATGCGGGCCATCACGCTCCTGGGTGCATCTGCATTCCTCATCCCGCTGGTGCTGGTGCTCGTGTGGAGGCTGGTGGAGGCGGGCTGGAGGCGGGCCGCTGTGGCACTGGTCGCAGCGGCGGCGGGGGCCGAAGCGCTCGACGAACTGCTCAAGCTGGCTTTCCAGCGTCCCAGGCCAGTTCCGTTTTTCGGCTATACCGAGCCGCTTACGTACAGTTTTCCGAGCGGCCACGCGATGGTGTCGGCGTGCTTCTATGGCACCGCCGCCGCGATCCTTGCCGCGCGAACGCGGTCGCGCGCGGGCAAAGCAGGCATCTGGATGTGCGCCGGGCTGCTGACGCTGGCGATCGGGCTTTCGCGCATCTACCTCGGCGTGCACTATCCCACGGATATACTGGGTGGCTACGCGGCGGGCGCGGTGTGGATTGCCGCCGTGCGCGCGGGATACGCATTGTGGGGGCAGAGACGCAGATCTACTGCTTGATGACCGTTCCGTCCGGGCGGCGGATCACGCCCCAGCCACCGTTGTATTTTGCGCGGTCGCCACGTTCGCCGAAGCCGTAGGGATATTTGGCAGCCGCCTTCTCGTCCACCTCGATGCCCCAGCCGGGCGCATCGTTGGGGTAGAGATAGCCGTCCTTCAACACCGGGCAGCCGTGAAACACTTCCTGGAGCCGCTCGTTGAACGGCGAATACTCCTGAACACCGAAGTTGTAGCAGACCACGTCCAGCGTCACATTCGCCATGTGTCCGATGGGGGAGACATCGCCCGGTCCGTGCCACGCCGTGCGCACGCCGAAGATTTCGGCCATGGCGGCGATTTTGCGGCAGGGTGTGAAGCCGCCCGCTTGGGAGACGTGGATCCGGATATAGTCGATGAGGCGCTCGGTAATCAGCGGCGTCCACTCGTGCGGGCTGTTGAAAAGCTCGCCCATGGCGATGGGCGTGGCGCAATTCTGCCGGATCTGGCGGAAGTAGGCGATGTCTTCGGGCGAAAGCGGATCTTCCATAAAGAATGGCCGGAGTGGTTCAACGGCCTTGACCAATTGAACCGCCTGGTTGGGCGTGTAGCGCTCGTGCATGTCGTGGAGCAGTTCGACCTCGTCGCCGAGCTGCTTGCGGGCTTCTTCCAGCAGCTTCAGCGAAATGCGGAACTGCGCGGCCGAATCGAAGACGGGATCGTCGTGCAGCGCCGGAACGTGCGGCGCCGCGGCGCCTCCCGACCCGTAGCTGGCCATGCCGGGCACGCCCATCTGCACGCGGACGTGGCGGAAGCCCTGCGACATGTAGCGCCGCGCGGATTCGATGCAGCGCGGAATATCCGGGCCGGAAGCGTGGCCGTAACATGCCGCCGCTTCGCGGCACTTGCCGCCGGCCAGTTCGTACACGGGCATGCCGGCCTGCCGCCCCTTGATGTCCCAAAGCGCCTGGTCCACGCCGCTGATGGCATTGTTGAGCACGGGACCGTTGCGCCAGTAGGAGCTGTTGTAGCACGCCTGCCAGGTGTCTTCGATGCGGTCGGCGCGCTTGCCCACGAGGAACGGCTTCAAATAGCGCTCGACGGCTGCATTCACCAGGTCGGCGCGTTGCGTGAACGTACCGCAGCCGTAACCGTAGAGGCCGTCCTGGTCGGTGAGAATCTTCACAACCGTGAGCCGCACCCCTCCCGGCTCGGTGGCGATGACCTGTATGTCGCGGATTTTGGGAACCGGCAGTCCGCGAACCGCGCGCGCGGCTTGATCCTGTGCGCGCATCTGCCGGGCGGAATCGAGCGCCGCCGCGGAAGCGATCAGCTTCAATACATTTCGGCGATTCATATCCCTACAGTATGCTCCATCCATCCATGCACGTACGTCGCTGCGTTATCTTAGCGTTTGATGCCCGAACCGTACATCCGCGCGCGCAGTCTCTCGAAGGTGTTCAAATCCGGCGATGCCGACCTGGTGATCTTCTCGAACCTCAACCTCGACGTCGAACGCGGCGAGATGCTTGCGCTGGTGGGCGAATCGGGCGCGGGCAAATCCACACTCCTGCATCTCCTGGGCGGTCTGGACAGGCCTTCGGAGGGTACGATATACTACAATAGTACAGAGATTTCAGGACTCGCTGACTCGAAGCAGGCGGATTTTCGTAATCGCGAAATCGGGTTCGTCTGGCAGATCCACTACCTCCTTCCTGAATTTACGGCTGTGGAGAACGTGATGATGCCGCTGCTGATCCGGGGTTGGACGCGTGCGCGAGCTGCCTCCGAATCGCTGGCGAGGTTGGATGAAGTGGGTTTACATGCGCGGGCTTCGCACCGCGCCGGGGAATTATCGGGTGGGGAGCAGCAGCGGGTCGTGCTGGCCCGGGCGCTGGTCGGAAAACCGTCCGTACTTCTTGCCGATGAACCCACGGGCAATCTGGACTTCCGGACTGGCGAAATGATCTTCCAACTGCTCGAGGGCCTGCATCGTTCTCATCAGCTCACATCGGTTCTTGTTACCCACAATCTCTCCTTTGCACGCCGCTGCGACCGCGTCTTGAGCCTGGAAAAGGGCGGGCTGGTACCGGGACCACCGATTGATTCGCATCCCGGGACACCGCCGGAGTATCTTAAGTCATAGGGGGCGTCACGTATTATGTTCGAGCGATACACGGAGAAAGCGCGGAGGGTGATTTTCTTCGCCCGCTACGAAGCCAGTCAGTTCGGCAGTCCTTATATCGAAACCGAACACCTGCTCCTTGGCCTGCTGCGTGAGGACAAGGCGCTGGCGAACCGGTTTCTCCGATCACACGCGGCGGTGGAATCCATCCGCAAGCAGATCGAAGGGCATACCACCGTCAGGGAAAAGGTTTCCACTTCGGTGGATCTGCCCCTGAGCCACGAATGCAAGCGGGTCCTGGCTTACGGGGCGGAAGAAGCCGAACGGTTGAATCATAAGCACATCGGCACCGAGCACCTGCTCCTGGGGCTGCTCCGCGAAGAGAAGTGCTTCGCCGCGGAGATCCTCCACGAGCGCGGACTGCGGCTCTCCACCATTCGTGAAGAGCTGGCCCGTTCGGCGAGCGAGAAGGCCGCTTCCGCCCGTCCCAAGGAAAGCTCGCTGCTGGCCGAATTCAGCCGCGATCTCACCCAGGCTGCCATGGATGCGTCCCTCGATCCGCTCATCGGGCGCGACTACGAGCTCGAGCGCGTGGTGCAGATTCTGTGCCGCCGCACCAAGAACAATCCCGTGCTGATCGGCGAGCCCGGCGTGGGCAAAACCGCCATCGTCGAAGGCCTGGCGCAGCGCATTGCCGAAGGCGATGTGCCGTCGTTCCTGGCCGACAAGCGCATCCTGGCTCTGGATCTTTCGCTGATCGTGGCCGGCACCAAGTACCGCGGCCAGTTCGAAGAGCGCCTCAAGACCATCATGAAGGAGCTGATGGAGAACCAGAACGCCATCGTCTTCATCGATGAGCTGCACACGTTGGTGGGCGCGGGCTCGGCCGAAGGCTCGCTGGATGCCGCCAACATTCTCAAGCCGGCGCTCTCCCGCGGCGAAATCCAGTGCATCGGCGCCACCACCCCGTCGGAGTTCCGCAAGTCCATCGAGAAGGACCGCTCGCTCGAACGCCGCTTCCAGGCGGTCAAGGTTCCACCGCCCAGCGAAGCCGATGCGGTCAAGATCCTCTTCGGCATCAAGGACCGCTACGAGAAATTCCACGCCGTCGCCTATGCGGACGATGCCATCGAAACGGCCGTCTATACTTCCAGCCGCTACATTCCGGACCGCTACCTCCCGGACAAGGCCATCGACCTGATCGACGAAGCCGGCGCCCGCGTCAAGCTCCGCCAGACCACTCTGCCCGCCGAACTGGCCGATATTCAGAAGCGCATCAAATTCATCGTGCACCGCATGGAGAACGCCATTGCCAACCACGAGTTCGAGAAGGCGCGCTTCTATTCCGACGAGGAGCGCAAGGAGCGCGAGAACATGCGCCAGCTCCGCGAAAAATACAATCTCGACGACACGTCGACCGGCTGCGTTACCAAGGACGATATCGAAGAAGTGGTAGCCCGCTGGACCGGCGTGCCGATGACTTCCATCAAGGAAGAGGAAATCGCCAAGCTGTTGCGCATCGAGGAAGAGCTGCACAAGCGCGTCATCAGCCAGGAGAAGGCCATCTCCGCGCTGGCCCGCGCCATCCGCCGCTCGCGCGCCGGCCTGAAGGCCAGCAACCGGCCGGCCGGTTCGTTCCTGTTCCTGGGCCCCACGGGCGTCGGTAAAACCGAAGTCGCCCGCGCCCTCGCCGCGTTCCTGTTCGGCAGCGAGAAGAGCCTGGTCCGCTTCGATATGTCCGAGTACATGGAGAAGCATTCGGTTTCCAAGCTCATCGGCTCGCCTCCCGGATACGTGGGCTACGAAGAGGGCGGCCAGCTCACCGAGCGCGTCAAGCGCAACCCGTATTCGATCATCCTGCTGGATGAAATCGAAAAGGCGCACCCGGATATTTACAACATCCTGCTCCAGGTTTTCGAAGACGGCCAGTTGACCGACGGTCTCGGCAACCAGGTGGATTTCAAGAACACGATCATCGTGATGACCTCCAACCTGGGCGCGCGCTTCCTCGAGAAGCGCGGCCATCTGGGGTTCTCCGCTCCGTCCGGCGAAGGCATCCCGGAAAAAATCGAGGAGATGGTGCGCAGCGAGGTGAAGAAGGCGTTCAATCCCGAATTCCTGAACCGCCTCGACGAGATCATCCTCTTCAGCTCGCTGACCGACGACGACCTGCTCAAGATCATCTCCCTGATGGTCGAACAGATCAATGGCAACTTGGTGGCGAAGCAGGTGAAGATCCAGCTCACGCCCGACGCGGCCAAGTACATTCTGGAAAAGACCTGCTCGGACCGCAGCTACGGCGCTCGCCCGCTGCGCCGCGCGTTGCAGAAGTACATCGAGGATCCGCTTTCCGAGGCGCTGATCCAGGGCAGCCTGCCGCGCCCGGCGGACTTGGAAGTCTATCTCGGCGAGACCGGGATCTACTACCGCCAGGTGAACCCCGCTGCTCCGCCCGCCGATGGCGAAGCCGTGGTCGCCGCCGGCGCCCCTGCCGAACCGCCCACCGGCACGCTGCTGTACACGTTTTAGCCCCGCTGGATGTCTTTCCGGTTGCAACCCGGGCCTGTCGGGTTTTGGAACGCCAACTCCCGTCCCTCGCCCGAGCGGAAATCGGATTCTAGCGTCCTGAATTGGCGCTCACCGCCGGCGCCACAGCAGGAACCCGGCGATGGTCTTCGCGTCTTCGATCTTCCCCTTTTGGATCATGCGCTCGATCTCCGCGCGCCTGAACCAGCGCGCTTCGATCTGTTCATCGTCCATCGGGGTGGCCTCGCCCGCGGTGAGACCGGTGGCCAAAAAGATGGTCATCTTCTCTCCCACATATCCCGGGCTGACATAGAACGAAACCAGTTTGGTCCACTTTCGCGCGCGGTAGCCGGTCTCCTCGATCAGTTCCCGCCGCGCCGCCTGAAGCGGCTTCTCCCCGGGATCGAGCTTGCCCGCCGGCAGTTCCCAGAGATAGCGGTCCGCCGGCAGCCGGAACTGGCGCACCAGCAGCACGCGTTTTTTCTCGTCCACCGCCAACATCACGGCCGATCCGCCGTGGCGCACCACGGAGCGCTGGATCTCGAACCCGTTTTTCGGATCGGCGGCCTTGTCCTCGGTTACACGAAACAGTTTGCACTTATAGACTTCCAGGGAAGATGTGATTTTCATGATTTTTTCTTGAGCGCCTCGGCCAATTCGGCGGCCGGCAGCGTGTTCATCACGTCGCGCGGCCCCAGCCAGCCGCGACGCGCGGTCACCACGCCATAGCGCATGAACGCCAGGTGCCGCGGATGGTGCGAGTCCGTCGAGACGATGAACTTCGCGCCCTTCGCCTTTGCGCTGCGCGCCAGCGCTCCGTTGAGGTCCAGCCGCTCGGGGCTCGCGTTGATCTCCAGCCACACGCTGCGCTTTACGGCCTCCGCGATCACGCGGTCGAAATCGAAGGAGAAGGCATCGCGCTGCAGCAGCAGCCGCCCGGTCGGATGCCCGAGGGCGCGCAACTGCGGGCATTCGAGCGCGCGCAGCAGCCGGTCGGTCATCTCCGCGGCTTCCATGTTCATGTGGCTGTGCACGCTGCCGATCACAATGTCCAGCTCCGCCAGCGCGTCGCTCGCCAGGTCGAGCGCGCCGTCCTTGAGAATGTCGCATTCCAGGCCGGAGAAGATGCGGATGCCCAACCCGTTCCGGTTGATCTCGCGCACGCGTTTCGCAAACGCCACCGCCCGCTTCTCGTCCAGGCCGTTGGCCATCGCCAGCGCCTTCGAGTGGTCCGTGATGGCGATGTATTCGTAGCACAGTTCGCGCGCGGCATCCGCCATCTCTTCGAGCGTGGCCCGCCCGTCCGTCTCGGTGGTGTGCATGTGCAGGTCGCCGCGGATCTGCTTCACCTCGATCAGTTCCGGCAATCGCCGCGCTTCCGCGGCTTCGATTTCACCGCAATTTTCGCGCAGCTCCGGCGGGATCCAGTCGAGGCCCAGCGCTTCGTAGACGCCCGCTTCGGTTTCGCCGGCGATGCGCGCCTCGTCCTCCGCGCGGAACAGCCCGTACTCGCTGAGCTTCAGCCCCCTTTTCACGGCGCGCGTGCGCACCGCCACGTTGTGGTCCTTGCTGCCGGTGAAGTACTGCATGGCCGCACCGAAGCTCTCGCGCGGCAGGGCGCGCACATCCACCTGCAACCCCTCGCGGCCGATTTTGGCGCTGGCCTTGTTCTCGCCCCGCCCCAGCACCTCCTCGACGCGCGGATACTTGACGAACACCTCCAGCGCCGCCGTTGCCGCCGGTCCGGTGACCAGCAGATCCAGATCGCCCACCGTCTCGCGTCCGCGCCGGAGGCTGCCGGCGGGTGTGATCTGCTCGACTCCCGGCACCTTGGCCAGCGTATCCATCAGCTCCGCCGCCATGCTTTCGGCGTAGCTCAGCAGGTACCGCCCGCTGCGTTGCCGGTACTGCGCGATGGAACGCAACACTTTCTCTTCGAGCTTCGCCCCCATCCGCGGCAGCACGCGCAGCTTCTGCTCCAGGCACAGGCGCTCGAGCTCGTCGATGGTGCTGATGCGGTAGTGTTCGAAGATGAGTGCGATGCCTTTCGGACCGAGGCCCTGGATCTTGAGAAATTCCAGCGCGGTCGGCGGAAATTTTTCGAGCAGCACATCGCGCCGCTCGCACGAGCCGGTGGCCGCAATCTGACCCAGCACCGCCGCCAGCCCCTTCCCGATTCCGGGAATGTCCGTGACCTTTCGTTCCGGGTCGTTCAGGATGTCGAGGATGCGCTCGGGATAGCCTTCGATCGCGGTCGCGGCGTTGCGGTAGCTGCGGATGCGGAACGAATCCTCACCCGCAATCTCCATCAGGTCGGCCGTTTCCCAAAGGCAGTGCGCAATCTCGCGGTTCTCCACTCACCCTCCGCTATCAATTGTAGGACGAAGCCGTCACCGGACCGGCGCCTTATGGGCGATGCCGAACTTGGCCGCGACGGCGGCAAAGCGCGCATCCGCGGTCCACAATTGGAACCGGTCCACGAGCGCGGACGCCAGCAGGTGAAGTTCGGTCCAGCCGAGCCCCAGTCCATACAGATTTCGCCCCCGAACGAATGCGACCACCTCCGCATGCCGGACCACCCTCGCCTGATGCATAAGCTCATATCGACTCAACAGCCGGGCTCGGCCTCCGCGGTCGCCGGCCAGGAGTTCTCCATATACGAGGTCATGTCCGGCCACCTGTTCCAGATTGATTAGCCTGTCCAGTTCCGGCTTGTACGCCGGCTGGCCGGCGAGGCCTCGAATCCAAACCGAGGTGTCAACCAACACCATTCAGGCAGCCCGCCTGCGCTTTTTCGCCGGAGGTTCACGCCGCCTCGGCACGTCCTTGGCGTCCGGCTCCGTTCCGAGGAATGTCCGCAGCTCCTGGTATGCGGCGTGCCGGATGAGCGCTTCCAGCCCCTGTCGGATCGTTTCCGTGTCGGTTGCCGCGCCGCAGGCTTCGCGAGCCTCGCGGAGAAGCTTTTCATCGACATTGAAAGTCTTCTTCATACGTACGAGTATGCCATACTTGTATGGCTCAATCAGCCATACCGCCCCATAATCCGCTATCCTCAAACCATGCCCCTTGCCATTCAAGCCGCCGACGTGCGCGCCGCCGCCGAGCGCATCCGCCCGCTGGCGCGCAGGACACCCGTCATGACCTCCTCCGGGTTCGACGCGGAGGCCCGCGCCCACGTCTTCTTCAAATGCGAAAATTTGCAGCGCACCGGCGCCTTCAAGATTCGCGGCGCGTCCAACATGATCTTCTCGCTTCCCGAATCCGCTCTCGCGCGCGGCATCGTGGCCTACTCCTCGGGCAATCACGCCCAGGCCGCCGCGCTCGCCGCCCGGCACGCCGGCGCGCACGCCACCATCGTGATGCCCCAAGATGCGCCGCGCTCCAAGATGGAAGCCACCCGCGGCTACGGAGCCGAGATCGTCCCCTACAACCGCTTCACCGAAAGCCGCGAAGCCCTCGCCGCAGCCATTCTGAAAGACACCGGCGCCACCCTGGTCCCCCCGTTCGACCACCCGCTGATCATGGCCGGCCAGGGCACCGCCGCCCTCGAGTTGCTCGAAGAGACCGGACCTCTCGACGCCCTCATCACCCCCGTCGGCGGCGGCGGCCTTCTTTCCGGCTGCGCCACCATCGCCAAAGATCTCCATCCCGCCATCCGCATCTTCGCCGCCGAGCCCGAAGGCGCCAACGACGTTTTCCTCTCTCTCCAGGCCGGCCGCCGCATCCCTGTCGCGCACCCCGATACCATCGCCGACGGCCTGCGCACACTGCAACCCGGCGAACTGACGTTCCCCATCTTGCAGCGCCTCGTGGAGCGCGTCATCCTGGTGAGCGATGCCGAGCTTCGCGCCGCCGCGAAGTTCCTCCTGTTGCGCCTCAAGATCCTGGTCGAGCCCAGCGGCGCCGCCGCGGCTGCCGCCGTCCTGTTCCGCAAGCTGCCCGCGGAGATTGCCTCCGTCGGCGTGGTGCTCTCCGGCGGCAACGTGGATTTCGAAGAGTTGACGAAATATTGAACTACGCGGCCTGCATCTTTTCCGCGTCCCAGTGGCAGATGCGGCGCTCGAAGTAGCTGGTGTTGGAGAGCAGCGCGGGGCCGGCGGCGCGCAGGCCGAAAACCGCATCTTCGATGGGCCGCTTGCGGCTGCGCACGGCTTCGTAAAAGACGCGATGGTGCTCGCGGTGGGCATCGAAACCGCGGGGCGAAATGTAGCGCTCCTCGCGGTCCGGCCGCATTCCCTCCGCCGAAGGCTTCACCGGCGGGTATTTCTCGCGGTACTGCTTCAGGAATTCCGCCTGCAGGGCCTTGGAGAAAGTCTCGATGGTGTAGCCGGGGTCGCGCTCCGGCGGCGTGGACGTGAGGGTCAGATCGTTGTATCCGGTAGTGATGATGCCTTCGCTGCCGATGAAGCGGAAACCGAACTGCTCCTGCGGCATACTGCTCTTGAGATTAACGCGCAGGGCGAGGGTGAAGGCGGGATGGCTGGGCTGCTCGGGGTAATCCAGCGTGGCCAGCAGGACGTCGGGCACGTCGCGCCCGTCTTTCCAATAGCGCAGCCCGCCGGAGGCATATACGCGGTTCGGCCCCAGCGATCCGGTGGCGAAGTGCAGCCCGCTGAGCAGGTGCACGAAGAGGTCGCCGGCCACGCCCGTGCCGTAAGCGCGATAGTTGCGCCAGCGGAAGAAGCGCACGGCCTCGAACGGAACCTTGGGTGCGTTACCGAGGAAGCGGTCCCAATCCACCGTGGCGGGCGAGGCGTCCGGCGGAATCGAATACTCCCATGCGCCGATGGCGGTGTTGCGGTCGAGCCATGCCTCCACCATGTTCAGTTGCCCGACAGCGCCCGCCTTGATGAGGTCGCGCGCCTTCTGGTAGACCAGCGAGCTGACGTATTGGCTACCCACCTGAAAAATGCGGCCGCTCGAAGCCTGCGCCGCCACCACGTCCTGGCCCTGCGCCGGCTGCTGCACCATGGGCTTCTCGCAATACACGTCCTTGCCCGCGGCCAGCGCGTCGCACGAGATCCGCGAGTGCCAGTGGTCCGGCGTGGCGATGATCACCGCGTCGATGTCCTTGCGCGCCAACACCTCGCGGTAATCGCGCGTGGTGAACAGGTCCTTGCCGTAAAGCTCCCGCGCGTGCTCCAGCCGCCCGTCGTAGAGGTCGCACACCGCGACAAGCTCCACGCCCGGTACAGACCGCGCATAGCGCGTATCGCCGCTGCCCATCCCGCCATGCCCGATGGTGGCGATGCGGATCCGGTCGTTCGCCGAAACGCGGGTCTGCGCCGGTGCGAATGCCGCGCCCAATCCCGCCGCTCCGGCGCCGTGAAGGAAATGACGCCGTGATGTTGCCATACTATCTCTCCTCCTAACTCTGCCGCTTCCCGTTAAAGTCCGCGCCGCGCCGTGCTCCGCTTCGCGCACGTGTGCCGGTGATTTCGTCGCCGTTCACGGTGCCCTCCCATTCGAGTGTCGTGCTGCCGCCCTTCTTTCTATTATTCTGCACCGTCGTGAAAGTGAAATGTTGGCCGTCGAGCTTGCCGTTCACGATCGGGACCGGGCGCGGGCGCCTGCCTTGCATGGCCGTGACCGAGCCCGTCAACTGGCCGCCGCTGGCCTTGAGCTCGAAAATCATCCCCACGCTTTTGGCCTGCGCGGCTTTCTTGCTCCGCTGCATCACCTCGACGGACCACTTTCCGTCGATGCCGGCCGCCCCGGCACACGAAATCGCCAGAAGTAAGGCAATCGCAGTTTTCATATCTGAAACTCCTTCCGCTATTTGTACGTGATCCACATCGGACTTACCCATACTAACTCACCGTTGCTCTGCTCGCCGCGGACGTAGTAGTAAGTCGTCTTGCCGCGCTGTGGCGTCGCGTCGCGCCATTCGAAGGAAACCTGGCGTTGTTTCGGCTCGGTCGAGTAGACGATCTCGCCGTCGCGGACGATCACCACCTTCGAGAACCGGTCCGTGCCGTCCAGCTTCACACGGAGTACCGGCGGAGCGTTGGTGGTGAATTCTTCGCCCATGAAATGCGCGCCGCAGCGCACGTCGGCGAGGATGTCGTCCGTGGCTCCGTAGACGCGGCGCTTGCGCAAGGCCTCCATGATGCCTTCGCGCGTGCGGGAAGTCACCCACAGGTTGCAGTAGGACATGTGCGTGGAAATGTGATCGCTGGAAGCCTGGAAGCCCAGCCGGTAACCCTTCTTCAGGGCGAGCGAAACAAAGCCCAGCGGACGGAATCCGCCGGTGGCGTTATCCGCCGTGGGCGCCCGCGGCGCGCCCGGCATCTCGTAGCTCTGGCGGTCGCCCTGGTAGATTTCCACCGCGGGCTCTAGCTGCGGATCGTTGTCGCGCCAGTCGGTGCCCATGTTCGTGCCGGAGGTATGCGACGCCACGACGCCGCCGAACGTGCGCAGATAGCGGTAGAGCATTTGCGTGTCCGGTGCGGGCGAGGGCGCGGAATCGTCGTCCATCTTGGGAAGGCGGGGCAGCGGACGGATACCGCGGCGCGGGAAGACCACGTTGCGGTGCCCTTCGGGATAACGCACGCTGCGCTCGTAGGAAAACATGGGCACGTAGCGCCCGCCGAGGTGATACGCGTCGGTCAGTTTCTGAGCGCGCCACCAGGAGTACTCGCGGCCGCCGCCGTTGTCGTGATCGCAGCAGCCCGCCCAATCCATGTCGGCGGCGTCGATGAGGTAGCGGTAGGCATCGATGATCGGGCCGTCGTTGCCGCCATCGCCGGAAAGTTCCGTGTGGCGGTGGAATTCGCCGCGCATCAGTTGCAGGCTGGCGCCTTCCAGCTTGACGCGGTAGTTGCGCATGGTCTCGATGCTGGCGCGCTCCGCCGCCACGCCTGCGTCGGGCGGCGCGGGAGCCTCCGCGGCGATGGGATTCACCTTGATGGCCGGCACCGGCGCATCCATCGCCAGCGATGCGGCATACAGATCGCAGTTCACCGCCTCCGGTCCGGCGTTGCGGCGGTTCATCCCCACCGACCCGATGCGATGGTCGGTGACTCCCACCAGCATCAGTTCGGAAGGTCCGATGGCCACCATGGCGGGCCGCAGGTCCAGCAGGCCGTCGCTGTGCGGGATGGCGGCCGGCCGGCTCCAATTCGCACCGTCGTAATACGTGATCAACTGCACCCACGCGGTGCCCGGCGGCGTATGCTGGCCCAGACTGGCGCGGTAAGTGAGATAAATGTGGCCCTGAGCATCGGCGGAGATGCGCGGAAAGCTGTTGCGCGCGGTGACGCGCGCAAACGCGGCCTGATTGGGATTCCTGGGGTTGAGGTTGCGGCCGCTATTGCCGCCCACGCCGCGCAGCGCATCCGCCAGCGAACCCGCCGGCTCGCAGGCCTGCGCGCCCTGGAAGCATTTCACGTGCAGTTCGTGCCCCTGGTAAAGCGAGACGCCGCTTTGTTCGTATTGGCCGAAATCCTTGCCCCATTTGGCGGCGGCTGCTTCGTAAGCCACCCAGAGCCGGCCTTGGTTATCGTAGGCATCCGAGCTGCGCGCCTCGAAATTCTGGCTGGCGGCCACGGGCACGGCTGCGTTCATGCGGATGCCGCCTTCGTAATGCATGCGGCGGAGGTAAACGTCGTAATCGCCCTTATCGTAGGTATCCCAGGTGATGGCGATTTCGCCGCCCGGCCCGGCGGCGATGGCCGGATCCCAATCGCTGGCGGGCGAGAACGACACCTTGCGCTCCGTCGAGAACCGGTTGCCCTCCTCGACGGCGGTCATCACCTCGAGGTTCCCGCCGCGAAACGCCTGCCACGCGAGCCATACCCGGCCATTCGAATCGGTCGCGGCGACCGGGTCGACATCGGTGCCGGCATCGCTGGTCAAGCGGATTTCCGGCGACCAGCGGCCGTTCTCCTGGTACCGCGCGTAGAGATCGAAATTGTTGTTGCGGTTCGCCGACCACACCACCCATGGCCGCCGCTGCCCGTCCACCGCCACGGCGGCGCGCATGCAATCCTCGTGCGCGGGCGAGATATCCTCCGGTTGGCTCCAGGTGCGGTCCTTTTTGGAGAAGCGCATCAGCTTGACGCGGTCTCCGCCCACCGGGCGGGCCAGATAGTCGAAGCTCTTGGGCGCTTCCTCCAGTTGCTGGCGGCCTTCGAGCGAGCGATCGCTGTGGCTGAATTCGATGAAGGCGACCAGCAGTTCGCCGTCGGTCTGCGCCGCGGCGGGGTAATCCTGGTCTTCGTCCGAGGAAGTGATGGCCAGCGTGTCGGGTACGCGCTCCACGCGCACGCGGCCTTCGAGTTGAGCGAGCGGCACGCCGAGCGGAGCCTGCGCCGGCGTGAAGGTGAAATTGCCGTTGACGGTGGAAACGTCGATGCGTGTGTCCGGCACCGCGCCCGTGAGCGAGACGAGGATGCCATTTTCCGGTGCCCGGTCCGCTTTCTTGCCCTTGGCGGCTTTCTTCGGCCCCGCGGCGGGAGCCGGACGGGTCCGCAGCTTCCAACTGGTCTTGCCGTTGGTGCTGTCGGAGGGCCCGAATTCCAGCCCCTCGATCCTGGCGATCTGCCCGCTCGAGACTTTGATGCTGCCATCCCAGGACGCCTGCCGGCGGTCCGCCCCCATCACGATCTCGAAGCTGATCGCGTGCGGCATCGTGAGCGATTGTGCCTGCGTTTTCCGGTTCTGCGCATACCACGCCAGCCCCGCCACCATCAGCGCGGCGATACCGGCAGCGCCGATCCAATAGAGGGATTTCATATGTTCACCTCCTTAATTCAGATCGCTCAGTATAATCCCGCGCGCGTTCGATCGCAGCCGCACCCCGGGTGCGCAATCGCTGCGTGGCGCAAGTCGGCACACGCGCAACAGGTGCGCACCGAATTCCTGGACGCGCAGTAGCTCCAGGTCCTCAACCTTATTTATCTGAATGACTTGCCAGTTTGCCGCCAGGCTTTCGCGTTTGGCCACGGAGGTGCGATTTCCAGCGCAAGTCGAAACCATCGACCGAAGAACATAAGGAGATCTCAAAGATGAATCCGATGAATCGTTCCCATATCGCCGCCGCTCTGATGGGCGCGGCCCTGCTCCTAACCCTTAACGTGCCGGCCATGGCGCAGCGCGGAACCCCCGGCTCCGGCTATGGCGCGACCACGCCCGTCGTACAACCGGCCACCGCCGATGAGGTGAAGTGGCTCCAGTACATGCGCGAAGAAGAAAAACTCGCCGGCGACGTTTACAAGGTGCTGTTCGAGAAGTGGAATCTCGCCGTGTTTCAAAATATCGCCAGTGCAGAGGAAACCCACTTCGCCGCCATCGGCACCCTGCTGACCCGGTACGGAATTGCGGACCCGGCCCAGAGCGCCGCGGGCGTGTACACCGATCCCGCGCTCAACACCCTCTACAATCAAATGGTTGCCAAGGGCCTTCAATCCCCGCAAGATGCCCTCGAAGTCGGCGTGACAATCGAAAAGCAGGATATCTCTGACCTGGAATCGGCCCTCAAAAGCACTGACAAGTACGATATCAAGCGCGTGTTCACGAACCTGATGAGCGCCTCCCACAATCACCTGGAAGCCTTCGAAACCGTCTGCACCATCACGGCCGCCAACTGAAACTTCCCGCATTCCGGCAATCGGCGCGGAAGTCGAGTCCGCGCCGATTGCGCCGCCTGCCGCCCCAGTAACCTACCGGTACGTGATCCACATCGGACTTGCCCAAACCAGTTCACCGTTCTTCTGCTCGCCGCGAACGTAGTAGTAGCTCGTCTTGCCGCGGTTGGGCGCCGCGTCGCGCCATTCGAAGGAGACCTGCGGCTGATTGGGCACGGTGGAGTAGACTATCTCGCCGTCGCGGACAATCACCACTTTCGAGAACTGGTCCGTGCCTTCGAGCTTGATTTGCAGCACAGGCGGCGTGTTCGTCGTGAACTCGTCGCCCA
>JAJYLS010000130.1 GCA_021787555.1 Acidobacteriota bacterium | reverse complement strand
ATCTTGGTCAAGTACCTGAAAGACGCGGCCGCCAACGTGCGCGGGTATCGCGGCGGGTATTTGCCCAAGGAGCGGCGGCAGATCGAGCGCTCGCTGCGCGAGGGCGAACTGCGCGCGGTGGTGGCGACCAACGCGCTGGAACTGGGGATCGATATCGGGTCGCTGGACGCCGTGGTGATGGCGGGGTACCCGGGGACGATCGCTTCGAGCTGGCAGCGGGCGGGGCGCGCGGGACGGCGGCAGGGAGCGGCGGCGGCGGTGCTGGTGGCGTCGAGCGCGCCGCTGGATCAATATATCGTCGAGCACCCGGAGTATTTTTTCGGGCGGTCGCCGGAGCACGCGTACATCAATCCGGACAACCTGGAAATTCTGCTGGCGCATTTGAAGTGCGCGGCCTTCGAGCTACCCATCCGCGACGGCGAAAAATTCGGGCGGCACGCGACCGGCGAGCTGTGCGGGTTTCTGGAGGAACAGGGATTCCTGCACCATTCGGCGGGGGCGTGGCACTGGACTTCGGACAGCTATCCGGCGGACGCCACGAGTTTGCGGTCGGTATCGAGCGATAATTTCGTGGTGGTGGATACCACCGGCGAGCCGCGGGTGATCGCGGACGTGGCGTTTTCCACGGCGCTGACCACGCTGCACGAGAAGGCGATTTATCTGCACGAGGCGCGGCAGTATCACGTGGAGCGGTTCGACTACGCGGAGCGGAAGGCGTACGTCAAGCAGGTGGAGTGCGATTACTACACCGACGCCATCGATTACACGCAGGTGAAGACGCTGGAGGAAGTGGACGGCGCGGCGTGGCCCGGCGGGGCGCGGTGCGCGCACGGAGACGTGCGGGTGAACCAGCAGATTGTGGGATTCAAGAAGATCAAGTTTTACACCATGGAGAACGTGGGGGCGGGGAACCTCTCGATGCCGGAACAGGAGATGCACACCACCGCCTTCTGGGTCGAGTTTCCCGCGGCGTTTCTGGAGCGGCTGGCGGAATTCACCCCGGCGGAGCGGCAGGGCGGGGTGAGCGGGTTGGGGAACGCGCTGCGCACCGTGGCCGCGCTGCTGCTGATGTGCGATCCGCGGGACCTGGGAGTGGCCGTGAGCGAGGAACGCGCGACCGCCGGGGTGGAGGCGTGCGCCACGCTCTACTTATACGATGCCTATGCCGGCGGAGTGGGGCAGAGCGAGCCGCTGTTCCGGCTGGCGGAGCAACTGTTCCGGCAGGCTGCCGAATTGTTGGCGGGGTGCGGCTGCGAAGGGGGCTGCCCGTCGTGCGTGGGGCCGATCGGAGAGGTGGGCGAGCGCGGGAAGGAAGCGGCGGCACGGATTCTGGCGGAGTCATTATCCTCCCGTAAATAATCGTAAATAATTCCCGCAAAAACTACTGGATTTTTTGTACGGCTCGGCGTACAATCTCCCCATTGCAGCGGGTTAGGTGAGGTGCCGCTCTTGTCGGCGCCACGGGAGGAAGATGTGTCTGACTGCGCCACGAGGAGGTTAGTGTGCTGTCAATACGGGGAGTTTCAGCTCTCGTTTCTCTTACGGTTCTGGCTGCGGCCCCGGTGTGGGCGCAGTCGTCTTACACGGCCGCTGTGCGCGGCGTAGTTACCGACACGAGCGGCGCCGCCATTCCAGGGGCAGCCGTGACGATTACGGAAAGCGACCAGAACGTGCCGCATGCCACCGTAACGGATGCGGCGGGACGGTACGTAATGACGGCTTTGCCGCCGGGCAATTACACGCTGACGGTGGAGGCCAAGGGCTTCAACAAATACATCGGGAGCGCTTTCCCGCTGAACGTGCAGCAGCAGGCGACCTTGAACGTGGCGCTCCAAGTGGGCAACGTCTCGACGACGGTGGAAGTGACCAGCCAGGCGCCGCTGCTGAACACCACGATTGCCACGCTGGGGCAGGTGATCAGCAACCGGTACATGCTGGAGCTGCCCAACATCGGGCGCAATCCGCTGAGCCTGCTGTACCTCACGCCCGGCGTCGTCGCAGCCGTGGGACACCCGGGCACGACCAACACGAATTTCGTGGCCAATGGAACGCGGAATTCCACGTCGGACGTGCTGGTGGATGGCGCGCTGGTCAATACCACGGAACAGAACACGGGAGCCACGGACCTGAAATGGGTGCCGCCGGTGGACGCGGTGCAGGAGTTCAAGATGCAGACGAACTTCTTCTCGGCGGAGTATGCGCAATCGGGTGGGGCGATCATCAATATGGTTACGAGGTCGGGCACCAACGAATTCCACGGAGACGCATATTACTTCCTGCGCGACTCGACGTTCAACGCCAACAGTTGGGTAGCGAACCGGGCAGGCTCGCCGGTGCCTTATTATCACCGCGATCTACTGGGCGGCGTGGTGGGCGGTCCGATCCGCAAGAACAAGCTGTTCTTCTTCACCAACTACGAATACACGAAAGAAAAGAGCCCTTCCAGCCAGACGGCCACGTTCCCGACACTCGATCAGCGCAACGGGGATTTCTCGAAGACGTTTTTCAGCAACGGCCAGCTCATCACCATGTACAACCCGTACAGCACGTACACGGATTCCACCGGGGCGCTCAAGCGGAACCCGTTTCCCGGCAATATCATTCCCGCATCGATGATCTCTCCGGTGGCGACCAAGGCCATGCAGTACTTTCCCAAGCCGAACCAGAACCTGTATCCGTTGACGAACATCAACAACTGGTTCGAGCAGGGGGTGAACGCGAACACGACGCAGCCGAATTTCGGGATCAAGGTAGACGAAAACTTCACCGACCGGCTGCGTTTCAGCGGCCGGTACAGCCTGGACCGCAACACCAACGATCCGGTGAGCCTGTTCGGGCTGGCGGATCAGAGCTTGCTGGCGGCCGACCCGTACAACGGCCCCAGCTTCACGCATACCCAATCGGCGGCCGGCGATCTTACGTTCATGCAAAACGCCACGACGGTGTGGACCTTCACGTATGGGTTCATCTATTCGGACTACGGGCGCACCCCGTTCGAATCGTTCAACGAGACCACCCTGGGGCTGCCGCAGTACATGGCAGACAATTCCACGTTCCACGTATTTCCGGCGTTCGCCCCCGGGGGATACCAGTACACGGGCACGCAAGGCTGGTGGATCATGGACCGGCAGGAGGGCGTGCACCAGTTCTCGGGTTCACTGACGAAGACCATCGGAGGGCACAATATCAAGGCGGGCGCGGAATACCGGCACAACTGGCTGGATTACGCGCAGCCCGGCTATCCCTCGGGGCAGTTCGGCTTCGGCGCGCAGACCACCAGCGAGGACCTGTTCAAGGGCAGCAGCACACAGGGCAACGGTTTCGCTTCGATGCTGCTGGGCTGGGGCAACGGCTCGAATTTCCATATCGATCCCAAGGCTTTTTCGCGGGCCGGGTACTGGGGCTTCTTCGTGCAGGACGACTGGAAAGTAACGCGCAAACTCACGCTGAACCTGGGGCTGCGCTACGAGTTCGAGATACCGCGCACGGAAGTTGAGAACCGCTACAGTTATTGGGACCTGACCGATCCTTCGCCAATCTCGGTGCCGGGCATGAACCTGATGGGCTACATGAAATTCGTCAACGGCAGCCACCCTTCCCCGTTCGATGGCGACTACAACAACTTGGGGCCGCGCCTGGGCTTCGCCTACGCGCTGGACAACAAGACCTCGATTCGCGGCGGCGCGGGGGTGTTCTATCTGCTCTCGCGAGGAACTGTGGCCGGCCATACCGGCGCCGGGTTCAACACAAATTCCCAAGTGCCCTGGAGCCTGGACAGCGGTGCGACGCAATACGCCACCCTGGAGAACCCGTATCCCGTGGGCATCCTGACGCCTCCGGGCAACTCGCTCGGCCCTATGACTTACCTGGGGTTGGGCGTGGGCACGGTCACGCCCTACCTCAACAATCCGGAGATGTTCTCGTGGAACCTTTCGGTGGAGCGAGAGGTGGGCTGGAATTCGATGATTGAAATCAACTATACGGCCAGCAAAGGCGCGCACCTCTATGCGCCTTACACCAGCATGAGCCCGCTGCCGCCGCAATACTGGCTGGGACCCAACGCGCCTTACACCCGCCAGCAGTTGGTCTCGTTCGTGCCGAATCCCTTCTATGGAATCATCACCGATCCCAAGGCCGTGAATATGAATGGGCCGACCATTCAGCTTTACCGGCTGCTGCGCAACATGCCGCAGTACGACGGCGTGAGCGGTTCGGACCCCAATTCCGCCGATTCCATCTACAACGCGCTGCAAATCAAATGGGAGAAGAGGTTCTCCGGCGGCCTCTCGGTCCTGGCGAACTACACCTGGTCGAAGATGATGGACGACGCCTCGGTGACCGACGGCAACCTGACGTGGCTGGGCGGCACGACGAGCTACCAGGACCCGCTTAACTTCGCCCTGGAGCGCTCGCTCTCGGAGATGGACGTGGCCCATCGCTTCGTGCTCACCGGCGATTGGCAGATTCCCTTCGGCCGCAGCCGCCACTTCGGCTCCAACGTGAACCGCTGGGTGGACCTGGCGGCCGGCGGCTGGGAGATCAGCGGCGTCTGGACGCTGCAATCGGGGTATCCGCTGCAAGTGAGCCAGGCAGGCGGCAACATATGGAACGGCACGCAGCGGCCCAACCTGATCGGCAACCCGGCGACCTCGGGTTCTATCTACGACCGGCTGAACAATTACTTCAACACGGCGGCTTTTTCGCGGCCCGCGGTCGATGCGCTGGGGACGGCGCCGCGCACGCTGAACATGCGCTCGCCCGCCTTCAATACGCTGGACATGGCACTGATCAAGGACTTCAAGACGACGGAGAAGCAGTACTTCGAATTCCGGTTGGAAGCTCAGAATGCGTTCAACCATCCGGTGTTTTCCGCTCCGGGCACCGCTTTCGGATCGAACGCTTTCGGGGTGATCAACGGCACGGCGATCGGTCCGCGGAACGTGCAGCTCGGCTTCAAGTATTATTTTTGATTGCCGCGGGCAGCCGCTACGCCGCTTCTTCTTCGGGCAGCCGCGTGGTCACCTTGGCCACGCGCACCGCTCTCGCGATACCGAAAAAGTTCAGCAATCGGATGAGCATCCAGGAGTGATCGATTTCATACCACGCCAGCCCGTGACGGGCGGAGGTGGGATGGGCGTGGTGGTTGTTGTGCCAGCCTTCGCCAAAGGTGATGAGCGCCACCCACCAGTTGTTGCGCGAGTCGTCGCGGGTGGCGAAGCGGCGCGCGCCCCACATGTGGGTGGCCGAATTCACCAACCAGGTGGCGTGCAGCGCGGCGACAATGCGGAGGCAGCCGGCCCAGAGGAACATCGGCAGACCGCCGACCATGAAGAGCAGGACGCCAAGAACCGCTGGCGGAACCCAGTGCCAGTTGTTCAGCCAGACGTAGAACCGGTGCTTCGCCAGGTCGGGCGCGTACTTGGACATCAGGCGGGTGTTGTTGTGGTTGGCTTCGCCGAAAAGGATCCAGCCGCAGTGGGACCAGAAGGCGCCGTCGCGCGGCGAGTGCGGATCGCCGGGCTGGTCCGACCGTTGATGGTGCAGCCGGTGCGTGGCCACCCAGAAAATGGGGCCGCCTTCGAGCGTCAGCGTGCCGCAGAGGGCGAAGAAATATTCGAGCGCCAGCGGCACCTTGTAGGAGCGGTGCGTGTGCAGGCGATGGTAGCCCATGCTGATGCCGAGGCCCGTCGCAAACCAATAAAGGAAGACGGCCATGGCGAAGGCATGCCAGTTGAACATGAACAGCGCGGCCACGGCTCCGATGTGGAGCAGCACCAGGACGATGGCGGTTGGCCAGTTCATGCGGGTGCGGCCGGGAATGGGAACGATGTCAATTTCAGAGTTGGTGGGACTCACAGTCGACAGCACTATATTCCGAGCGTAACAGCGGCCCGCTCAGGAGTGTGTAAGAGTTGTGTAATAGTAGCTCTTGGCTTCTGGCCGTTGGCTGTTGGCTAACGGAAACGCCACTCAGTTTTCGTCGCCGCGGCCGCCGAACGTAGGCGGCGGTACGGCCTCGGGATTCGGCGTGACGTACGGGACGCCGGCATCGCGGAGCATGGTGTTGAGCTTGGGAACTTCGTTCCAAAGCTGATCCACCTGCGCGGTGTCTTTCTTTAGCTGGGCCGCGGCTTCGTCGATGTCCGACATCTGGCGCGCGGTCGGCGCGGCGGAATAATTATCGATGGTGAAAAGCTGCCGGGTCACCTTTTGGGTGATGGGCGGCGGCGTGTAAGGAGGCGGCGGGCCGGCGCTGCCGAAGTTGCGCCGCGGGCTCTCGAACCGGGCGGCGGCGGTTTTCACGCGCGCGGCGAGATCGGTGGCGGCCTTCTTCACGTTGTCCGGAATGGCGGGTGCGCCAGGCTGCTTCCAGCTTTCGGTGAGGCTGGTGAGCGCGAGGTTCATGGCGACGGCCTTCTTGCGCACGGAATCGGATTCGCGGGCCATGGTGTACAGGCGGTCGATGGCCTGGCGGCGGCGCGCGCGGTCGGCAGCGGAAACCTGGATGCGCGGATCTTCGTCCACGGTGAAGGTGCGGGAGTCGGATTTGCCGGCCTCGGAAATGGTGACGGTGTAGTCGCCGGGATCGACGAGCGGGCCGCGGCTACCTAAGGAGCGCGGGCCAGTGGTCGCGGAGCCGGATGCGCCCGCGGCGCCGGCCTGGCCGGCGGCTGAGTGACCGGCGGGCGAAGCGCCTGTCCCACCACGGCCATTATGGCCGCCTCGGCCCGCGGTCGGAACCGTGGCCGGCGGGATGGGGCTGTCGTAGCGCAGGTCCCAGATGGCGCGGTTGATCGCACCGGCGTCGGCTTTGGCGGTCAGTTCGCGGATCTTCTTGCCGGATTTATCAGCGACGGTGATTTTCACCTCGCCGGCGGATTTGGCGTAATAATCCAGCGCCAGGCCGTTGGGCGCGTTGGGCGCGAGGAAATTGCTGGTCCCCAGGAAGCCGCGGTAATTGGCCATCTTATACTCGATGGCCGGGCGCGAGCCGAACAGCTTCAGGTCGGACGAGAGCGCGCCGTCATTGAGCTGTTCGAGCGCGGAAATGTCATCCATGATCCAGATCGAGCGGCCGTGCGTGGCGAGGATCAGGTCGTGATCGCGCGGCTGGATTTGAATATCGAAGACCGGCACGGTGGGGAGGCCATTCTTCAGACGATGCCAGTTGGCGCCGCGGTCGAAGCTGACGAACGTGCCGAATTCGGTGCCGGCGAAAAGCAGTTTTTCGTTCACCGGATCTTCGCGGATCACGTGCACCGTGCCGGCATCCGGCGGGATGCCATCGGTGATGCGGGTGAAGGAATCGCCGTAATTGGCGGTGCGGTAGATATAGATGCCGTAGTCGGCGTTGCGGTGGTCGTCGATAGCGATGTAGGCGATGGCGGGGTCCTTGTGCGAGGGCTCGATGCGGCTGACGTAGTGGTAGCCCTTGGGCAGGCCGGGCATGTGGGAAATGACGTCGGTCCAGGTCTTGCCGCCGTCGCGCGAGACCTGCACGTTGCCGTCGTCGGTGCCGACCCAGAGCACGCCCGCTTTCGCCGGCGATTCGGCGATTGCGGTGATGCACGGCCAGGCGACGACGCCGTCATCGCGGGAGAGCGTGTGCTCATCGGGAACCTTACCCATGATCGGCTGCTTGTCGCGATCGGCGCCGCTGGTGAGGTCGGGACCGAGGCGCGTCCAGGTCTCGCCGCGGTCGGTGGATTTAAAGAGATAGTTGCCGCCGTAGTAAATCGTATGGGGAGCGTGGGGGGAGATCATGAGCGGCGAGTTCCACTGAAACCGGTAGCGCGGCGCGTTGTCGTTGTCCTCCTGCGGCCGGATGAATTTCGATTCGCTGGTGCGGAGGTCGCGGCGGAAGAGATTGCCGTCCTGCGATTCGGCGTAGACGATGTTCGGGTCGCTGGGATCGATGCGGTTGTAGAAACCGTCGCCGCCCTGCACCGTGATCCAGTTGTCATTGCCAATGCCGGTGGTCTGCGTAGTGGAACTGGGGCCGCACCACGAGTAATTGTCCTGGAGGCCGCCGCAGAGCTGGTAAGGCTTCCGGAAATCGTAAGCGATTTCGTAGAACTGGCCGAGCGGAAGGTTATTAATGTGGCGCCAGTTGCGGCCGCTGTCGTAAGTGACCCAGACGCCGCCGTCGTTGCCGCTGAGGATGTGGTCGGAATCGGCGGGATCGATCCAGATGGCGTGCACGTCGCTGTGGACGTCGTGGAACCGCGTCTGGACGAAGGTCTTGCCGCCGTCCTCGGACATATACATGTTGACGCCGCCGAGCCAGATTTTCTTGTCGTTGTTGGGATCGATGCGGATCTGGCTGAAGTAAGATGGGCGGGGATTGGTCTCGCTCATGCGCGTCCAGGTGGCGCCTTTGTCTTCCGAGCGGTAGACGCCGCCGAGGGTCGAGTGCTCAATCAGCGCATAGACGATGTTGGAATTCCCGCGATAGATATCAACGGCGCAGCGGCCGATATCGCCGGTTGTGGGAAGGCCCTTGCCCAATTTTTCGCCGCCGAGCTTGGTCCAGTGGGCGCCGCCATCCGTGGAGCGATAGAGCCCGCTGCCGGGACCGCCGCCGTCGTAGCCGAAGACGGTGCGGCGGCGCTGGTAGGCCGCGGCGTAGAGGATGTTCGGGCTTTGCGGATCGATGGCGATATCGGAAACGCCGGTGTCGTCATTAATAAAAAGGACTTTGGTCCAGGTGGTGCCGCCGTCGGTGCTCTTGTAGACGCCGCGCTCGGGATTGGGACCCCACAGGTCGCCGAGAGCGGCGACGTAAACGATGTTGGGATCCGCGGGATGGACCACGATGCGGCCGATGTGATGGGTGGCCGCGAGGCCGAGATGGGTCCAGGTGACGCCCGCGTCCATCGACTTATAGACGCCGTTGCCCCACGAGGAACTCTGGCGGTTGTTGGGCTCGCCGGTGCCGACGTAGAGGATGGAGGGATTGGAGGGGGCGAGGGCGATATCGCCGATGGAAGGATTTGCCTCATCGTCGAAGAGTGGCTGCCAGCTCTGCCCGCCGTTCACGGTCTTGAAAAGGCCGCCGGCAGCCGCGCCCACATAGATGATGCGCGGATCGGATTCGACCACCGCGAAATCGTCCACCCGGCCGCCCATCACGGTGGGGCCGATACTACGGAACTTCAGGTTCCTGATCGCGGTCTCGTAGGGCGATTGGGCAAACGCGGGAAACGCGAGCGCAGCAACGGCGCACAGGGTTACGGCTGATTTCAAGACGACCTCCCGACACAGAGCCGCTTCGAAGAAGCTCACCGCCAGAGAGCGGTACGGTCCCGGTTCTGGTTGACGTTATGCCTTATCATACCAGCCGTGCTTCGCCCACTTGGGCTGGTAGGCCGCGATGGGCAGATCGTCCTGCGTGCGGATGGTCCAGCGAAGCAGGTCCGCCATCAGCCGCGGTTGGATCTCCGCGGCTCCGGGCTTGCCGAAGAGGTCGTTCAGCTCGTACGGATCATGGGCGAGGTTATAGATGCGGCCGTTGCCCATCATGTCGAAAATCAGCTTCCACTCCCCGCGGCGGACCATTTTCATATTGCCGCTCTGGGTGACCGGGTTGAGCTCGTCGTAAGTGGGGATGGCGCCGGGAGGGCCAGCGACGTGGCCCCACTTCGGATTGATGACGCCATTCTTTTCATCCTCGGGTCCGTAATACAATCCGCCGAAGCCCACCTCGGAATAGATGGAAGCGAATTCCTCGCGCGGGTACGCCTGGCCAGTCAGCATGGGCCAGAGGCTGCGCCCCTGCGCGCCAACGGGAATCGGCGTGCCGATGGCTTCGCAGATCGTGGGGAGCACGTCGGCGGTGGAAACGAACGCGGTGCCGTGGTTGCCGCCCTGGACATTCCAGCCCGCCCAGACCATGGGAATGCGCGTGAGCACTTCCGGAAGGCCGGCGCCCTTGCGCTCTAAGCCGTAGTCGCAGAAGTAATCGCCGTGGTCGGCGAGATACAGGATGACGGTGTTGCGCGCCTTGCCCGTGGATTCGAGATGGGTGAGCAGGCGGGCGATCTGGTCGTCGATGAGGCGCAGCATGCCGAGGTAATTCGAGCGGGTGCGGCGCCAGCGGTCCCGGTAGCCTGGATAAACGCTTTCTTCCAGGCGCTGGAGCCACTGGTACTTGAAACCTTTCTGGGCGGCCGTCTCCGGCCCGGCGCCGCGCGGTGGGATGGCATCGGGCGGGAAGAGATCGAAATAGGGCTTGGGCACCTGGTACGGATTGTGCGGCTCGGGAAAGCTGACCCACATGGCGAACGGGCGGTCCGCGGTGCGGTCGAGGAACTCCATGGCGTCGGAGACGATGCGGTAGGGGAACTCGGCTTCCACTGGAAAGGGCGTGGGCACCTGGCTATCGCCGTGGTTGAGGTGCTGCATCCATTTTTGAAATTCGACGTACTCGCTAGGCGGGTTCTCCGGCATCCAGCCGTTGAGGTGCATGTAGGGGCGCCAGAAATCCACGCGGTCGGGCGTGAGGTGGCTGTGATTCTTGCCGGTGAGCGCCGTGGCGTAGCCGGCTTCGCGGCACACATGGAAAAGGTCCTTCTGGAAATAGGCGTAGCGCGCGGCGCTGTTCTGGCGGACGCGGTGGGCGTGCGGCCAGCGGCCGGTCAGCATGCTAATGCGCGCGGGAACGCAGAGCGGCGCGGTGGTGTAGGCGTTGTGAAAGTGAACGCCGCGCGCGGCCAGGCGGTCGAGCGCGGGCATGGTGTCCAGGGGGAAACCTGTGGCGCGGGTGAGACCGGCGCGGTGCTGGTCCGACATGATGACCAGCACATTGGGACGGCCCGCCGCGCTCTCGGCGGCATGCGCGGGCGCCTGCGCGGCGGAGGCGAGCGCCGAGCCGGTCATGAGTTTCAGGATGTTGCGGCGGTTGGTGGCCATAGCGATTTCAGCTCTCTTTCATTTTGAACGATTTGCCGGCCGCTCTTATCGCTTTTCACAATCCCTCCGGAATGCCCGAAAGATCGTCGTGCGTCCTTGTGCGAGTCCCTTAGGTGAAAAACCGGTATGTCGTAAGGGCGGTGCTTTCGTACCGGTACTTTCTTCTCTGTTCGCCCCAGGCGGAGCGGCATACAATTCGGCATGAGCTTTTTGCGGCGGGGATGGCTGGTGGCGGCCATGGCTCTGCCGCTGGGCGCCAGCACGGTCATCGACGTCTCGGCCAACGCTGTCCAGGTGCTGAACCCCGGCGATGCGTTGCTGTTCTCCTTTTCCGCCTCGAATTTTATCGCCGATGCCCGCCTGTTCGGCTTGCCGGCGTACCCCGTACGGGTGCAGTTCACCTTCGTTTCCGCCGAGGTGAGCGGAGCGGGCCAGTTCAGCGCGAATCTCAGCACCGCCGATGGCGGGTTTGCGATTCCGTTTCTGGGGCCGCTCAGCTTCGTGCCCGCCAACTTCCAAAGCGCGGAATACGACGGGCCCACTTCGGCCATCTCGGGATCGCTGGCGCTTTCCGCCAACGCGTCGCAGGAGTTATTCGGCGGGGGATCGAGCGCCATTCTCACGCTTCAGAACGAGGGGCCGACGGCGGTCAGGGTGGGGCTCGCCGGCTACACGCTCACGCAGGATTTAAACGGGACGCTCTCGGGCGGCGGTTTGATGGTGGGGACGTGGGCCACCGGCACCGATTATCTCGATCCGCCGCCGGTCCCGGAACCGTCTTCCGAGGCGCTGATGCTCGCTGGCGGCGCGCTGCTGTGCGCGCTTTCGCTGGCGCTGAAGCGGATGCGCAGGCAGCAGCATCCAATAGAATAGCGGCACCTCGCGAACCGTTTGCAAACGCCCTCGACACTCTGATAACATCTAGGTGGCAGATCGGAATCCTCCCTTTGAAGTGCCGCAAATCCAACCAACGGAGTAATAAAATCAACTGAATGGGTTTTACCGTATTTCTTGGCAACCTTCCCACCTGGGTCACCGCTGACGACATTAAACAGTGGCTGACCGCTGAAGATCTTGTAGCCGATTCGATTAAAGTGATCCGCAATCACGAAACCCAGGAATCCAAGGGTTTCGCATTCGTGGAAGCGCCCACCGCGGATGAAATGCAAGCCATCATTCGCCGGTTCGACCGGGCCCCTCTCGAAGACCGCCTGTTGCGCGCCAATCCGGCGCAGCCGCCGAAAGGCAAGAGCGGCCCAGGACAAGCAGAGGCCAAAGCCGGGCAACAGCGCCCCGACCGCAAGAAGCGCGGAGGACGAGGCCGTGAGCAGGCGCCCCGCAGCGCGTTTGCGAACGAGCTGGCGAAAGTCCTGTAAGCTGACGCGCAGCGCGCCGGGCTCCGCGGAGACGCGGCCGGCAAGCGCTTTTCCCATCTCCACACCTGTGAAGCGAAGTCACATCGGACTTCGGGTTTTTCTTTTTTATTCCTATCAATTAGAGTTGGCACGCAGCGTGCGAGCGGGGGGCGTATGAAATTCGCCTGGCTGCTCTGCCTCTCCGGCGCCCTCGCTTTCGCCGGAAACCAGGATTCAGAGATCAATGTCAACTCGCGGTACACTGTCGAAAATGTGGCGGTTTCGGCCAACGGCTGGACGGCGGACCTCTCTTCGGCTCCGGACGGAAAAATCAGTTCAGGCCTGCGTAAGGAACTGATCTCGCTGATCGGTCAGAAGCTGAACCTGGTACAACTGGACGCGGCGGCCAAGCGGCTGCGCAAGGAATTTCACGCGCGCACGGTGGAGCACCACGTCATGCGCGGCGCCAATCCGCAATACGTCCGGGTGCTGTTCGAGGTGAAGCTGCCGCCCTCGCGGTTCGAAGCGTCCATTCCCAAGGTCCTCTATAATTCGGTGTTGGGATGGAGCGGAGCGGTGCAAGGTACGGCCACCGTGAAGCAGCACGTTTTCACGTTCGGGTTGGTGAGCGACAACGACGACTTGGCCGAGCGCTACACCGGAGTGACGGCGCGGTACGAGAATAAGAAGTTGGGCAGCGATCGGGTGCAGTTCGGATTGGATTTCGCGGCGTTCCACGACCAGTGGGACGGGGTCGCACAGGAACGGGCGCCGGCGCCGTTGAGCGATACGTCCGGGCTCTACCGGTCGCGGGAGTACGTGCAGCCGGAAGTGACCTTCGTGCTGGCGCGGCCGCTGACGGTGAGCGTGGGTGCGAGCTTCCAGAGTTTCCAGGACGAGGGGCCGGCGGGCGCTTTCCAGGCGGCCAATGCAATCGTTTCCACGGTGCGGTATCACCGCGCGCTGGAGGATTCGGAAAACCAGGCGGATTTCGACGCGGCGTACAGCCTGCGGGCGGCCACCGGCGCCCTCGGCAGCGATTTCGGTTACACGCGGCATGAATGGGTGCTAAGGTACAAGCTGAGCCGCGGAAAGAGCGCGGTGGTGGAAGATTTCGCGGGCGGGCTGATCGCCGGCCGGGCGCCGCTGTTCGAGCGCTTCGTGCTGGGCAATAGCACTACGCTGCGCGGCTGGAATAAATACGATCTGGATCCGTTTGGAGGGAGCCGGATGATCTCCAATTCGGTGGAGTATCATTACGGGCTCTTTGAAGCGTTTTACGATACCGGATCGATCTGGGACCGGGCGGACGCCGCGGTTCTCAGGCACTCGGCCGGCATTGGGCTGCGGCAGGGGGCGTTTTCCGTGGCGGTGGCGTTTCCGTTAGGCGTAGGACACATCGACCCGATCTTTATGGTGGGCATGAATTATTGATGGCGCTGGATGCGCGCGACAGGAAGATCGCCCGGCGAAGCTGGCTTCTGGCCGGCCTGGGGATGGGTGTCTTCCGGTTCAATCTGCGCGCGTCCCAGGACTTGGCCGTCACCTTTGACGGCGACGATCTGCACGTGGCGGCTCCGGGCCTGCATTTCCTGACGGGCCGGCCGCTGGAGCGCCTACAGGACGGGGCGACGGTGGTGTTCGTTTCCCAGCTCACGCTGTTCAGCGACGATCGCGGCACCGTCTTTCGCCGGGTTCCGGAGCGGCTCGTCGTGAGCTACGACTTGTGGGAGGAGAAGTTCGCGGTGACCATTCCGGGGTCGCCGTCGGGTGCGGCGGCGCGCTCCCACTCGCACATGACGGCGGCGCAGGCCGAGATGTGGTGCATGAATAACCTGGCGATCAGCGCGCTGGGGCTGGCGCCGGACCGGCCGTTCTGGCTGCGGTTCGATCTGCGGGCCGCCGACCGCAAGGACCTGTCCGAGATTCTGGGCGATTCGGGCATCAGCCTGACCGGATTGATCGATATTTTCAGCCGCAAACCGGGCGCCGACGGCGCCTCGTGGACGCGCAACGTGGGTCCACTGCGCCTTCGCGACCTGCCGCGCATTACGAGCCGCAGGACTCGAAGCTGGTGAACCGCCTCCGGAACAGGCTGATCGTGGTATTTCTGGCGGTCACTTTGGCACCCCTGGCGGCGACGGTGTGGATCACCACGTCGCTGCTGGACCGGAGCCTGGATTTCTCGACCACGAACCAATTGGATGCGCTTTCGAAAGCGCTGCATCGCACCGGGCTCGAGTTTTACCAGCGGCAGCGGGAGCACCTGAAGGAGCGGGTGCTGGCGGGGCAGGCGCGGCCGGTCAAATATGCGCCGGCCGGGAAGGCAAATTGGCCCGCCGCGGTGAAGGCCTTCGCGGCGAGCGGCGAGGGCGAGCGCTGGGTGCTGGCGGGGCACCAGGGCGACCGGTTGGATTACCTGGTGCGGCACGGCGATGAAGTCTGGGCGTATTCGTCCCACCTCGGCGTGGCCATGGAGAGGCTGGCTAAAGAGATCCGCGAAGCCGGTGCGCTGGTGGATGCGGCGCGGGGACGCGATCTGCAACGGGGATTCAAGCTGACCTATGTTCTGATGGCGGCTTCGTTCTGGGTGGCGTCGCTGGGGCTGCTAATTTACCTGGCGCACCGCGTGAGCCGGCCAATTCAGCAATTGACCGCGGGCCTGGTGACGCTGGCGGCGGGAGATTTGAACGCGCGGGTGAAGGAGCGGCGCGAGGACGAAATCGGACGCGCAATTCGCGCATTCAATAACATGGCGAGCCGGCTACAGGAAAGCACCGAGCGGCTGGTTTATCTGCGGCAGGTGGCGAGCTGGCAGACGCTGGCGCGGAAGATGGC